>CAIOTJ010000023.1 GCA_903861195.1 uncultured Planctomycetaceae bacterium | reverse complement strand
GGACCTCGCGGAAGGCCGGGCACCGGGGCGGGGCAATCTCTAAAACTGCGCCAGCCGCAGCAGTTCCTCATCTCCTGTCAGCTCTTGATAACGGGCCCGTTGGTAACGCGACACGAATTCCCGCGCCCTGGGGTGCGGTGCGTCGGCACGCTGCGTCAGGCGTTCGAGCAGGTCCGCATCGGTTTCGTGCGGACCGGGATTCACCCCCCAGCGGATCAGCGAGCGCACAAATTCCTGGCGGGCCCGGTTGAGCAGCGGGTCGGCTGCTGTCAGAACCAGCGCACCGCGGTGCGCGCCCAGCGCCTGTTGGCGACGGACCCGCCAGCGCCAGGCCGCGAGAGGAATCAACACCAGTAGCGCCGGCAGTCCCACCAGTTGACCCAGCGCCTTCACCGGATGATTCCGCAACCGCAGGGCCAGACGCCGCGCGAGTGACTGCAACTCGCGTCCCAGCCGCCCCATCCAACCTGCGGACTGATACGGATCGAGCGCTGCGACGCGCGAAGCCGCCGGCGTGGGATCATACAGCCTCCATCGCTGCTCGGTTTCGTTCCAGACCTCCACCCAGGCGTGGGCATCCTGCTCGCGCACCACCACATGCCCCGTGAGGGGTCCCCCTTCGGGGACGAGGTAACCCCCCACCACCCGCGCGGGAATGCCCGCGCACCGCAGCAGCAACGCATGAGCCGACGCGAAGTACACGCACCACGCCGGCCGCCGCTGGCGGATCAGCACCGTCAAGGGATGCTGCCCACCCCCATCGGTCAGCAGATCGGTCTGCAGCGAGTACTCGAACTCGCGCTGGAAGAACGCTTCGAGTTCGCGGGCGGTTTGTGACGAGTCTCCCGGCTGGGGCACCAGCTCGTGCAGCAGCGGGGTCAACTCGGCGCGCAGCCGGTCGGGAAGCCGGGTCAGTGCCGGTCCCGGAGGCGACTCGGTGGGCAGCAGTTCCTGCGGGTCGAACCACAGCGTTCCATCGCGCACCCGACCGACACCCGTCAACACCCCCCCGGCATCGACCGTCGCGTTGAACCCGAACCCCGCCGAGGTCCCCGCCGGGGCGGGCAGGTGGTCGAGCGCATCTTCGAGCACCAGAAAGTCGAGCCGGGTGCCAGCCCCCCGGTTCTTCACCGCCGGCTCCAACGGCCGCCGCGACTGCCGCAACAGCGCCGAAGTCGACCACGAATTCCCATCGAATTCATCCATCACCTGGGTCCGCAGGCGGGAGGGTGCGCGGGAGAGGTCGAGGACCGGGCGGGGAGAGAGTTCCATCTGCCCCCGGCTCAGCAGGGTGATGTCGCGGGTCTGTGACGAGCGGGCGACCTGCCGGGGGTCGTACATCAGGTTCTGCAGCCACGCCAGAAACGGTTCCTCCAGCGCGCGAATCCGCGTGGCCACTTCCTGGGACGCGGCGAGGGCGATCGCCAGAACTCCCCCGGCCACCAGTCCAGTCCGCCAGCCTCCCCGCGCCGCGAAGACTTTCGCCACCCGCGTCGCGACCCCTCCCTGGACCAAGGTGGCCATGATGAAGCCCCACAGCACACCCCACAGCGGGCCGCTCACCGACACGCTGGAAGAGAGCGCCAGCAGCACCCATTGGGTGACTCCCAACCACAACACCTGATCCGAGAGCAGAAACCAGATCAGCAGCCCCTGCATGGCGCCGGTCAACAGGCTGAGAGGGAACGGGCCAATCGGCCCCGAGGGAGGTTCACTGAGGGGAAGTTGCAAAGCCCCCAGCACCATGCCAACCAACAGCAGCACAATCCAACCGCGTCCGCTGCGGCTGAGCCGCAGCTCACGCCAGACCACAAACGCCAGGCTGGCGAGAGTCAGCATGGCGCCCGCCAGACGGTCGTGCGCCAGGCCGTGATACAGCAGGGCCAGCCCCGCCGGGGGAAGCCAGCTCCAGCGGGTGGGGGAAGGCTCCCCCGTCCGGGAACTCATCGGCGTGCCTCCGCCTGGCGGGGAATGGGCGGGACCACGACCTCCGACACGAGTTCTTCCGGACTGAGATCGGTCGGCTCCACACCGGGACGCACGCAGATCACCCGCACGGCCACTCCCAGGCGGCGCAGCGTCTGCACGACCCCCGCCCGGCCCGGTTCCCAGTCGAGCATTACGAAGATCACGGCCGAGAGTCGGGGCGCCTCGTGCACCAACACCTCTTCCAGAGCCTGGGCATCGAGCGCGACCCCCGGTTCGACGCAGGCGAGAATGTCGAGCAGTTGTTCGAAGTGGGCCAGAGCCCGCCCCGCCTGCAGTTGGTAGACGGTGGGACCGGCTGCGAAGAGATCGACGATGTTGTCGCGGCGGGCCAGCGCCTCGACCAGCCCGGCCGTCAGCGAGATGGCGTCTTCGAGCCAGAGTTCGGCCCGGGCCGAATTCGCCCCGATGTCAAGCACCACCGCCAACCTCACAAAGTACTCTTCCTGGAACTCGCGGGCGATCAGCCGGCCGACGCGGGCGGACGACGGCCAGTGGATGTCGCGCACCCGGTCTCCCTGCCGCCAGTCGCGGGTCCCCGAAAACTCGGTCGAGTCTCCCACATGCGAGGCCACGGGAATGCCACCGGGTTGGTAATGACGCACCGCGGGCAGATCGAGCCCGGTTACCGGGGTGACGCGGGGACAGACCAGCAGACGGTCGCTCACGCGCCGGCGCTGCCCGAACTTCAGCAGCCCCAGGGGCAGGGCCGTCGCTCCCTGCAGCCGGGTCAGTTCATATACGCCGCGGCGGCCGCACCACAGCGCCAGCCGCACGCTGGTCGTTTCACCCGGTTCGAGTTCGTCGATCACCGGAGGTTCCTCGACCGGACGCAGATCGGGAGGGAGCGAGCGTTCTTCGACGAGGATGTTCCGGGCGGTGCGCCGGCCGGTGTTTTTGACCCGCACACTGTATCGGTAGATCTCTCCCGCCGAGGGCCACGGCCCCAGATCACGCCGCAATTCGAGCCTGGGCCGGTAAAACCAGCCGACCACCCAAGCCAAGGTCAGCAACGTCAGGCCAAAGCTGAACGCCGCCAACAGCAGCGTGGTGATCTCCCCCAGCAGCAGCGTCCCGGTGGCGATGACCCCCCAGAACAGCACCCGCCCGCCGATGGTGAACCTCCCGCGGTGCAGATCGTCGGCCCACAAGATGGGGGGATGCTCAAGAGCGGGCATCCAGAACGACCAGCGGCGACGGCGGGCCATCACAACGGCCTTGTGGAACAGACCAGGGAAACGGAGACAGACGCCAGAGTTATTTGGGAACCGGAATCTTTGCGAGCAACCCGGCAATCACATTCCGTTTGTCGACCCCCGCGTAGCGGGCCCGGGTGTCGAGCACGAGGCGGTGCGCCAAGACAGGGACAGCCAAAGCCTTGAGGTCTTCGGGCAGCACGTAGTCGCGCCCGTGCAGCAGCGCCCGGGCGCGGGCCATGCGGGCGAACTGCAGCGAGCCGCGGGTCGAGACCCCCAGCTTGACCGAGACATCCTCGCGAGTCGCCGCCGTCAGCCGCAGCAGATAACCCAGCACGGTTTCCTCGATCGTCACCCGCTCGGTGGCCTGCTGCAGCTCCAGCAGATCGGCCGGGCTGGCGACCGGCTCGAGCATGTCGAGCGGATGCCGCGACTGCTGGTCGCGCAGAATGCGGCGTTCCTCCTCTTCCGTCACATACCCCAGCCGCAACTGCACCGAGAAGCGGTCGAGCTGCGCCTCGGGAAGGGGATACGTGCCGTGGAACTCAATCGGGTTCTGCGTGGCGATGCAGAAAAACGGAGGCTCGAGGATGTGGGTCTGCCCGTCGACGGTGACCTGTCCCTCCCCCATCGCCTCGAGCAGGGCCGACTGGGTGCGGGGCGAGGCGCGGTTGATTTCGTCGGCGATCAGCACGTTGCAGAAGACCGGCCCGGGATTGAACCGGAAGGTTCCTTCACGCGGATTGAGAATCGACGACCCCACGATGTCGGTCGGCAGCAGGTCGGGGGTGAACTGCACGCGCTTGAAGACACATTGGGTCGACAGCGCCAGCGCCTTCGCCAGGGTCGTCTTGCCGGTCCCGGGAATGTCTTCGAGCAGGGCGTGTCCCCCCGCGGCCAGGCAGCACAAAAGCAGCTCGAGCGACTCGCGCTTCCCCCGAATGACAGTCTCAAGATTCGCCAGCAGCCGCTGCAGCAACTGCTGCGCGGCCGACATGGCGGCGGAATTCTCTGGGGACGATGGAGGCATGCCGGGCTGAAGCGGTGGAGAACTCGAAACGGGAGCCGCTGCTGCGGGAAAGCAGGCCCTCGCCAGGCCGCGGACGGCGCGGCGAGGATGCCCATCCAGGATCACTTCGCCGGGCGGCAGTTGAACGCATGCGGCTTGCCGTCGAGCCCCACCTGCACGGTGTAAGACTTGCCGTCGGGGGCGATCGAGGCCTTGATCAGCCGTCCCTGGCACCCTTCGGTTTGCCCTCCATTCGCGATGAACTCGGCGGGGGTCTGTTCGCCGTCGGCCAGTTGCACATTGCGGTGCAGCTGGAACGCCGCCTGCAATGACTTGACCTTCCGCAGCGTTTCCTGGGTTTCCTTCGCCCCCCCCTTGGTCGGTCCATTGCACATCACGGTGACCCGTGGATCGATCGCCCAGACGAGGGCGGGATTGTTGCTGACGTTCAACCCGTGGTGCGTGACCATGAACAGCTCGATCTGCCCCAGCGGGTTATTGGGAGTGACCAGCTTGGCTTCCACGTTCCACGTGAGGTCGCCACAGCAGAGGAACGAGAAGTCGCCGAACTTCAGCCACAGCGAGACACTGGCGGCGTTGTCGCTGGGATCGTCCGCCTGGGGCTTGTGCACCGCCGCGTGGGGATTGGCCGGTCCGCTGTTGGGAAGCACGTCACGGCTGGCCGTCGCGACCTTCACTGTCAGGGGAGTCCCCCCCGCTTTCAGCGGCAGTGTGTCCCCGACCTTGAGGGTGCGCGAGCGGTTCTGCGCGGCGGCGCGGTAGCGGGCCGCCTTCTCGGGAAACTGCGCGTCTTCCATCAGCGTGTCGGGAATGCCCCGGTCCCAGAAGTTGCGGATGGGAATCTCCGAGGCCAAAGCGGCATGGTTGCCGAAGTGGTCGAGATGCCAGTGCGAGACCACCGCATGGTCGAGCTGTTTGCGTCCCGCGTCGCGCAGGGTTTTCAGAATGCGGTCGCGGTCCCGATAGCCATTGTCGGGGTAGCCCGAATCCATCAGCACCGACTCTCCCTCGGGAGTCACCAGCAGGGTCGCCGCCCCCCCCTCGACATCGATGAAGTAGATGTCGAGGCGGTGATTGATTTCATCGGCCCGGGTTGAGTGGGCGAACGGAGCGAACAGCCCCCCAGCGAGAACCAGGCACAGCAACCGGAATCGCAGCGAACGCATTGGGGCAAACCTTTCTGCACGGGCCAGAGGAAACACAGGGTCGAAATGAACGGTATAACGCGGAAGGGCCGGGTTGGCCTGGGCACAGAACCCGCCTGGGACTCGACCTCACCCGGTTTTCTGGGGTTGGGGCGAGGCGGGTGGCGATTTGCCGGGAGATGTTTGAGCCGGAGAGGAATGTTGCACCAGTTCGGGAGTACCGACTGCGGGTGAGGGAACCAGTACCAGTGCGGATCCCGCCGGAGAGCCCCCTGGCCGATCGGGAAGCCCACGGTCGCTATCCGCAGGGCCGGGACTGGCCGGCGCGGAACGGTCGGAGAAATGGTCCAACTCGGTATTGAAGATCTTCACCAGCGCATGCAGGCAAGAGGCCACCACCGGACCCACAAAGACTCCCCACAGCCCCATCAACTGGATCCCCCCCATCACGCTCACAAACGCCAGCAGGGGATGCAGCTTGACGTTGCTGTGCAGAACATACGAGCGAATGAGGTTGTCGAGCAGGCCCACCACCACTCCGCCATACACGGCCAGGAATCCGGCCCGCACCCAGTCTCCCTGGTGAAAGCCCAGCCACAGCACGAACGGTCCCCAGACCAGCCACGTCCCCAGCAGGGGAACCAGCGCCGTCAGGGTGGCCAGCAGCGTGAGAAAAAAGAAATGCCCCGACCCGCACAGGCGCATCCCCACCCCGGTGGCGATCCCCTGACCGACGGCGGCCGCGAAGGTGGCCACCACCACGGCCCGCACCGCCTGGTCGAATTGTTGCAGCAGATGCTGCTTGTAGTCGGATTGGACCGGAATCAGCCGGACGACGTCGTCGAGCATCGCCGGTCCATCCGCCAGAAAGTAGAAGTAGGCCACCACGAACGTGAGGGTCGAGATCACAATCGAGGCGAGACTGCCCAACAGCGAGGGGGTGGCCCCGGCGAAGCTGAGGGTCTTGTTGGCGACCGTGGTGGCGACCGTCCGCAACCGGTCCCGCAGTTCCTGCTCGAGCTGTTCCTCGTCGGCCACCGGGTCGCCCGTCACCTCGTGCAGCCACACTTGCCATTCATGCAGTTTGAGACGGTCGTTCACCGCCCCGAACATCTCGTTCCATTCGGCATCTTTCAGCACCCGTCCCGCCAGCGAATACATCTGCCGGGCGGCCAGCACGGTTCCCAGCGAGATGGGAATCATCAAAGCGGCCAGCACGAGGCCGGTGGTCAGCCCGGCCGCCAGACTGGTTCGTCCCCGGGTCCAGGCGGTCATCTGGCGGTACAGGGGCTGCGACAGCATCGCCAGCACCGCGGCGAGAAACAGCGGCAGCAGGAACGGGGCCAACACCTGGAAGAACATCAACCCCAGCAGCACAATCAGTGCGGCCAGAAGTCCCAGAGAGACAAGGCGAGGGACCTGCGTCATGGGGGCCTGCAAAACAGGGAGAAACGCCGGGACTTAGGTGGGGACAAGCCCCCTTCCCTGATGGATCCGACCGGGTCTGGCTTGCGTTGGAAACCGGCCTCCCCCGATACTAACGATCCTCCTTCCAGAAGTGCATCCCATGGCCAAACACTACGTGCTGGGTCTGATGGCGGCGAACCGCTGCGGGATTCTGGCCGCGGTGTCGACCGCCCTGGCCGAACTCTCGGGCAACATCCGCGACATCCGTCTGACCGTCGTCGAAAACTTCTTCACGATGATTCTCTCGGCCGATTTTCCCGACCAACGCGATCCCGGGGTCATCGTCGGGCATCTCGAAGGGGTGGGGCGGCCGTTTGGATTGTCGGTACTGCTCCGCGACCCCATCGCCGAGCACGTTCCCGCCGTTCCTCCGCACGACTGCCAGGTGTTCCAGTTGACCCTCACGGGAAATGACCCGCCGGGGGTGCTGGCGCGATTCTCGGCCCGGCTCGCGCGCGAGCAGATCGACATCACCGACATGTACGGCTGGCGCAGTGCCGAGGAATCTCCGGTGATCCTGCTGGAACTGGCCATTCCCACGCACGTCAACGTGGCCGAACTGCGGACGGAATTGACCGAGATTGGCCGGGGGTTTGGCCTGGAAACCCGCCTGGATTTTGTGCGGACCGGGGCGACGCGTGATCCCCGGCCACTGCGGACCCGACTGCCGACGGGCAGTCAGGCGCTGGGTGAGCGCTGACTGCCCATAACTCGACATGGTCCCCCGAACACTCTGACAGCATCATTGGCCCCCTCGCCGCGACGCGACGAGCCACCGAACAGATCCCCAGATTTTTTTCCGCAGCGATTCATGTCGACCGACACCACCCCTGCCGCCGGCGCAGTCTCCCCGGCCACCGAGCCCCCCCTCGACGATGTGATGATCGCCATGGATATGGTCGATCTGCTGCGTCGGGAAGAGCAGATCATCGCCCGCGAGCTGAATGTCGCGGGGGAAGAAGAAGCCCTCATCAAGCGGATGAAGGAGATCTACGCCGCCCAGGGGATCGACGTCACCGACGATGTGCTGCGCGGGGGCCTGGAGGCGGCCCGCCGCGACCGCTTCAAGTACGAACCGGCCCCCCCGGGCTGGCAGCGCTGGCTGGCCGAGATCTACATCGACCGGGGCCGGTGGCTGTTGCGGCTGGGAACGCTGGCGGTGATTGGCGGACTGCTGTGGGGAGCCTACTGGATGTTCGTGGAGGGGCCCCGGAGACAGGTGCTGCGCGACACCCCGGTGCAGATTGCCGAGGCGTCCGATGCGATCACCCGGGAGTCCAAGGTCGACGGCCCGGCCGATAAAGCCAAACAGCTGGCGGACGAGGCCCGCGGCCTGCTGCAGGCCGGTCAGGTGCGCGAGTCGCGCCAGAAACTGCAGGAACTGCAGGAGCTGCGCCGGTTGGTCGAATCGGAGTACGAACTGCGGATCGTCGCCCAGGGGAGTACCGGGGTGTTTCGCGAGCCCAAGATCAACCAGGGCTCGATGAACTACTACATCATCGTCGAGGCAGTCACCCCCGACAACACCCGCCTGACCCTGCCGATCAAGAGTGAAGAGACCAATCTCACCAGCCGGGTCTCGAAATGGGGCCTGCGGGTCGATGAATTCACCTTCCAGCAGGTCGAAAACGACAAGAAAGACGACGGCATCATCCAGAACAATCGCTTCGGCCAAAAGAAGCGGGGCTACCTCGAACCAGAATTCCTGGTTCCCAGCACGGGGGGCGCCATCACCGCGTGGTGATCCCTCTCCCTCCCCAAGGTCCCGTCACTTTTTCCCGAACCTGAACCGCCAGCGAGGTTGCCACCATGCCCACCGGTGTTGAAGTTCTCTCGTCGATTGAAAAAACCCTCAACCAGCTCCGCCGGGGAGTGCAGGAGGTCGACCAGGAAATCCAGGCGGCCACCCGCCAACAGGTCGAGATCCGGCAAGAGCAGGCGCAGCAGTTCCGCGATCTCGCCCGGCTCATGCTCGACGACCAGCAGATGGTCCCGTTCTCCGAGGCCATGGAGCAGGCCCGCCGCAAAGCCGACGAATTGCTCGCCCGCCGGCACGACAAGCTGGCGGTGCTCGAGCGCCAGCTCGACGACGTGGTCGACCGGCAGAACCTGCTCGAGAAAGAAAGGCAGGCGGCCCAGGACAAGATCGCCGAGGCGGCCCGCGCTCTCGACGACTGCGAGGCGGCCGCCCAGAAAAAACTCGCCCAAGAGCCCGCGTACCAGGCCCAGCTCAAGGCGGCCCGCGATGCCGATGGCGTCGCGAAGCGGGCGGAAGAGAAAGCCAGCCACGTTGGCACCGACTTCACCGACCGCTCGAAGCCGTACGAGAACGACCGCCTCTTCATGTACCTCTGGAAACGGAAGTACAACACGGCCCAGTATCAAAGGTTCCCCCTCTTCAGCTGGCTCGACAGTTGGGTGGCCCATTTGTGCCGCTACAACGAAAGCCGGGTCAACTACGCCGCCATCGTCGAGATTCCCCAACGCCTCAAGGCGCACGCCGACAAATCGCGCGAGAAGGCGAAGCGCGAATACGCGGCCCTCGAAGAGATGGAAAAGCAGGCGACCGATGCCGAGGGAGCCCCCGCCCTCCGCAAAAAGCTCGAACAGGCTCAGGCGGTCGGTGACCAGATCGACGACCGCATCCATGCCGAAGAAGAACGCTACAAGGCGATCATGGAGCAGCGGAACAAGTTCGCCGGCGGAGAAGACGACGACTTCCTGCAAAGCATCGAAGTGCTGGTACAGCAACTGAAGCGTGAACCCATCCCCGCCCTCATGCGGCGGGCCGAACTGACCCCCACTCCGCAAGACAACCTCATCGTCCGCAAATTGGCCGAGCTGGAGCGGTCGCACGATCAGGCCGCACAGGCCCTGCAGGGGGCCAAGCAGTTGCACGCCCGGCACCTCGACCGCCTCCAGCAGCTCGAACAGATCCGCCGCGACTACAAACGCAGCCGGTTTGATGACATTCACTCGCTCTTCCCCGACGGCCGGATGATCCAGGTGATGCTCGACAACTTCCTCCGCGGCATGACCACCGCCAACGAGCTCTGGGGCACTTTGCGGAACCAGCACCGCTACCGCCGGGTCTCGGCCGACCCTACCTTCGGGTCGGGCGGCTTCGGCGGACTGGGGGGCGGCGGCGTCTGGAGCTTCCCCTTCCCTCCCATGTCGGGCGGCCGCGCCGGCGGCGGATTCTTCCCCATGCCCGGCGGCTTCTCGTTCCCCACCAGCGGTGGTGGCGGGGGGGGCGGCAGCAGTGGCGGCGGCGGGGGCTTCGCCCCCGGACAAGACTTCCGGACCGGAGGCGGCTTCTGAGATTTGGGGGGCTGCGGTTGTCGCGGGTTGGCAACGTTTCCGCCGACCCCCGGCAGGTGAGCGGGTCATCTGACCGGGCCGGCGGACCCGCAGCATCTTTTGGCGGACGTTGAGAGCCAAAACGCTGTTCGTGTTGGTACCGATCAACGCCAAACGGCACACGAGGGCGACGACGACAGTAAAACCGCGCGCCACACCCCACTCAGATTCTCAAACTGCCTGGCGCAGAGATGACTGGCTCCACAAACCAGGGGTCGCCCGCTCTGTACTCCGCCAGATCACCGTGCCGGCGGTTGCAACAAATTCAATTGTGGAAACCAGACACGCAGGTAACCGCGATCATCGGCTGCCAGACGATCCGCCTGTGACATGGCGTGCGCGGCAATCAAGAAGTCTGGTACCAAGTACTGTCTCGGGCCACCTGCGCCTCGATAACGGCGGAACGTTTCACCAGCCAGAAATGCGGCGCCTGGCGACAGATGGTCATAGCCGATCTGCAACCGATTCAGAAATCCCATCAGCGAGCCGGGATCGGTGGTTGATGGAGACAGTTCAGCAAACACGACTGGGCAGATGACCAATGGTCCTTCAGCCGCCGCCTGTTGTAGCGTGGATGCCCAGTCTTGCCACCCCGCTTCCTGCTTGATCAGCAACCACAAAACGGAGGAGTCGACCGCAGTGATCACGGCCCTGAACCTGAATCGGCAGCGGCAGAATCGGCGGGACCACCACGCAGGTCATCAATCAATTCAGCTCCCGAAACATCAGCCCAAGGATGACCCGCCAGCGCCTCGCGAGCCGAGTTTCGCCAGGCAGTCATGGCCTGATTCCATTCGGCTGGATTCACCACGCGACGTCCCACCAAAATGGTCGCGTTTTCGTCGAACTCGATCTGATCACCCGGCTTGAGGCCGAGTTTCTCTCGAATCGCGACGGGAATCGTGATTTGCCCCTTGCTGGTCAGTGTCGCCTTCATTTCGTCAGGGTAAGGAGAAAAGGTAAGGAAGTCAAATCGGACTATGGAATTGGGGTCGGAAGGGCCAGAAGCGTTCCGTTCTGACAGTTCCGACTTCATTGCTTTTCATTCGCAGTGCGTCGGAGGTGCCGCAGAAGAGCCGCTGCAATCACGATCGCGATGGTCAGGACCAACCAGAGGAGAAATCTCGGATGCGTCGGCCAGGCACTTCCCGGCGAACCAGTCAGATCGTCTGGGACACCATATTCCGAGGGCAGAAAGCGGTTCGGCGACGCGGCTTCAAAGGTGATCGTCGTCACGCGCCACTCGTGAAGCCCCTTGATCACTCCACCATTTTCGGACCAATACGAAACACTTTCAATCACCGGGACGTCGTTCTGCACGCCTCCATATTGGACTCGGCAGCGAAGCGCCCCATCGACTCCGGCCGTCGACAAACTGTACTCGCGAAGAACCCACAAGTTCGCCGGGTCGAACAGAAACCACCCCACACGGTTCACATCGGACTGTGAGTCCGAGAAAGTGCATTTCCACGAGATTTTGATGAGCGACCGCCCGTCTTCGATCATTTCATCCGCCGCTTCGATCCGAAATGTCGGATTTTTCAAGAGGTCGATGATTCGCGACTCGTTCATACAGTAGGGGGCAAACGGAGCGCGTGACTTGAGTCGCACTCCCTCGCGATCCGCTTCGGTCCCCTTTTTTCCGAGGTCCGTGACCGCGAATCGACGCTGATCGCCGCTGCGCGACAGTCGAAACATGCGCTCGGGAGTCAGGATCGCGACATATTCGACCGTATCCCGTCCCTGCGTCATCCCCAGGGAATCACCGTTCGCGAAAAACGTGACGTTCAAATTCGCCTTCGGGCTGTCGACTCCGGCGCGCGAAGCGTCGACTCGCAAAGCCATCGAAAGGTTCGTATAGGCGCGCTCCACCTTGGATGCCGCGGCGGGATATTCGTTCATGAATCGCGAACGAACGTCGGCACCCAGAACTTGATTGGCTCGTAATGCGAAGGCCAAGAGCACCATGCTGGCGAAGACCCCGTCAATCCGCTTACGTCCAAACGGGAGTTGGTTTTTCAGTGACACATTGAACTCCTTGATGCGAGGGCCGATGAAACAATTCCAGCGCATGGCAGTCGGTTGCGGAATGGAGCGACTTCCGAACGGGGAGTCGGAAATCGCATCAATGCTTCTTCACGTGTCACTCCCGATTGTCAGGTACTAACATGCGCACCTTCACGGAATTGACAGAGGCACGTGTCAGTAACTCCACAACCCGGGAGTTTTCTGCGACATTTGAGGGGCGATATGCGATTCGTACTTTGAACAGCCCAGTTGTCAGCGGGGCAATTCGCGTCGGCAAGTCGTCGACCACCGTACAATCGCAATCAGTTCTCGCGCCGAGGATGTCGCACGGCGAAAAACTCAGGTTGCGAATCTCGAATCCGGCGAGGGCGAACTGCCCGGACGAGTCACGTACGGCCTCGATTTCCGAAGTCGGCACGTAGAGTGTCTGCCCCCTCAGGAAAGCCCACGTCGCATCGATTGAGCCGAAGAGGAACGATCCCACGCAAAAGAACAAGAGCCCGAAGAACCCACCCGCGGCAAGGGAGCGAGTCCAGAACCCCAAGAGGGGGGGCGGGCCGTGTCCACTCTTCGGCTTGCCATCGCCGTCGCAATGGCGTCTGGAACCGGGCGCCCCCTCGTCAGCGCGATGGCAACTCCCGCTACTCAACCGAGAAAACATAAACCGTCCTCGCAATGCTGGCACGTGGGACTCGGCTGTTGAGTTGTGGAAACTGTCGAGACGCCAGAAAGCTGACCGCAACCAGGTACACTCCAGGCTCGAGTGATGTGTGACCGTTCGATGACCCAGTCGCCGGTCGCAGCGGTCGATACCGAATCCCAACCAGACCCGGATCAATCGGGCTGTCGTAGGCCAGAAACACCTCCGACTGTTGGGGATTGCGCTCAAGCCACTCGCGGATGAAGTAAAGATTCTCACCGCAATCCAAACTGTCGGCCGCAAGAAGGCCAGCACCGGCTTCCGGACCTTCCACCAACTCGTTGAAATACGATCCGACGTGAGGCACGGTTGCAAGCGACGAAGCGCCGCTGAAAATGGCCATGGTCAAACCGAAGACACTCGACCAGGAAGTTGCCCGTCCACTCACCAGGCGACCCGACCAAACAAAGAGAAATGGCAACGCGGGAATCACATAACGCAACATTTGTATCGATCCAACCGCGCTGATGAATGTGAGCATTCCCAATCCGCACAGGCCGACATACCAATCTCCGCTTCGCGACTTGAGCTCTCTCGGCCCGGCTGACATGGCAGCCGTCGCCATGATGGCGAGCGTGCCCAACGGGAGTTTGACCGACAGCGCATACAGGTAGTAGTACCACCATCCGCCGAACCGCCACTGGCCCCCCAGAAAACTTGGCTGGCCACGTGACAGTTCCGAACGAACCGCGGAAATCCCCTGCAAGAAGTCGACCGGAAGCACCTCCATCGGTGATCGATTCCCTGCCTGAAACCCGTAACCGGCATGGACAACGCCGACTGCGATGAACAGCATCGTCAGCAACTGCGCAGCGTGCCGCAGGCTGAACAACTTGAGGCCCCAGTGCGATCGACTGAGAGCCCATGCAACCGCGACGATCGCAGGGATTGCGACGCAGACGAATTTTGTGAGCAGTGCCATCCCCAGCAGCATTCCGAACAAAGCTGCGGTGCTCCATCGTTCCGACGATACCCACCGGTGGAAGACATAGCACGCCGCCACGGTCGCACTTGCCGCCGCGACGTCGTTTCCCACGATCTGGCCCTGGGTCAAGATGAGTGGACAGGTGGTCCACAGTGAGAGTGCCATCAATCCACCGGGCGCACCATACAACTCGGCCGCCCAACGATAGCAAACGACGCCGCCCAGCAGCGCAAAAGGAATGACGCACAACCGACCAAGGGCCGTGAACTTCACGGAATCGAGCCCGTTCATAGGAACAATCGGCACAGCGGCGGTCGTCATGCCGGATGCGACCCAAGCGGGGATGGCCGCCAATGTTTTGATCAGTGGCGGATTGCCGATCTCCGTATCAAACCTTTGTTCCGTGAGGATCCGAATTCCGGCCATGATGCGTGTCGTTTCATCGACGACCGGCGAATGTCGCACAGCACAGTGAACAAGAACCGCGCCCTGAACTGCAACCAACAACCCCGCCGCGATCAGCCATACCGAATGTCGGCCCGAATGTCGCACGGCGAACTCCAGAGGACGTCAAGGCAGTTGGGTCACGTCGACACAGCGGGTACGAAATCGCTCAAGGCCGCTACCGGATGCAGCGACACGTCGTGTTTGTTGGTTCGCACATGCAGTTCCCCGCGGGCCTGCACACGGTACCCGTCGGAGTGGGAGCCGTGCACTCGCCGTTGGCATTGGAAGTGCAAACCACTGTTGGGGAGCCGCAGATCTCGCCTTTGGCGGGACCAATCCAGGAAACGGCGATCACAAGGCCCAAAACAAACAGCACCGTCCCCATTCCCAAAGTCTTGTAAAGATCACGCATCTGACTGCTCCAAGAAACCGTGAAATGAGTTCCGAGCCAACGGGAGGTTACATTATTCCTTAGTCTTGGTCAACGCCCTGGAGGATCGTTCGACGTGCTCGGGTGCTCGGATGACACGCCAGCTTTTGCGGTCTTCAGTTGCCCGCAGGAGACGTCGATCGGGGATGGCTTGAAAAGACCGCGGGACATCAGGCGACAGGTCCAGATTCCAAGCCGGGATCATGGGCGCCCGACCGATCACAAACCGCAGTGCTGAACGCGTCTCCTCCAGATGGACTCGTCGACGCATCGATCGGTTTGTGTGTTCCCAACCGAATGAGGAGTTGAATCCGATGGCTGCCTCGGGTGTCAGCCGGTTGTCTGTTCGACTTCGAGCTGACTTTCGCTTCACAGCACGCTCGCCCTTTGGGACGGACTGCGCCCTCCTCAGCCGAGTCCGGGCATGATCGCCGCTGGATCGCTCATTGTTCCCACCAAATCGGGCTCCAAACCAGATTGGAATTGACCAAACTTCCAGTCCCGCCTAGGTTTCCATTGTGAGTTGTGATTTGGCCGCTCGGCAGTTGCGGTCGGCTGACAGATTCCTGACAGTAGGGACAACGGATGCAGCGGCGGTTGGTCACGTGGTTGGTGGCGATTCTGTTGATCGCCCATGGTCTGCTGGGATGCTGCTGGCATCACCGGCATGTCCACGCCGGCCCGGAATCCGTCACTCCTCCCCAGAACACCGCCCCGCTGGTCGTGGCCGCGACGACGCCTGCCGCCGGTCCTGCCTGTTGCCACCATCGGCACCAGCGACACGCGGCCGAGCCGGTGGTAAGGGAGTCGCCAGCGTGTTCGACGGCTCCCGCGAATCCCGCTGAGCCCGCCCCCGACGCCCCCTGCACTGAAGACGACTGCGTGTTTGTCGCCAGTTCCCGGGGAACCGTCTCGGGGGACCAGCCCGACAGTGCCATCCCCCATCCCTGCGGGTTCGAGGGGATCCCCGGTTGGGGAAGTCTGCCCCAACTCGCAGTCCCGGGAGGGTGGATCGGGCACTTGCGAAGCGGACCCGCTGCTCCCGGGGATCTGCGCGCGCACCGGGTGCGCACCGGCGTGTGGCTGATCTGAGCCCGCCGCGAAACTTCCATCCCCCCCGCGTGCCTCAGAAGCGACCGGCGCGCCGGCTTGCGCTGTGGCCAACACGATCCGTGCCGCGAGTCGCCGCTGTCCGCGGTGCGTGACGAATGGGGCGATTGAAGTTTTCCCCCCGCACTCCTGCGCCACACCAAGCGCTTGATCCCTTTCGAATTTCCCCCCACGTCGGTCATCGTGCCGACCGGGAGTTGTGTGTATGTCGACCCCTTCCACCACCACCGCCGGCCCCTTCCCGGTTCGGTGGATCGCGATCCCCCTGCTGGCCGTGGCCGCCGTGACGGGCTGGTGGCCCACCCTGCGCGACCGGCTGACCGGCCAGCGCGGCCCGGCCCCCGCCCCGACGGCGCATGCCACCCCCGCCCAGCCGGATGGGCATGACCATGAGCACGATCATGATCACGACCAACACGCCGGCGACTCGCTGGAACTGAGCGAGCAGGCCCGCCGGAACATTGGGCTGCAGACTGGCGAAATCGAGGTTTCGACTTTCGTGCGGACCATGTCTGTGCCAGGCCTGGTGGCCGAGCGCCCCGGCCAGACCCGGGTGCGTGTGGTGGCCCCCTTGACCGGCATTGTCACCCGGGTGCATGTGATCGAGGGGGAGGCGGTCCCCCCCGGCCAGCCCTTGTTTGAACTGCGCCTCACCCACGAAGACTTGCTGAATTCGCAGGTTGAGTTCCTGCGACTGACCGAGGAACTCGATGTGGTCAACCGCGAGATCGAGCGTCTCAAGCCCATCGTCGACAAAGGGGCCATCCCTCAAAAGACCCTGCTCGACCGACAGTACGAGCAGCAAAAACTGCGCGGGGGCCAGCGGGCCCAACGGCAATCGTTGCGGCTGCACGGTCTCGCGGAGACCCAGATCGATGAGGTCGAGCAGTCGCGCACGCTGTTGTCGACACTGACGGTGGTGGCCCCAGCCCCTCCCGAGCCACAGCTTGCCAGCACGGTCGTTTCCGGGGCGGACAATCCCGAGTCGGCGGCATCCGCCGCGGCGGTCCCACTGCTGCAGGTGGAAGAACTGGAGACCGAGGTGGGCCGGTTGGTGTCCGCGGGTGACTCGCTCTTGTCTCTGGCCGACTACTCGCGGCTCTATATCGAGGGGAACGCCTTCGAGCAGGATCTCGAGCTGATCGCCCAGACTCTCGCCCGGCACGCCCCCATCACCGCCACCATTGAGAATCACACCGCCGCCACGCCGCGGGTCGCAGGGCTGTCGATCCTGTATCTGGCCGACCAGATCAACCCCGTCGAGCGCACCCTGCACTTCTATCTTCCGCTTCTGAATCAGTCGATTCGTGACGAGCAGGTGGACGGGCACCGGTTTGTGAACTGGCGGTTCAAACCGGGCCAGCGCACCCAGTTGGAGATCCCGGTGGAGGAATGGACCGACCGGCTGGTGCTGCCCGCCACGGCGGTGGCCCAGGAAGGGCCCGACTGGTTTGTGTTTGTGGAAAACGGCGACCACTTCGACCG
>CAIOTJ010000022.1 GCA_903861195.1 uncultured Planctomycetaceae bacterium | reverse complement strand
CCGAGCCACAGCACCGCCGGTTGCACGTCGCCCTGGGGAATCCGTGCGAGAACCGGTTTGTGTGCCACTCGCTCTGAAGGCCGAATCCGCGCCTCTTCCCAGATCGCGTCCACAGTTTCCGCCTGACCCGTCGCGGGAGCCCGGACGCTAGTGTCGGTCCCGCTCGGCAGCCATCCGAAAGAGACCATGGCCTGCGTCCAAATCACGAAGAACGCGAAGTGAGACTCGGTCCGGGACACGATTCCGACGACAGGTCCAATTCCTCACGAGAATTCGGTCTTGCCTGCAGGAGTCGGCCCTCCCGCCGCGCAAATCGGCCCCCTCCCAAGACCCCCACGCCCCGGGAAACTACAATCTGGGCGCTCCTCTGAAGCCTGCCTCTTCCTGATTCCCCCTCCCCGCTCCCGTCCAACTCGTGGAACCGGGGATTTGAGATTCCATGCCCGACTCCGACATCGTCATCCGCGGGGCCCGCGAACACAATCTGCGCAGTGTCGACGTCCGCCTGCCCCGGAACCAATTGATCGCCATGACGGGGGTCAGCGGCTCGGGCAAAAGCTCGCTCGCGTTTGACACTCTCTATGCCGAGGGACAACGCCGGTATGTCGAATCGCTCTCCAGTTACGCCCGCCAGTTCCTCGGGCAGATGCCCAAGCCCGAGGTCGATCTCATCACCGGGCTCGCTCCCTCGATCTCGATCCAGCAGAAGACCAGCGGCCGGAACCCCCGCAGCACTGTCGGCACCATCACCGAGATCTACGACTACCTGCGCGTCCTCTTCGCCCGCGTCGGCCAGGGGTTCTGTCCCGAGTGCGACCGCCCCATCACCGCCCAGACCTCCGACCAGATCCTCGAAGCGCTGCTGCGCCTGCCCGAAGGGACCCGGTTCGTCGTGCTGGCCCCCCTCATCCAGCGCCAGAAGGGGGAATACCGCGATCTCTTCGAAGACCTGCTGAAACAGGGCTACCTGCGGGCCCGCGTCGATGGCCGGATTGTGAACCTCTCCGAGGCCCCCACCCTCGACCGGCAAATGCGGCACACCATCGACGTGGTGATCGACCGCCTGCAGGCCGGGCCGGGCCTGCGCACCCGCCTGGCCGAGGCGGTCGAACAGGGCCTGCGCCAAGGCCAGGGAAGCCTCATCATCTCCACCGAGACCCAGCGGGCCCGGGAGGAAACCGCCGACGAAGACGAGCCCGAAGACGCGACTCCGGCCCCCGCCCCCCGCGGCCGGCGTGCCCGGCGCACGGCCGAACCCAGTGCCGACAACGCCGCCACGTCCGGCAACCCGGCCACCGAGACCGTGCTGCTCGACCGGCTCTACAGCACCCGCTACGCCTGCACCCACTGCCAGCTCAGCTACGAACCCCCCAGCCCGCAGCTCTTCAGCTTCAACAGTCCCCAGGGAATGTGCCGGGATTGCAACGGCCTCGGCGTGCGCTACGACTTCGACCTCGCCCTGCTCATTCCCGATGACGCGCTCAGCTTCGCCAAAGGGGCCATCCCGCTGGTGGGGTCGTTCCGGGAGATGGGGCGCTGGCGACGGCACATCTTCGAAGGGGTCACCGCCACCCTCGAACGCGATCACAACCTGCCCGAAGACAGCATTCTCACCACCCCCTGGCGCGAGCTGCTGCCCGCCGTGCGGCACGCGCTGCTCTACGGCACCGGGGAACGGAACATCACCTTCGGCTGGCGCAACCGCGGCGGCGTCTGGAAACACGGCGGCACGTTCCCGGGGGTGATTCCCGAACTACTCGAGGCGTACCGCGTCGCCAAGAACCCGATGCGCCGCCGGCAGCTCGAAAAGTACCTGCACATGGCCGAGTGCAGCACCTGCCACGGCACCCGGCTCAATCGCCAGGCGTGTGCCGTGCGAATTACCGCCCGCACCTTCGAGCCCGATCGCCCCGCCGACCTCCCGGCCCCGGCCAGCACGTCGCGGGCGCTGCAGAAGTCGAAGGCAAAAGCAGGGCAGCCCGCCCCCCGCGCCACCTCCCGGGCCCGAAAGACCGCCGCACTGGCCCAGAGCGCGGTAGCAACTGCGTCGGCCGGGCCGGTCGCCAAGTCGCTCCCCCAGGTCTGCGGGCTGACCATTGCCGAGGCCCACCGCTTTTTCGCCGACCTCGTGCTCGACGAGACCCAGGCGCAGATCGCGCATGAGGCGATCCGCGAGATCCGGGGGCGGCTCGGCTTCCTGCTGCGGTGCGGGCTCGATTACCTCACGCTCGACCGCACTGCCCCCACCCTCTCGGGGGGCGAAAGCCAGCGGATCCGCCTGGCCGGTCAGATTGGCTGCGGGCTCGTGGGGGTGGTCTACATCCTGGACGAACCCTCCATCGGCCTGCATCCTCGCGACAACGACAAGCTGCTCGACAGCCTGCTCGACCTGCGCGATCAGGGCAACACCGTGATTGTCGTTGAACACGACGAAGACACAATGCGGGCCGCCGATCACATCGTCGATTTCGGCCCGGGCCCGGGGGTTCGTGGCGGCGAGGTCGTCGCTCAGGGAGACCTCGCGACGATCTGTGCCGAGAAACGCAGTGTCACCGGGGCTTTTCTCTCGGGACGCGATTGCATCGTCCGGCCCCAGCGCCGCACGCTCGACCCGAAAAAAGTGCTCGAAGTGCGCGGGGCGGCCCACAACAACCTCAAGGGGGTCAACGTCGGCATTCCCCTGGGGGCGTTTGTCTGCGTG
>CAIOTJ010000021.1 GCA_903861195.1 uncultured Planctomycetaceae bacterium | reverse complement strand
GCCGGGCTGGGAGCCCATGTCGCCACGGTCGAGATGGTCAGTGCGGTCGGGACTGACCCGCTGGGAGAGCAAGCCCTCGCTGCCCTGCGCTCGCATCTCGTTCATCTCGGCGGTGTTCCCCAACTCGATTTTCCCACCGGAACAGTTCTCGTCGAACTCGATCCGCGGGGGCAGGCGACCTACTCCTTTGCCTCGAACACCGCCTGGGACAATCTGGCGTGGTCACCGACGCTGGCCGACATGGCCCGGCGGACCAGCCTGGTCTGTTTTGGGACCCTCGGCCAGCGGGCCGCCCCCTCCCGCGAGACCATCCGGCGGTTCGTCCAGGCCACCCCGGCCACGGCGTGGCGGCTGCTCGACATCAACCTGCGGCCACCTCACTGGTGCCCGGCCGTTGTCCGCGAGTCGCTGCCCCTGGCCAATATCGTGAAACTCAACGACCACGAATTGGCCGAACTTTCCGCCTTGCTTGATCTGACCGGCCCCGAGCCGCTACGGCTGGAGCAAATGCTGCGGCGGTACGACCTGCAACTGATCGCCCTCACCCGCGGCGAGCGCGGGTCGGTCCTGTTGAGTGCCTCGGGCGAACGAACTGAATTGCCCGGAGAACGGGTGCCAGTGGCCGACACCGTCGGGGCGGGAGACGCCTTCACCGCCGCGTTGGCCCTGGGACTGGTCCTGAACCAGCCCCTCGCCGAGATCCATCGCCGGGCTTCCCAGGTCGCGGCGTATGTCTGCACACAAAGCGGCGGGACGCCCGGCATGCCCGCTGAACTCCGCCTGTAAAGCAAGCCGGCAATCTCGCGTTTTGCCTCTGGCGTTCGCGGACCTGCTTCAAGCGCGGGGGGGAGATGCGTTAGACTGCCGTGACAATGTAACGGCACTCTTCGTTCGACGTTCCTCGCCAACGCCGGACGCAGCTCCCTCTGTGGCGGGCCTGGTTTTTCCCATGAGTCGACCCCTGCGCAGCGGCGGTGGCTGGAAGGCAATTGCCTATACCCTTCGCGTGGCCAATCGCGTCGGCTGGACCAAACTCTGGAGCGCCCTGCGATCCCGCAACACCTGCAAGACCTGCGCGCTTGGCATGGGGGGTCAACTGGGGGGCATGGTCAACGAGGGCGGGCACTTCCCCGAAGTCTGCAAGAAGTCGTTCCAGGCGATGGCCTCGGACATGCAGCGCGGCATCAAGCCCGAGTTCTTCGCCCGGTACGGTTTCAACGAGCTGCGCGCGCTCACTCCCCGCCAGCTCGAAACCAGCGGCCGAATGATCTTTCCCCTCTACGCCGGCCCGAACGATACCCATTACACCCCAGTCACCTGGGACCAGGCCCTCGATCTCTTGATCGAACGGCTCAAGCAGTCGGGCCCACAACGCAGCTTCTTTTACGCCAGCGGCCGCAGTTCGATGGAGGCGGGGTTTTTGCTGCAGCTCTTCGCCCGGGTCTTCGGCACCAACTACGTCAACAACTGCTCGTACTATTGCCACCAGGCGAGCGGGGTCGGGCTGACCTCGGCCATTGGCATCGGCACGGGAACGGTGCAGTTGAGTGACCTCGATCACTGCGATCTGTACATCCTGATTGGTGCCAATCCGGCGTCGAATCATCCCCGCCTGATGCGCAGCCTGATGGACCTGCGCCGTCGCGGTGGTGAGGTGATCGTGGTGAACCCGGCCCGCGAACTGGGCTTGGTGAACTTCCGCGTCCCCAGCGATTGGCGCAGCCTGCTGTTTGGATCGGAGATTGCCAGTCTCTACGTGCAGCCCCACATTGGAGGAGACATCGCCCTGCTGACGGGGGTCGCGAAAGACCTGCTGGCCCGCGGAGCCATCGACCGGCCGTTTATCGAGCAGGCGACCGAAGAATTTCTGCAGTTCGTCGCCCAGGTCGAAGCCACCGCGTGGGATGAGATCGTCGAGCAGTCGGGGGTTTCGTTTCCCGAGATCAAGGCGTTTGCCGACCGCTACCTCGCCGCTAAAAACGTGGTGTTCGGCTGGACGATGGGGATCACACATCACCTGCACGGGACCGACAACGTCCGCATGATCGCCAACCTCGCGCTGTTGCGGGGGATGGTGGGTCGCCCCGGGGCGGGACTGATGCCGATCCGGGGGCACAGCAACGTGCAGGGAATGGGCTCGGTGGGAGTGACCCCCGTCCTGAAGCAGGCGATCCTGCAGCGGTTCGAGCAGACGCTGGGCATCACCGTTCCCCTTTCCCCCGGACTCGACACGATGGCCTGCATGGATGCGGCCGACCGGGGTGAGATGGACACGGCCCTGTGCCTGGGAGGGAATCTCTACGGCAGCAATCCCGATGCGCTGACGGCCGAGCGGGCGCTGCAGAAACTGGGGCTGGTCGCCTACCTCACCACGACGCTCAACACGGGACATGTCTGGGGGCGGGGGCGCGAGACGCTGGTGTTGCCGGTGTTGCCCCGGGACGAAGAATCTCAGCCGACCACGCAGGAGTCGATGTTCAGTTTCGTGCGGCTCTCGGATGGGGGGCCCGCGCGGTATCCCGGCCCGCGCAGCGAGGTGTCGATCCTGGCCGAGTTGGGCCGGCGGGTGCTGCCCCCCCACCCGACCCTCAACTGGCAGACACTGGAGAGCCACGAGGCAATTCGACAACTGATTGCCGCGACGGTTCCCGGACTCGAGTCGATCGGAAACATTGGCGGTACGCGGGAGGAATTCTCGATTCCCGGGCGGTATCTCGACCAGCCGCGATTTCCCACCCCCAGCGGAAAAGCGCGATTTCAGGCGGTTTCGCTCCCCCAGCCGGCCCCCCTCGGGCCGCGTCAACTGCGGATGATGACGATTCGCTCGGAAGGACAGTTCAACACGGTGGTGTATGAAGATGACGACCTGTATCGCGGCCAGGAACGGCGGGATGTGATCCTGGTGCATCCGGACGACATTGCCCGACTGGGTCTGGTGGCCGACCAACCGGTGCGGGTGCGAAGTGCCGTGGGCGAAATGCGTTACCAGCGGATCCGCCCATTCGATGTCCGCCCGGGGAATGCGATGATGTATTGCCCCGAGTCGAACGGGCTGATTCCACGAGCGGTCGACCCCGAATCGAAGACCCCCGCCTTCAAACACATCGTGGTCGAGATCGAGCCCGAATGAGCAGGGATTGCCCGCAGCCCGAGGGGTCATTCCCCCCCTCGTTGTGACACCTGGCGAAAAATTCCACAGATGCTGTTTCAGGCCGTTGCGAACAGCCCCAAACCAGTTTTTTTACGATTCCAGCAGCCAATTTCACCTTGTCGTGGGACATCTTCCGGACTCTGAATGTCCAGAAAAAACGCTTGACATTCTCCGAACACCCGGGTAAACATGCGGCAGAGCGTGTCGCACAGGTGCACCGGGTGGTCCGCCGGGGCTTGCCGTCACTGGCAAGGCGCCAGCCGCCCGACCGCCGCGTCTGTTGTCGACCGGTTTTTTTCAGGCCGAGTCTCACCACGCACCCTCTCCCGGAGAGCCTGCGACGAGACCGATTTCAGCGAAGGAGCGCGAGATGTTGGTTCTGTCCCGAAAGTTGAATGAGGAACTGGTCATCGACGGCAACATTCGCATCCGCGTGGTGCATGTCGGTGAGGGGAAGGTGCGGATTGGCATCGACGCCCCGGCGACTGTCGGCATTCGGCGGGGTGAATTGGACGATCGCGCGACGGCCCCGCTGGACTCGGTGCTGAACTCTGTGGCCGCTTCAGCCGAGACCCGGAACAACCGGGACCGAGCTGGAGCACAGTCCACCCGCCCGGACGGATTGTTCCCGGTCGTCGCAACCGGGGGTTCCGGCCCCTTTGTCTTGCCGTTGCTCGATCTGAACCGGCTCTCCACCCGACACCGTCCCCGCTGATTGTGTGTTGTCGTTTGTGTTCGGTTGAGTTTGTTCGGCGAATATTGGTCCTGGTTTGCGTCTCCGCCTGGATCCCCTGCGAGCTCTCATGATTTCACTCCGTCGCGTTCTGCTGGCCACCGATTTCAGCGACTGCTCACGGGCCGCTCAGGCCTATGCCTGTGAACTTGTCGAGCAGTTTGGAGGCGAGCTGCATGTGCTGCACGTGCTGCCCGACCCCATCCTGATGATGCCCGAGCCGGGAACTCCCGCCTCGTTGCCGCAGAACTACCTACTGGACCTCAAGGAGGGGGCCGAAAAGGCGCTGGATCGATTGATTCCCGCCGACTGGCAGGCCCGTCACAAGGTCCGCCGGGCGACCCGTCTGGGGAATCCTGCCTCCGAGATCATCCGGTATGCCAGCGAGCACCAGATCGACCTGATCGTGGTGGGGACCCATGGGCGGGGGGCCATGGCGCACCTGCTGCTGGGGAGCGTGGCCGAGCGTGTGGTCCGCCAGGCCCAGTGCCCGGTGCTGACCATTCGTCCGGCCCGATAGAAGCAAGTCCCATCGCAGGAGGTGAGTTGGTGGAGAGTTCTCTTCTCCGTTGCGGCTGAACGAGCCCCAGTGGTCTGATAGAATGCGGGTCCTGTGATTGCCCGACTCTTGGTTGTCGGGACTCACTCCCTCCCCGCCAGACCTCCCTCCGCGACGCCATGCCACGCCCGCTCTTGCTGTGGTTGCTGCTGCTGCCGGGCCTGTTTCTTGTCCCGGCCCATCCCAGCCGGGCGGAAACGCCAGCAGAGTTCTTCCGCGACCGGGTCGAACCCGTGTTGCGGGACCACTGCTTCGCCTGCCACTCCCACGCCAGCGGGAAGATGAAGGGGGGCCTGACGCTTGATTCGCGCAGTGGTTGGGAGTCTGGGGGCGGCCGTGGTCCAGCCCTGATCCCGGGCGATCCCGACCAGAGCCTGCTGATCAAGGCCATTCGGCGCGGCGAGGCGGGGCTCCGCATGCCTCCCGACGATCCACTCGATCCGGAAGAGGCGGAGATTCTGGTCCGCTGGGTGCACGACGGCGCGTTCGATCCGCGCACGTCCCCTCCCAAGGAGAGCCCCGCCATCTCCACCGACTGGTGGTCGCTTCGTCCCTTGGTCCGCCTTGCCGTTCCCCATGCGTCCCGTGCAGCCAACCCCGTTGATGCGTTTCTGTCTGAGGGTCAGCGAACCGCCGGGCTGATCGGTTCTTCGCCTGCCGATCGTCGGACCTTGATTCGCCGGCTGAGTCTCGACCTGCACGGACTGCCACCGATTTTCGACGAGGTTGCGGCATTCGTTTCCGATGACCGTGCTGATGCCTACGAACAACTGGTCGAGCGGCTGCTCGCCTCGCCCCGGTACGGCCAGCGATGGGCCCGACATTGGTTCGACACGATCCACTTCGCCGACAGTCACGGGTTTGAACATGACGTCTTCCGCCCGAATGCCTGGCGGTTTCGCGACTATGTCATCCAGCGTTTCAACGACGATGTCCCCTGGCACACCTTCGTCCGTGAACAATTGGCGGCCGATGTCTTGTACCCCGAAGCCCAGCACGAATGGGCGGCCCTCGGCTTCCTGGGGGCGGGCACCTACGATCACAGTGCGGCGGCCACTGCCCCCATGTCGTTCGAGCACCTCGATCGGGATGACCTGGTGAATCAGGTGGCGGCGTCGTTCGTCAGCAGCACGGCTCAGTGCGCCCGCTGCCACGATCACAAGTTCGATCCCATTCCCCAGGCCGACTACTACGCCCTGCAGGCGGTCTTCGCTGGCATTGGCAAAGGCAACATCCCGTTCGAACCCGATCCGGAAGTCGCCGCCCGGCGACGAACCTGGGAACAGTGGAAGCACGCCGCGAACCCACCACAGCCAGATCGGCTGCAGTCTGTGGAAGCGGTGCGGATGGTCGAGCATTGGGAGGCTGGCCTCCCCTCGTTGCCGCAGTGGACCCCCCTGCTTCCCGAGGTGTTTTTGTCGGCGGGGGGAGCCCAACTGCAGCGGCTGCCGGATGGCAGCGTGCTTTCGGGAGGGACGGCTCCCGAGAAGGAAACCCTGACGATCATCACCTCGGCGCCCTTGGCGAAGATCACGGCCCTGCGACTCGATGTACTGACCGACGACTCGCTTCCCCAGCGAGGTCCGGGACGGGCAATGAACGGCAATCTGCACCTCACCGAGTTCCAGGTGCAGCTCTTCCGCGCCGGAGAACCCGAGCCGCGACGGCTGGTCATCGCCCGGGCGGTGGCCGACTTCGACCAGGCGGGCTGGACCATTCAACACGCCCTCGACGGCAACCCGGCCACCGGCTGGGGAGTGAATCCCCAGGAGGGACGGAACCACTCGGCGATTTTCGAATTGGCCGAGCCCTGCGTACTGACCCCTCAGGATCGACTGGTGCTTTCGCTGCACCAGGACCATGGACGGCAGCATGTGATTGGTCGGCTGTCGCTGGCGGTGACCGACGGCCCTGCGGGAGACGCGGTGGTCATCCCTGCGTCGATTGCGGCAATTCTGGCGGTTCCCGCCAATTCGCGCACACCGGAGCAGTCGCTGGCTCTGGCCGCGTGGGTCATCCAGAGGAAGGCGGAGGACGAATTGCGGCGGTTGCCCGCTCCTCAGCAGCTGTACGCCGCCGCCCCCGTCGCGCAGAACGAGCGGGGGACAATTACCATCGCCACTCCCCGCGAGATCCGGATGCTCAAGCGAGGGAACCTCGAGCAGCCGGGAGAGGTGATCGGGCCGGGCACTCTGTCGGCCGTCACCGTGCTTCCCGCGCGATTCTCTGTCGATTCCAGCCAACCCGAATCGCAGCGACGCGCCGCTCTGGCCGAGTGGATCGCCCATCGCGAAAATCCCCTCACGTGGCGGAGCATCGCCAACCGGGTGTGGCAGTATCATTTCGGCACCGGGTTGTGCGACACCCCCAGCGACTTCGGCCGGATGGGAGGACCGCCCAGCCATCCGGAGCTACTCGACTGGCTGGCGTGTGAAGTGCGTGACGGGGGGGGATCGCTGAAGCACCTGCACCGGCTGATCTGCCTGAGTGACACGTATCGCCAGGTCTCGACCTCGCGGCCGGAGTTGGTCGCGGCGGACCCGGCCAATCGCCTGTTGGCCCGCATGACATCGCAGCGGCTCGATGCCGACGCCTACCGCGATGCGGTGCTCCTGGCCAGCGGCCGACTGAACAATCAGCAGGAAGGGCCGGCGGTGGCCCACTTCTCCAGCCGGCCGGGAGCGCAGTTGACCCCCTACCTCGACTACGGAGATTTTGACTGGAACGGCCCGCAGGCAACCCGCCGCAGCATCTACCGGGTCGTCTGGCGAGGCATTCCCGACCCCGTGTTTGACGCGCTCGACTTTCCCGACCTGGGACTGCTGGCCCCCACCCGGGGCTTTTCGGCCTCTCCCCTGCAGGCACTGACGCTGCTGAACAACCGGTTTGTTTTGCATCATGCCGCACATCTGGCGAAGCGGGTCCAGGCCGAGGCTGGCGAATTGCCCACCCAGATTGGTGCGGCGGTCCGCCACACGTGGCAGCGTGATCCGACCCCCGACGAACTGGTCCAACTGCAGGCTCTCGCCGCCGGGCACGGGCTGCAGGCGGTCTGTCGGCTGCTCTTGGCCAGCAACGAGTTTCTCTTCGTGGAATAGCAAGATGCCGAACGCAGGCTTCACACGGCGCGACTGGTTGCACCAGGCCGGGGGAGGGTTTGGGACGCTCGCTCTCAACGCCTGGCTGCAGCGCGAGACGTTCGCTCAATCGAGTCGGCCCGAGTTGAACGGCGGCCTGCATCACCCCGCGAAGGTCAAGCGGGTCATCCAGCTGTTCATGAACGGCGGCGCCAGCCCGATGGACCTGTTCGACTACAAGCCCGAGTTGATCCGTCTGCACGGCCAGATGCTTGGCCCCAAGGAGAAACCCGAGGGATTCACCGCCCCCGCCGGGGCGGTCATGAAGAGCCCTTTCGAGTTTCAGCAGCATGGCGAGACCGGGCGGTGGGTCAGTTCACTGTTCCCCCACCAGGCGCAGGTGGTTGATGACCTGGCCTTCCTGATGGCGATGGCCAGCAAGACCAACGTTCATGGTCCGGCCAGCTATATGCAAAATACGGGGTTCATCCTGCCGGGATTTCCGTGTCTGGGAGCCTGGATTTCATACGCCCTGGGGTCTCTCGCAGACAATCTGCCGACGTTTGTCGTCCTTCCCGATCCCCGGGGGTTGCCCTACAACCAAAAGGGAAATTTCAGTGCGGGCTTCCTGCCGGCCCGACACCAGGGGACCGTGGTCGACGCGGCCCGCCAGCCTCCCATTCCCGATCTCTTCGCCGATCCGCAGGCGTATCCCTTCGCGACGGGCGAAGCCGACCGGGCCACCATCGAACTGCTGCAAACCATCAACCGTCAACATGCGAGACAACGTCCGGACGACACCCGGCTCGAAGCGCGGATTGCCGCCGGCGAATTGGCGGCCAAGATGCAATTGAGCGCCCCCGAGGCGTTCGACCTGACCCGCGAAACGCAGGAGACCCAGGCCGCCTATGGTCTCGATCAGCCTGAGACCGCCGACTATGGCCGCCGCTGCCTGCTGGCCCGCCGACTGATTGAGCGGGGGACTCGCTTCGTGCAGGTCTGGAGCGGACCGCAGGGGGCGGCCAACAACTGGGACAACCACGGCAGCATTCCCCGCGAACTCCCTCCCATTGCCAAAAGTGTCGACCAGCCAATTGCCGCACTGGTGCGCGACCTGAAGGCCCGGGGCCTTTTCAGTGACACCCTGCTGATCTGGACGACCGAGTTCGGGCGCACCCCGTTCGCACAGGGGGGAGACGGCCGGGATCACAATCGCGGCACGTTCGTCACCTGGCTCGCCGGGGCGGGAATCCAGGCTGGGGCCACCCACGGCAAGAGCGATGACCTCGGCTACGAAACGGCGGAGGGAAAGACAATGTGCTACGACCTGCACGCCACGATTCTGCACCTGCTGGGAATCGACCACGAGAAACTGACGTTCCGCAATGCAGGGATCGACCGCCGCCTGACCGACGTGCATGGCCACGTGATTGAGGAAATCCTCGCGTAAACGCGCTGGTGGCCCGGGCAACGGGCCAGGCTCCCGATGCGTGCTGAGGCGACCAAGTTGGACACACGTCCCAGAGCGGGTTCGGGACCGTCGCGTACGCCGCGGACGGGCCTCTTCCAGACCCCCGTTTTCCGGCGTTGTCAGGCCAGAATCGCGTCGATCACACGGCCGTGGACGTCGGTCAGACGATAATCGCGCCCCGCATGCCGGAAGGTCAGCCGCTCGTGGTCGAGTCCCAGCAGGTGCAGAAGGGTCGCGTGGAAATCGGGCATGGTCACCTTGTTCTCGGCCACGTAATAACCGAAGTCGTCGGTCTGTCCGTACGCCATCCCCCCCTTCACTCCCCCTCCCGCCATCCAGATGCTGAAGGCATGGGGATGATGATCGCGGCCGTCATTTCCCTGGGCGGCCGGAGTCCGTCCGAATTCGGTCGCGAAAACCACCAGCGTGGTCTCGAGCAGCCCCCTCGACTTGAGGTCGGCCAGCAGCGCGGCCACCGGGCGGTCGACTTTGGCGGCGTTGGAGGTGTGGTTGTTCCGCAGGTCGCCATGGGCGTCCCAGTAGTTCCGCGGATAGCTGTAATTGACCTGCACAAACCGCACCCCCGACTCCACACACCGGCGGGCCAGCAGACACTGACGGGCGAACTCATCGGTCGGCTCGGTCCCCACTCCATACTCAGCCTGGGTGGCGGCCGATTCCCTCCCCAG
>CAIOTJ010000020.1 GCA_903861195.1 uncultured Planctomycetaceae bacterium | reverse complement strand
CACGCCACCCTGCGGTATCGAAACAGTTGCCGGGCCGATACCGGCGAGAAGCCACAACGTCTGACTGAGATCGTTCTGGTTCGACGCGACAAAGACCAGTTCGGTGGTTCCGGCAGGAACGCCACTAATGGTGAACGGGGGGGAGGTATTGACCCCATCGCAGGTGAAGGGCTTCGGCATGGACTGCCCCGATTTCCAAGCGCTGGTGGTCAGGGTGAATGCCGTTGAGCGGATTTGGGGGCTCGTAGTGCTGTCGGTGGCGGCATTGGTGTTGGCCGGAAGAGTGGAACCAGCGTTCTTTCGCGCTGGAGCGGTGGCTCCGGGCTTTGGCTCGTCCATGGTTCGGCCGTTGGTTCCGCACGCAGCGAGGGAAATGGCAACTGCTGCAATGGCAAGAACAGCGAGACCTCGGCGGCGGGCCCTTGGCGGGCGGTGGGTGGATGGGGTCTCGCTCATCGGGTTGAGACTACGCCTCCATCGCTTCCACGGGACGGCGCGGATCCTCGCCCGAAACTTCGACGAGCGGCCTGTGGGCATGTGAGCGCCGAGACCAGTCCAAGTGTTATCCACTTACTTTTTTGCACGGGATCTTCGGGCGCTCAGTTGATCTTGGTCCGAAGATTGTCAATCTTGGTGGGCGATTAGAAACCTCTAGTCGAGGTCCACCAGCGCCCTAGGGAAGCTCGCGACAACCGAGTAACTGATGCGAGCCTGTGCCAGCGACATTCAACGCATAGACGCAAACGCGCTGCAATCCGCTACCAACTCGTGGAGTCGCAAATGTCCAACCATGAAGCGTGCCCAGGCCCCAGGGGTTTCCCAGATCAGGCCTGTCCTCATTCGCGATTATCCCGTGCCCCTCGCCGTTCACATACACATGCATAATGACTGGTGATGCAGTATCCGGGTCAATTGCCCAGCCATTAAGTGAAACGATCCCGTTCGCTATCGAGGCTCCATCAATGAAACCAATTGGATTCCCTGGGGGTACCGTCACCGTTCGACAGCCAAGCAGGGAGTTCACGTCTCCACCGGCGAGATCGATGGCGTAGGCACAGATCCTGTTCGTTCCTTCAGGGGCTGGTACGAGTCCATTGAATCCGTGGGCGGGACCATAGGCAGGGAACGCTCTGGCAATATCAGGTCGGTTTTTGTCAGCAAGGAGCGGATACACCTGACCCTGCGAGTAAATGTGAATGGGCAGAGAGGCCGCGGTGTCTGGGTCAATTGCCCACCCCGTGACCCGTATCGAGCCATTCTCAAGGGTGGCCGTATCGACTACCCCGAATGGGGCTCCCCCCCCAACCTGAACGACGCGGCAACCGAGGCCGACGTTTGTTCCAGTTCCTGACACATTGATTGCGTAGACGCAGACGTTGTGGCTTCCTGGCGGAGCATTGAACGTTGCTGAAAAACCGTGGTCCGGTCCGGCGGCAGGGTAAACCATGCCGACATCGGCTCTGGGGTTAGAAGCTATGGCGGCGTAGCCCGTGCTGCCGACGTAGACGTGGACTTGGGTAGCGGTAACATCGTTACTCGGGTCGATCGCCCAGCCACTGACCGATACGCTTCTGATGCTAGGGCTGACGCTATCGAGGGCTCCGAAAGTTTGTTGGTCGATGAACCGCACGTAGTCTGAGATAGCCGCGCCCCAACGGAACGCCCCAGGCGAGTAGATACTGCAAATTGTGGCCAGATCGCCAGATGTCACGGTGACTGGGCAGAAATGTCCGAGGTCAGCAGCCCGGACATCTATCAAGCCATTTCGGCAAAGTACATTGGCGGCCTCCCAAGGCGCGCATGGCTGAACCTTGGTCCAAGTACCAGTCGGGGAGGCGAACGGCGTGAAACCATCGATGATGCCAACCTGAGCATTGCGGGCTCGCCATTGACCAGACACTCGGCGGTAGACGCCATCGAGTTCGCTTTTCGACGAGTACAGGCCAGATGGGATCTCTCCTACAGACCGCATCACGCTTAACTCGGTAGCCGGTGCGGTGGCGATCCCTAGTCCTGTGTCGACACCAGTCACTGCTAGAGCATCGGAAAGCCCATCAGTTGTAGAGGTCGCGTTTACTCCGGATGCCCTGCGGAGCCCGGGTGGCGGTGTGACAAATGCAATCGGTACTCCGATACCTGAAAGGTTGCCAGCGACCCAGTTCGCGTCTGATTCGTACTTCTGGGCAATCTGGGAGTGCGTGTTGTAGCCGCTCATGCACGGTGTTGATGCGTTACCTGAGAATGCAAGGACCACGAGCTTTGGTCTCAAGTTTCGTGCATCGTTGACAATCGAGTCTCCGTAGTCGCACAGCGCGGTGCCACCCATGGCAGTGACCCGCACCTCATACTCGTTTCCAGTGAGGAACTTTATGTAATCCACCGACTCGTTCGTCAACGAATCACCGAAGACTAAAACGATGGGTTTCACAGGAATGCAAGCCGTGAGAGACGCCGAGGATGAAAGTATCAACAGCGCAAGAGCGGCCAAACGAAATCGTCGTACGAGCGGGCGAGGCGATGATTTTACATGAGTCGAAAGTTGCTCTTGAGGAAGATGTGCCATGGGGGACCAACTTTCAGCATCTTTGTTCTTCCGCGCTGTCTAGACAATGCACTGAGCGTTTGTTTTCATCAGTATCGCCACGTATTCATTTCTTGTTATGCCGCACAAGTCACGGCGTATTACGCGACTTTGGCATTTATAATTGTGCAAGTGTCCAACCCTATCGCAGCAAGCGCCCGTTCATGCGGCGCTCCGCTTGTGACAGAAACGCGTTTTATACGCCAGGCCAGCAAACGCTCAGACCTGCCGGTTTGGACAATCGGGTCAGCCCAGCTTCGACGCGGTGGCGCCCCTCCAGCGGACCGGTAGCGTGCGGCCATGGCTGACCGCTGTCTGCTCTCAATCCACGCTCACCCCGACGATGAAGCCTCCAAAGGCGCCTCCACTGTCGCGAAGTACAAAACAGAAGGTG
>CAIOTJ010000019.1 GCA_903861195.1 uncultured Planctomycetaceae bacterium | reverse complement strand
CCCTGGGAAGCTGGATCACCTACGCGTTGGGGAACGAATCGCAGAATCTGCCGGCCTACATGGTGCTGGCCGATCCGGGGGGACACCCGGTCGACGGCACCTGGAACTGGTCGAGCGGGTTCATGCCCCCGACCTACCAGGGAACGGTGCTGCGTCCGCAGGAGCCGCGGATCTTCAATCTCGATCCGCCGCAGCGGATGAAGGGGACGATCCAACAGCAGAACCTGGCGTTTCTGAATGGGCTAAACCGTCGGCACGCCCAACTGCACCCGGGGGAGGCCGAGCTGGAGGCGCGGATCGCCAGTTATGAACTGGCGGCGGCGATGCAGACTGCGGCGAAGGAAGCGCTCGACATTTCGCAAGAGCCCGAGCATATCCACCGGCTGTACGGTCTCGACCGGGAGGAGACCCGGTCGTATGGTGAGCGCTGCCTGATTGCCCGCCGGTTGGTCGAGCGGGGCGTGCGGTTCGTGCAGTTGTTTCTGTCGAGCCAGCCGTGGGACAACCATCAGGGGATCCACAAGGGACTGCCGGCGATTTGCCAGAGAACCGACCAACCCTCGGCGGCCTTGGTCAAAGATCTCAAGCAGCGCGGCCTGCTGGATACCACGATCGTGCACTGGGGGGGCGAGATTGGCCGGCTACCGGTGTGCGAAGGAGAGCTGAACGACTCGGTTGGGCGCGACCACAACGGCCAGGGCTTCTCGATCTGGATGGCGGGGGGTGGGTTCAAGCCGGGAATCACCTACGGCGAGACCGACGAGGTGGGGCATCGCGCCGCGGTGAACATCATGACCCCCAACGATTTCCAGGCGACGGTTCTGCACCAGCTGGGGCTGGATCACAGCAAGCTGGTCTACCACAGCAGCGGCCGGGCGCAACGGCTGACCGATGGCCGCCCGGCCCGCGTGGTGCAGGAGATTCTCGCCTGAGGGGCGTCAGAGTGAACGGCGAAGCAAATTGAGAAATTGATGATTCAAGCGTCTCGACGTGACTGCTTTCAGCAGAGTGCTTGAGATTGACTCATGACTTCGGGAATGTGAGAGAGTCTCGAAGGGTCCAGTTGTCCGGAAGACTCAAGTTCCCGCGTTTCAGTCGTTCCCACTGCTCGGGAGTGACATCCAGCACAAAGAGCCGGTGTGCTGATTCGGTCCCCATTTCCACTCCAGAATCGATCGGCTGCAGGCTCTCGTCGGTGCGATCACCCAATAACTCGTTGACTTCCACCAATCGAATCTCCCGCGAGTCGCAATTGCCCGGGAGATAATGCGCCGAGACGAGGCCGATATCGACCTTGAGGTGTTGGGTGGCATACCACTCGGCAACCTCATCGCGGTCAAACACGACAGTCGACATCAGGGAATCTCCTTTCGAATCGCGTCACGAGAAAGCAACAACGACTTTGGAAGTCGAACTGCTCAAACGACACCGAACTCTACACTGCGAATTTCCATTCCTCCAGATCCATGGTTTCAACCTGCGTGGTGTGATGAAGTGCGGAGTGGCCTGGCTCACCTCCCGCGATATGTCCGACACTGTCCCCCCAATTGTTCAAGTGGTAGGATTCTGCGGTTTTGACTGGATTCAGTGCGAATTCGGGGAACTGTCCTTCCCCGGATGACGTCTGATTCGCGGCGGGACCGGGGAGCGCTAAAACCGAGGGTGGACCTGGGTTGCGAGATCTCCGCTGCTTTTGCCAAAGACCAAGCGAAAGTTGCCATGGGCCATCGTTCTCGTTGGTTGATCACGCTGGCCAGTTTGCCGGCGGTTCTCTTGGGAGTCGCCCTCTGCATGCCCCGTACCTCGAAATCCGCCGAATCCTCTCCCGCGGAAACCCGTGCCAAGGGGCAGCAGTTGCTGCAGCAGGGGAACTTCAAAGAGGCGTGGGAGCTGTTCCGGAAGCTGGCGGTGAATCCGCAGGCCGGTTCCGCCGAGGCGTCCGCCGATGTGCAGGCGGCCCTGCAAGCGGCGCTGAACCTGGGGGCGACGGAGGAGGTCGATGAGTTCCTGGAAAGCGTCGTCACCGCGCGAGCCAACGATTGGCGGGCGCTGCAAGCCGTCGCCGAGGCGTATCTCAACCAGACCGACCACATGGGGTTCCTGATTGCCGGGAAATTCCGGCGGGGGGGCCATCGCGGCGGGGGCAAAATGATGACTTCCGCGGCCCGCGATCGGGGCCGTGCGCTGCAGTTGTTCCAGCAGGCGCTGCCCCTCGTGAAGCAGGCGGATGACCGTCCGGCTGCGGCGGGGTTCTATTTGTCGTTCGCCAACGCACTCTTGCAAGACAGCGCGGGCGAAGGAGCTTGGAAACTGCAGACCAAGACCGACCTGGCGACCCTGCCCGACCTGGAGGAGGGCTTCTTCTTCCAGCGGTTCGGAGGAGGTGGCGGCGGGGCCAAGGGGGCTCCGGTGGATGCCGAGGGCCAGCCGGTCTATCACCAGATTCCCGCCGATTGGGAGAGTGCCGCCAGTGATGGCGAGCGGTGGCGGTGGATGCTCGCGCAGGCGGTGGCGACCGATCCTGCCCGGCAGGATGAGATCGACCTGCTCTTCGCCAATTTCTGTCGCTCTCAGTTTGGGGTCCAGACGATGGCGGGGGGGCCGCGTCCGATGCCCATGCCGATGAATGACATCGACGGTGCCACCGAGTCTGAGCCGGTCGAAAAGGATCAAAGCGGCCCGTATGCGCTGGCGTCATTGACCGACGACGAAACCATCGCACGGCTGGCGACGGGAATTCGCCGGTTCGCACTGCCTGAGGAGTTCAACTATCTCAAGGTGCTGCGGCGGGTGGCGGACCGGGCACCGGAAGTGAAAAACCCGTGGACGGAATCGGCCCGGGAGCAGTTGTGCCAGGAACATGAAGACCGCCGGCAGTATCCCCGCGCGGCGACGGAATGGCGGCGGGCGCTGGCCGACTTTGGGCCGGGGGTGAATGGCGACCGCCAGCAACGGCTGGACCAGATCGTCAAGAACTGGGGGCAGTTTGAGGGGGGGCGTGTGCAGCCGGCCGGCGCGGGGGCGACCCTCGAATATCGGTTCCGCAATGGTCGCCAGGTCGCCTTCGAGGCGCGGGAAATCAAGGTGCCCGACCTGCTGAAGCAGGTGAAAGACTACCTCAAGAGCCGGCCTGCGCAGCTCGACTGGCAGAAGCTCAACGTGGGGGACCTCGGCTACCGCCTGGTGATTGAGAATCAGGAGTCGTTGCTGGGGCGCAGCGTGGCGAACTGGTCGCTTGATCTCGATCCGCGGCCGAATCATGTCGATGACATGGTCACCGTCACCACGCCGCTGCAAAAGGCGGGGGCGTATCTCGTCACGGCCACCATGCAGGATGGGAATGTCAGCCGCCTGATCGTGTGGCTCGCCGACACCGTCATCGCCAAGAAGCAGCTCGACGGCAAGAGCTGGTACTACGTGGCCGACGCGGTGACCGGGCAGCCCATCGAGAAGGCGAATGTCGAATTCTTCGGCTGGAACCAGCGGCCGGTGAATCCGAACCAGAACCAGTTCCAGGTCGTGGTTCAAGACAAGGCCTACTACACCAATGCCGAAGGGCAGATTCAGCTCGACGCCAAGACGCTGCCACAGGACTTTCAATGGCTGGTGATCGCCACGACCCCGCAGGGACGGTTGGCTTATCTGGGCTTCACGAATGTCTGGTATGGCAACTACCAGGACCCGGAATTCAACCAAAGCAAGGCGATGTTGATCACCGACCGTCCGGTGTACCGCCCGGGTCAATCGGTGAAATACAAGTTTTGGGTGCAGCAGACCAAGTATGACGAACCCCTCAAGTCGGCGTTTGCCGGGAAGCAATGCCGGGTCACGTTGAACAATCCGCTGGGCGAGCAGATTCATGAATTCACGGGGGCCGCCGATGAATTCGGCGGTCTGGCCGCCGATTATGAACTCCCCAGCTCGGCCAAGCTGGGCCAGTACACACTGTTTGCGTTTGTCGGCCAGAAAATGCTCGGAGCGGGAACCTTCCGGGTTGAAGAATACAAGAAGCCTGAATTTGAAGTGCTGGTCGATGCACCGCAAGAGCCGGTGAAGTTGGGAGAGAAGGTGACTGCCACGATCCGGGCGAAGTACTACTTCGGCTCACCCGTCACCCGGGCGAAAGTGAAGTACAAGGTGCTGCGGACTCCGGCCGCCACCGATTGGCATCCCCCCGCACCGTGGGACTGGTTCTATGGCCGGGGCTATTGGTGGTTCACCCCCGACTACGCCTGGTATCCGGGCTGGGGCGACTGGGGTTGCGTCCGGCCGCTGCCCCCCTGGTGGAATCGGGGCATGATTCCGCCCGAGGTAGTGGCCGAGTCGGAGGCCGAAATTGGGCCCGACGGAACCTTGCCGATCGAGATCGACACGCTGCCCGCCAGGGAACTGCATGGGGCGCAAAGCCAGAGTTACTCGATTACGGCCGAAGTGGTCGATGAATCGCGGCGGACGATTGTCGGCAACGGCGAGGTTCTGGTCGCGCGGAAACCGTTTGAGGTCTTCACCTGGTTGTCGCGCGGTTACTACCAGGTGGGGGATACCATCGAGGCGTTGGTGCACGCCCACACGCTCGATCAAAAGCCCGTGAGCGGCCAGGGAACCCTGACGCTGTTCCGCGTGACCTACGACGCGAAGCAGCAGCCCGTGGAACAGGCGATCCGCACCTGGGAGTTGGCGACCGATGCCCAGGGAGACGCCCGCCAGCAGCTGGCCGCGTCGGAAGCCGGGCAGTACCGCCTGGCCTACCGCCTGACGGATGGTCAGGGAAACACGGAAGAGGGGGCCACAGTGTTTGTGATCCGCGGACAGAAGTTCGACGGACGCGAGTTCCGGTTCAACGACCTCGAACTGATCACCGACAAGCGCGAGTATGCCCCGGGCGACAAGGTGCAGTTGCTGATCAACACAAACCGGGCGGGCGGGGCGGTGCTGCTGTTCCTGCGGCCGACCAACGGCATGTACCTGCCTCCCAAGCTGATTCGGCTGCAGGGGAAGAGCACTGTCGAAGAGGTGGCGGTGGTGCAGAAGGACATGCCCAACTTCTTCATTGAGGCGATCACCATTGCCAACGGACGGTTGCACACCGAGGTGCGCGAGGTGGTGGTGCCTCCCGAAAAGCGGGTGCTGAACATCGAGGTGCTTCCCTCAGAGCAAGAGTATCTTCCCGGAGCGCAGGCGAAGGTGCGGGTGAAACTGACGGGGATCGATGGACAGCCGGTGGTCGGTTCGACCGTGCTCTCGGTCTACGACAAAAGCCTCGATTACATCTCGAGGATCTCGAATGTTCCCGAAATCCGTAGTTTCTTCTGGAAATTCCGCCGCAGTCACCAACCACAGACCGAGTCGACCCTCCAGCGATTCTTCGCCAACCTGCTGAAGCCGGGGGAGATTCCGATGTCGACCCTGGGGGCGTTTGGCGGACTGTTGGAACTCCCCATGGCCCAGAATGGCATGTTGGGTGGGTTTGGAGGCGGAGGAGGCCTGGGAGCGGCACCGGCACGGATGATGATGGCCGAAGGCCCGGTGGCAGCCACCGCGGCTGCCCCGATGGAAGCCGCTGCGATGGACGGTGCCCCCATGGCCAAGGCTGCGATGGGAGATGTCGGCGGCGGGGTTCCCGGGGGGGCTCCCGCGGGCAATGCCCAGCCGATGATTCGGACTGAGTTCGCCGACCTCGCGTTCTGGGCGGCCGCAGTCACGACTCAACCGGACGGAACCGCCGAGGTCGAGTTCCGGATGCCCGAGAACCTGACGGGCTGGAAGGTGAAGGCCTGGGGGCTCTCACACGGAGCCCGCGTGGGCGAGGGAGAGGCCGAGGTCACCACCCGCAAGAATGTGATTGTCCGCCTGCAGGCCCCCCGGTTCTT
>CAIOTJ010000018.1 GCA_903861195.1 uncultured Planctomycetaceae bacterium | reverse complement strand
CGATCGAGTTGAGTGCCCGATGACGCCCAGGGTGCGCGCGCGACGAGCCGTGGCGACAAACTTCCAGTTTGTCAGCACCATCGAGCGTCATCCCGGCCTCCCAATGGCACGACGAGGTCCAGCGTCCCCGCACACGCCGGGTTTTTCACAGACAGGCTGGAAGCCTATCCCACGGCCCGTGGCGACAAACTTCCAGTTTGTCAGCACCATTGAGTGTCATCCCGACTTCCCAATGGCACGACGGGGGCCAGCGTCCCCGCACACGCCGGTTTTTTACAGACAGGCTGGAAGCCTATCCCACGGGCCGTGGCGACAAACTTCCAGTTTGTCAGCACCATCGAGTGTCATCCCGGCCTCCCAATGGCACGACGAGGTCCAGCGTCCCCACATACGCAGGGTTTTTTAAAGACAGGCTGAAAGCCTATCCCACGACGTGGTCATGGGTCAGTGCCGGTAGCTTTGACCCACCCCCGTCCGCGGTTTATCGTGCCACCATGCCAACCCTCTTCCGCTCACCGCTGATTGGCCTGTTGCTGGCCGTGTTGTTGACCGGCCTGCTGGGGTCGGTACGGGCCTGTCTCGCGGCTGAGCCCGACCCGGCCCAATTCAGCCGGGAGATTCTGCCGGTCCTCTCCGAGCACTGCTTCAGTTGCCACGGCCCGGATGAAGGCAACCGCAAGGCGGACCTCCGGCTCGATACCCGCGACGGGGCACTGACGGTTCTGACTCCCGGCGATCCCTCGGCCAGCGAACTGCTCCGCCGCGTCATCTCGACCGATCCCGCCGAGCAGATGCCCCCTCCCGGCGGTCAACGCCATCCGCTCTCCGCTGCACAAATCCAACAGTTTGAATTGTGGATTCAACAGGGAGCGGTGTGGGGACGGCACTGGGCTTTTGAGCCTCCGCGTCGCCCCCCGGTCCCCCCCCTCGCCCCTCACCCGGTCGATGCCTTCATCCGCGAGCGACTTTCGCAGACCGGTCTTGCGCCCGCCCCCGCGGCGAGTCTGCCGACCCTCGCCCGGCGTTCGATGCTCGATCTGCTGGGGCTCCCTCCCTCGGCTGATGATGTCACGCTGCTGCGCGACGACCCCGGTCCCGACGCCTGGTCACGCTGGATCGACCGCCTGCTGGCCTCCCCCCGGTTTGGCGAACGGCTGGCGATGGTCTGGCTGGATGCCGCCCGGTATGCCGATACCGACGGCTACCAGGCCGACGAGACCCGCACCAACTGGCCCTGGCGTGACTGGGTCGTCGCCGCCTTCAACAACAACCAGCCGTTCGACCAGTTCACCCTCGAGCAGTTCGCCGGAGATCTGTTGCCCAACGCCACCCCTGACCAGAAACTGGCCACCGCCTTCCACCGCCACCACTTGACCAATGGTGAAGGAGGGCGCGATCCGGAAGAATCGCGCATCGACTATGTAATCGACCGCGTCAACACGCTGGGGACTGTGTGGCTGGGACTGACCCTCGGCTGCTGCCAGTGCCATTCGCACAAGTTCGACCCGATCTCGCAGGCCGAGTACTACTCACTGACGGCGTTCTTCAATTCGATTGATGAAGATGGCCGGGCGGGGCGGAATGCCAAGCCTTACCTGGCCTACCAGACGTCCCGGCTCGCCGCCCCCCGGGCCGAGGCCGAAGCCTTGGTCGCGCGGCAAACCGCCCGCGAAATGGCCACGCTGGCTGCGGCTGAAGCCCCCTTTCGGGATTGGTTGCAGGCGCGGACGCTCGCCCTGAAGCCCGGGCATCGGTCTTGGATTCCCCTCACCGACGGCGAGTTGGAAGCGACGGAAGGAACCCGGTTGGCCTGGGAAGCAGACGGGGCCATCCAGGCCAGTGGACCGAATCCCCGGCAGGATGACTACCGTGTCATCGCCCATCCGCCGGCCGACCGCATCACCGGGCTGCGACTGGAGGTCTTCCCCCACGCCTCACACACGCAGGGAAGTTACTCGCGGGGAGCCGGCGGACACTTCATTCTCACCGACATCAAGGTGCAGGTGCGCCGCCGGGGGGAGACGCAGCTGCGCGATCTGCTGATCGCGGGGGCGGTGGCCGATCATTCGGATGATCCGGGCAAACACTCGGGCTATGGCAACATTGCGCATGTGCTCGATGACGATCCGCGCAATGGCTGGAGCACGCGCGACGCCCCGGCCACGCTGCCCCATGCCGCCGTGCTGGCCCTGGCCGAGCCGTTGACGCTGGCCGCCGAGGAAGAACTGGTGGTCGAACTGCGGCAGCGATCCACCGTCGGTGATGCCAACCTCGGCCGGTTCCGTCTGCTCTGGACGAGTGATCGTGGTCCTGCCACCAACACTGTCGGCGCCACACCATTCGAGCAACTGGCACAACTCCCCGAAGCCGAATGGGCGAACCCCGCCGCTGCGCTGCTGGGCGCGCTGCGCAACCAGTTTCTCTCTGACTTCGCACCTGTGCTCGACGCCCGCGCCCGCCTCGCCCGGGCCCGCCGGCAGTTGGAAGAGGTGAATGCCTCAGCCCGGGTCGACGTGCAGGTGCTGGCCGACCGGGGGGAACTGCGCCCGACGCAGCTGCTGGTGCGCGGCCAATGGGACAAGAAGGGAGAGGCTACGCTCCACGGAGTTCCCCAGACCATCGCTCCCTGGTCCTCCGATCTCCCCTACACCCGGCTGGGGTTGGCACAGTGGCTGACTCAGCCCGGCCACCCCCTCACCGCCCGGGTCTTCGTCAACCAGGTGTGGCAAATGCTGCTGGGGACCGGGCTCGTGCGGACTACCGAAGACTTCGGCCTGCAGGGAGAACGTCCCACCCATCCGGAATTGCTCGACTGGCTGGCGGTCGAGTTCATCGAGAGCGGCTGGGATGTGAAACGCCTGGTGAAGCTGATCGTCACCAGTGAGACCTACCGGCAGTCGTCGGTGATCACGCCGGCGGGACTTGCCCGCGATCCCGAGAACCGCTGGCTGGCCCGTGCGCCCCGACACCGGCTGCCAAGCTGGATGCTGCGCGATGCCGCGTTGCACTCTGCTGGGCTGCTCTCCCCCCTCCTGGGTGGCCCCCCGGTTCGCCCCTTCCAGCCCGACGGCATCTGGGAAGAAAACTTCATGGGGCGGTTTCATTACGAGCCCAGCGACGGACCGGCCCAATACCGCCGGTCGCTCTACGCCTTCTGGCGGCGGGCGGTGGCCCCAACCTTTCTGTTTGACTCGGCCCAACGCCGGGTGTGCGAAGTGCGGCTTCCCCGCACCAACACTCCCCTGCAGGCGCTGACCCTGCTGAACGACGCCAGTTACCTCAACGCGGCCTACGCGTTGGCCATCCAGGCCCTGCGCGAGGCAGAGCAGCCGGCGGGGCAGTTGGCCGCCATGACCCGCCGCGTGCTGGGCCGGGCTTTGGAACCACGCGAGCTGGCCATTCTGGAGCGGGAATTCGCCCGCGCCCAGAAGTGGTACCAAGCGCATCCTGCCGAAGGGGAGCTGGCCCTCGAGAATGCCGGGCGCAATCTCGAAGACAGCCGTCCCGATCTGCGGCTCACTCCGGCCGAGCGAGAGCGTGGTGCCGACGCCGCCGCGTTGTTCCTGATCGCCAACCTCGTCCTCAATCTCGATGAGGCGGTGACCCATGAGTGACCTGTTTCCCGATCCACTCGCAGCCGGGCAGGGGGGCGAGTCTGCCGCCACCCGCTTGGCCCGCCGCGTGTTTCTGACACGGGCGACCGGGATGTCGCTGGGGGGGCTGGCCCTGGGAGAACTGCTGCCCTCCCGGCCTGTCCGCGGGGCAGATGGACCGCCTTCGAACCGGGTCCTCGAGAACAGCGTGCTGGACACTGTGCGGCAGCAGTTCGCACCGACGGCCCGGCGGGTCATTTTTCTCACGCAGTCCGGGGGACCGTCGCAGCTCGAGCTCTACGACCACAAGCCCGGGTTGGCCGAGTGGGCGGGAAAGGAACTGCCCGAGTCGGTCCGGCAGGGACAACGGCTGACGACGATGACCGCCAGCCAGAAGCAGTTGATCCTGCCGGCGCGGGCGGAATTCCGGCCGTGCGGCGACAGCGGCGCGACGGTCAGCGACTGGTTGCCGCACACCCAGCGGGTGGCCGACGACTTGTGCTTCATCAAGTCGATGTTCACCGACCAGATCAACCACGCTCCCGCGATGACGCGGTTTCTGACAGGGAATCAGATTCCGGGGCGGCCGAGTGCCGGGGCGTGGGCCAGCTACGGCCTGGGGAGTGAGAACCGCGATCTGCCCGATTACCTCGTGCTGATCTCGAAGATGCAGCGGCCGAGCGATCAGCCGTTGTACGACCATTACTGGGGGAGCGGCTTTTTGCCGTCGCGGCACCAGGGGGTCAAGCTGCGGAATGCGCGGGACCCGGTGCTGTATCTGCGGGATCCCGAAGGGGTGCCGCGGGAACTGCGACAGCAGATGTTGGCCGGATTGGGAGAGTTGAACACCCTGCGGCACGAGCAGACGGGGGATCCCGAGATTCTCACGCGGATCCGGCAGTACGAGTTGGCGTTCCGGATGCAGACGAGCATTCCCGAACTGATGGATTTGCGGGAGGAGAGCGAGGCGACGTTTCGGCTGTATGGTCCCGATTCGCGCCGGCCGGGAAGTTATGCGGCGAACTGCATTCTCGCCCGCCGATTGGCCGAGCGCGGGGTGCGGTTCATCCAGTTGTTCCATCCCGACTGGGACCATCACAAGCACCTGGCGAGTTGGTGCACGGCCCGTTGCCGGGACACCGACCAGGCCTCAGCCGGGTTGATTACCGACCTGAAGCAGCGGGGGCTGCTCGATGACACCCTGGTGATCTGGGGGGGCGAGTTTGGGCGGGGGGTGGCGGGGCAGGGGCAATGGGACGCTCCGGAGGCGGGGCGCGATCATCACCCGCGGTGTTACACGATCTGGCTGGCGGGGGGCGGGATCCGGGCGGGTTACACGCACGGGGCAACGGACGATTTCAGTTACAACGTCGCCCACGACGGGGTGGCGGTCCGCGATCTGCACGCGACATTGCTGCACTGCCTGGGAATCGACCACACCCGCCTGGGTTATCGCCTGCAGGGGCTCGACTTCCGGCTGACGGGAGTGGAGGAGGCGCGGGTGGTGCGGGAAGTGTTGGGGTAAGTGGGGACGTCCAGGGGAGTCGGGCTCATTTCGCATCGTCAGAAAACATTTAAAACCTGCGATTAGGCCGAGTTTTCCAGATCGGCGCGAATTCAACTGGCTGCGATGGATTTCCCAGGGATACGATGTTGGATCAGAAGATGGTTGCGTCGCACTCCTGAAAACCACCGAGGTCGCATGGGCCACTACATCCGAATTCTCACTCCGTCCGAGACGGTTCCTTCCATCGCGCGAATCCGGACCGCCTTAAGCAACGACGCTCCGCTGGGCCAGCTCCAGGTGGAGGCGGGACCCGATGAAAAGTGGACGCAGATCAGCGTCGTGCATGAATCCGGGGAGATCGTGGCAGACATCGAACGAAACAGCTCGTCGGATGGTGATCTGGTCGCGGAGGAGATCGAGGAATTTCTGGAAGAGATTGAAGATTGCAAGCCGGCCAACGCAGCCGCCTGGCTGGCCGAGTACTTGCCCAACGTCAAGACGATCTACGCCTTCCAACTGCTGGGGGGTACCGAGGAAGAACAGGGATGGGAGATTCTGGGGACGGCCAAGGACTCAATCTTCCAACAGGTGGGGGGCATCATTCAGGCCGATTACGAAGGATTCTCGGACCATCAGGGTTTTCAGATTCTCTGGCAGTTTTCGGATTCGGTCACGGGGCCGTGGTGGATGGCGGTTCTGCAGGATGGGAACTGGATTCGCTTCCAGATGGACCTGGGGAACCGGAATCACCGGAAGGCGTTTTTGGCGGGGAAGGTTCCGGATGGCGCGACCCTGCACGAATGAGTTGCCCGGGCCGGGTTGCCGCAGGTTGCGAGTCCGCGGGCGATTGATGATGCGGGGCGCATCCGCGGCGTTGGTCGCGAGTGTTCTTCAGCATCGCAGAGAAAAGTGCATTCCAAAAAAACTCAGGCGTGGGACTGCACCTTCCCACGCCTGAGCGACAGCCCGCTGACCGCCCTCCAGTCAGCGACGGCGACGGACGAGCGCGACGGCCAAAGCCCCGAGGCAAACCAGGGCGTACGTCGACGGTTCGGGCACAATCTGGACACGATAGGCGAGAATCATCGAGTCATTCTCGAGTCCCGCATTATACGACTGCAGATTGCCGGCAGCGTCGAGGTACTTGCCAGTCCCAGTCGTGAAGTCATTGTCGTTCCCGATGAACAGGAAGTAGTCATGAGGGGCCGAGGGATCCTGAGCCGAGACCAGGGACAATCCTTCCCATTTTTCCGAAAGGGTGTTCAGATCACCGGGAGCCGCATTGAGATTCAGACCAAACTGGGCCAGTTCGCTGATGGACAGATCAAGCTTGCCCAGCATGTTGAGAGCTTCAGCCCACGAAATGGGAGTGACGGCCGGGTTGAGCACGCCGCCGGGGGCCACGGCATTTCCCTCAGCATCGTACAGGCCATCGATGTTGGTCGCGCCATTGAGTTCGGCCAGCAGAATCGACTTGAACACAGGCGAGCCGCTCGCCCCGCGACCGTTCCCATCCCGAGAAAGAATCAGCAACTGATGGTCATTGAGGGCGATGATGGCACTCTGGGCTCCCGTCCGATTGACGGAGGGTGTGCCGCCATTGTCGTCGATACGGGGGAGCTGGATGACGTACTGGGCGACAGGATCGGTCGGGGCATCACTGTTGGAAACATCGTAGACCAACAGACGGGTGTTCGACCGCCCCTGGTTGCCAGAGCCCGAATCCTGAATGGTCGCGCTCTGCAGCAGCCCGAACAGCCGGTTGCCGCTGGGGCTTTGGGCGATGCCCTCCATGCCCTGATTGATACGGCGGCCGTTGGTCGGGGGATCGGCGAAGAAGTTGGTGGTCCCGGTGGGGGAATGGGGCACGAGGGCTTCCGGCAACCGCAGCAGGCCATCGATCTGCTTGCTGGCATTGAAGTGATAGATGTAGGGGCCGTACTCGTCGCTGACCCAGCCGGTGCCAGCCCGTCCCGCCCGCGTGTCGAGCACGAAGCCTTCGGCATCCATCGTCAGCCGGCCGTTGACTGTGCCATCGGACTGCGTGGTGTTGCCCGAAACCGTGGGAGTTGGCCGGCCGAACAGAGTGCCGACACCGGTGGCCAGCATCCCCGAGGTGTAAACGCCGGGCGTGGCCGCGTTGCCGTCGTGATCGTAGGTGAACCGGGTCGAGCCCAGGAATGTCGTCTGGATCTGGTTCTGCAGGGGGGTCGGGGTATTGCCGGTGTAGGGGGTGAACGTGAAATCAAAGCTGTTCACGCGGGCGGCGTAGTTCGAGTAGATCGATCCCGAGTTGTAACCCCGGTCGGGGAGGAACTCGAAACGCCCGCTCCAGGTACCACCTCCCAGGTTCTGGAAGTTGGTGATCTCCATGTCGGAGATGGAGCCGAGCGATTCGCCGGTGGCGGAATCGATCGAGTTCGCCGCGATCCGGCCCACACCCTGCAGTCCCAGCACCCGGAAATTCGTTCCGCCAAGTTTCACCCCGGCGAGGGGCATGGCCCCGGTGTTGGGAGACAGCACATCACGATTGGAGGAGGTGATGGAGGCGCCAAGGGCGGACCAGGTCCACCCCAGAGCCAGAACAAGCCAAGTCGACACACCACGCGGATTCATCACTGCGGATCCTCACCAATCAGACTTTTCGGACGTCACATCGGAAACACGCTTCGCAGGGGAGTTCAACACCGTGTGTTTTTCATGAAGACAAAAAGAAGGAACGGCCAGTGGTTGTTGCCAGCTTCTTTGCAAAGTGCCCATTCCCGAGGCTGTACTGGAAGCCCGGGAATCGCGGGAGATGTTCCCTCGTAAACCGACACCTGGAACGCGAGACGTGGCGAGCGGGTCACGCCGCGGACGCACCGGTCCGCTTACAACCACAGTCAATCCAACCGGTTTTTGACCAAGAGTCACGGGGAGGCCGGCCGGACTCGGTGATTGGCCAATGCTGCATCCGGCCAGCTTGGACGTGCGGGATCCTGTTGCGATATCACGGTCGCGGCCGAGAGCCCGTGTCGGACGGATTGGAACCGAATTCGTCCCGAACGGGCCGCAGAGTCGACGCAGACGGCAAGGCCGGCGGGGGAATTCATCCCCGTGGGGCGTGGGGGTCGATAAACAGTGGGTCGGGTGCTGGCGTCGGCTGCGCACCCCGCTGCTTTCCTCTTCGAGATTCGCCACAACTCATGTCGCAGCAGGAACTTGCGGATTACCGCGTCGAGCTGGATGGCTTTTGCGGCCCCCTCGATCTGCTGCTGTACCTCGTGCGGCGGGAAGAGGTCGACATCCTCGACCTGCCCATGGCGGTCATCACCGCGCAGTTTGTCGAGTTTCTCGAAGTTCTCCAGATTCTCGATCTGGATTTCATTGGGGAGTTCGTAGTCGTCGCGAGCAGCCTGGTGGAGATCAAGAGCCGGCTGGTGCTTCCTCAGGAGGAAGTGACTCCGGAAATCGTCGAGCGGGATGAAGACCCCCGTTCGGAACTCGTGCAGCAGTTGCTCGAGTACAAGCGGTTCAAGGAGGCGGCCCAGTCGCTGGAGGAACAGGCCGCGTTGTGGCAGCAGCGGTTCCCCCGCATGTCGGACGACCGACCCCGCGGCGCGGGAGATCCCTCGCAGGACCTCTTCAAGGAGGTCGAGCTGTGGGACCTGGTGAGTGCCCTCTCGCGCGTGCTGCGAAAGAACTCCGAGGCGGCCCCCACCAAGGTCATCTACGACGATACGCCGATCGCCGTCTATATCGAGCAGATCAAGCAGCGGGTGGCCGAAGAGGGACGCTGCAGCTTCAGTTCGTTCTTCGCCGGGGCGTACTCGCGCAGCCGCATCACCGGGATCTTCCTGGCGATTCTCGAGCTGTTGCGGCACCAGAAGTACCGGGCCGAGCAGCCGATCGCCTACCGCGAAATCTGGATTCTGCCCCCGCTGGAACAAACCGCGACCACACCGACCGACGGAACCGCCGGTGCGTCTGATACGACGGAGGTCGAGACCCTGCTGCCCAGGTCGGAAATGGCCGGAGGGGAGTTCGAGCCGGAGGTGGTGGAACCAGCCGCCGCCGAGTCGCTACCGGCAGCCGAGGCCGAATTCGATCTCGCGGCAGAAGAGGAATCTCCCGTCATCCTGCAGCTGCCACCGGCGGACGAAGACGACGCGGACGACGGTCCGTCGACCGCCACCGGAACCGAGGCGTAGTCGCGCCGACAGGCCGGCGCGGGGGCCGTATTGGCACCCCGAACCGGCACGGAGTTTCCCGTGTCGTGATTGCCCGTGTCGTGATTGCGTGGGCCAAGATGTCCCAGCCGGAAGAATGTCTGGGGGCGGATCTTCGTCGAGACATTCTTCCGGCTGGGATGCCGCGGGTCTGGCTGGTCTGCCGCAGCGCTTGCGCCGGTCTGGGTTTCCGAGGTCTTTATTTCCCTGGCACGAACAGGCGGTAGGTTTTGTAGCCCCCGCCGAGGTTCCGCACATCGAACCCATGCTGCAGCAGAATGCGGGTCGCCAGGTAGCCGCGTTGGCCCACCTGGCAGAACGCGGCGATCGGGCGGTCGCGCGGCAGTTCCTCCAGCCGTGTCCGCAGGTCATCGACCGGGATGTTGATCGCTCCCGGGAGCGTTCCCTGGGTGAACTCCTCGACGGTGCGCACATCGAGCAGCAGCGGACGCTCTTCTTCGGGGAGCGCCAACACCGTGTCGAGATCGAGTTGCGGGTGTTCGCCCCGCAGCAGTCCCGACGCCACAAAGCCCAGCATGTTCACGGGGTCTTTGGCCGAGCCAAACTGGGGCGAATAACACAACTCGGCCTCTTCGAGTTGGGTGACCGTCAGCCCCGCCTGCAGGGCGATGGCGAGAACGTCGATCCGCTTGTCGACGCCTTCTCCTCCGACCCCCTGGGCCCCCAGGATGCGCCCTGTCTGCGGATCGAACAGCAGCTTGAGGGACATTTGCTCGGCACCCGGGTAATACCCGGCGTGATTCATGGGGTGGATGTAGACCTTGCGATAGGGAAGCTGGGCCCGCCGCAGCGTCTTCTCGGCCGCGCCGGTGCAGGCGGCCACCCGGTCGAACACCCGCACAATGGCCGTCCCCTGGGTCCCCCGGTAATGGGCGGGCTGGCCGAAGATGTGATTCGCGGCCAGGCGTCCCTGGCGATTGGCCGGCCCGGCGAGCGGAACCTGGGTGGCGGCCCCGGTCACCGGATCGCGTACCTCGATGGCATCTCCCACAGCATAGATGTGCGGATCACTTGTCTGAAGCGATTCATTCACCCGAATGCCGCCGCGTGGTCCCACCTCGAGCCCCGCCTCGACCGCCAGGCGATTCTCGGGCCGCACTCCCACTCCCAGAATCACGAGGTGCCCGTCGAGCGTGGCTCCCGATTTGAGGCGAATCCGCAATCCAGCGGGGGTCGCCTCGAAGGCCTCGGCCGCCTCCTGCAGTCGGACCTCCACCCCGTGACGGGCGAGGGTCTCGGCAATGGGCGTGGTGATCTCGCGGTCGAAGGGGGGCAGCACCTGGTCCTGCAGTTCGACCACCGCGCAGTGCACGCCGCGACGGACGAGGTTCTCGACCAGTTCCAGCCCAATGAAGCCAGCTCCCACGATGATCGCGCGGGGAGGCGTTCCTCCGGCGTGCGACGCCAGCAGGTCATCGACGGCACTTTTGATGCGGTCGACATCGGCCAGGTTGCGCAGCGTGTGAATGCCCGGCAGATCGAGTCCGGGCAACGGCGGGCGGATGGGGGTGGCCCCGGGAGCCAGGATCAACCGGTCGTACGTCTCGACCGATTCGGCACCGGTTGCCACGTTTCGCAGCGTCACGGTGTGGGCGGCGCGGTCGATCGCCACCGCCTCGGTCTGTGTCCGCACATCGAGCCGAAAGCGGGCCCGCAGCCGGGCGGGGGTGGTGACCAGCAGTTTCCCCCGCTCGACAATCTCCTGCCCCACGTAATAGGGGAGACCGCAGTTGGCGAACGAGACATCGGGGCCCCGTTCCAGCAGTACGATCTCGGCCTGTTCCGACAGCCGCCGGGCCCGCGTCGCCGCCGACGCGCCCCCCGCCACACCACCGACAATCACCAATTTCATCCGTCGAACTCCTGGCTGTGGGGCAGGCGTACGCAGTGCGGTCGCCTGCCCCTGTCCTGCGTGGCCCCTCTTGGGCCGGGGGAGCGGTCGGATGCCCCCATCATGGGGGACCGACGGCAATGGTTTGTGAATGCCCCCGTCCACCACAGTTGGGCCGGTTGGCGGACAGTGTGGTTTCCCGAGGGGCGGGAGAAGCGGCTACGAGCGGGGAAACTCCCGAAGTCCGCACAGCCGCGCGAGGTCGTCGAAGTAGTGCGGATAGGTTTTGCGGGTGCAGCCTGGATCGGCAATCTTCACCCCTGGTGCCCGCAGTCCAATGAGCGAGAAACTCATCGCCATGCGATGGTCGTCGTACGTGGCGACCGTGGCGGGGGTAATGGGGGCGGGGTGGATGGTGAGTCCATCGGGGAACTCGTCCACCTGTTGCCCGAGTCGGCGCAGCTCGGTGGCGACCGCGGCGATGCGGTCGGTCTCTTTGTGGCGGACGTGGGGGATGTTGCGGATGGTGGTTGGCCCCTGGGCGAAGGGGGCCACCGCCGCGAGTGTCTGGGCCGTGTCGCTGATCGCATTCATGTCGACCTCGATTCCGCGCAGGGGGCCGCCCGTGAGGGTGATTCCCTCCGGACCATGTTCCACGCGGCATCCCATCTGGACCAGCACGTCGACGAACTTCACATCTCCCTGCAGCGCGTCGGGGGACAAGCCCTGCACGGTCACGCGCCCGCCGGTGACCGCGGCGAGGGCGAAGAAGTAGCTGGCGGCCGAGGCGTCGGGTTCGATGTCGTAGGGGGTGCCGCAGTAGATCTGCGGGGCGATCGTGTAGACCCCCGGCCGCGGGCGGCCGACCTCGACGCCAAACGCCTGCATGACGCCGATGGTCATGTCGACGTACGGTTCCGAGACCAGTTCTTCCGCCACTTCGAGGGTCACCTCGCGCTCGGCCCCCGGGGCGGCCATCAGCAGGGCACTGAGGTACTGGCTCGAAATGCCGCTGGCGACCCGGGCCAACCCACCGGGCAAACCCTGGGCGGCCACCTCGACCGGCGGGCAGCGATTGTTGAGCTGACAGCGGGTGTGGGCCCCCAGTTGATTGAGGGCGTCGATAAGGTCGCCCAACGGCCGCTCGCGCATGCGGGCGTTGCCATCGAGGCGGTAGTCTCCGCGGCCGAGGCAGCAGAGGGCGGTCAGAAACCGGATGCTGGTACCGCTGTTTTCGAGCCACAACTCGGCCGAAGGCACGGGGGGCCGTCCGGCGCAGCCCGTGATGGTCACCACGGCGGTCGCCGGGTCATGACGCAGGGCCAGCCCCAACCGCTGCAGGCTGTCGAGCATCACCCGGGTGTCCTGGCTGTCGAGAACCCCGGTCAGCCGCGAGTCGCCGCGCGCCAACGCCGCGGTCACCAACGCGCGGTTGGTGATGCTTTTCGAACCGGGAGGACGGATGGTGCCGTGGACCGGGCCCGACACCGGCAGTACTTCAAGAACGTCGTGCATGGGTACAAAATACCGAGTTCGGCGCTGGCCTGCTGCGCTGCGTGGGGGCGAAGATCGAGACAGGGTCCCGGGCCCCATCTCTCGGCGGGGGTGAGGCAGCGGCCCTCTTCCAAGGCATGCCTGCCGGGGACATTTCTCATGGTTCTTGAAAGCAGCCAACTGACCGGTTTACCCCACGAAAGCCGCAGACTACGATTCTCTCCGTTCCGGTGGCAATGACCGGTTTGGCCCGTAACGCGGGAGACCGAGGGGCTGGTTGTCAGCCTGTGAGGCCGCACTGCCGGGCTGTGAGTTCACCTTCGTTCCGGGAGTTGCGATGCTGCGCCCGTGCCTGCTTCTGCTGGGTCTGCTGATGACTGTTTCCACTCCGCTGTGCGCCCAGTCTCCCGAGGGGAAAGAGGACCAGTTCCAGTGGCTGGAAGAAGTGCTGGGCGACCAGCCTCTCGACTGGGTCAAACAACAGAACGGTCAGAGCACGGGGGAGCTCTCGCAGAGTCCGCGGTTCCAGCAGTTCAACGACCGGATCCTGCAGATTCTCGATTCCAACGCCAAGATCCCGATGATCTCCAAGGCGGGGGATTGGTACTACAACTTCTGGCGTGACGCGAAGAACCGCCGGGGGTTGTGGCGGCGAACCACCCTCGAAAAATACCGCCAGGCGACTCCCGAGTGGGAGACGGTGCTGGACCTCGATGAACTTGGCAAGCAAGAGGGGGAAAACTGGGTCTGGAAGGGAGCGACCTTCCTCAAGCCCGGTTACGACCGGGTGCTGTTGTCTCTCTCGCGCGGTGGGGCCGATGCCACGGTGACCCGCGAATTCGATGTGGCGAAAAAGCAATTCATCACCGACGGGTTCGTGTTGCCTGAGGCGAAGACTCGCATTGGGTGGCGCGATCGGGACAGTGTGTTCGTCGGGACCGACACGGGTCCCGGTTCGCTGACCGACTCGGGCTATCCCCGCACCGTCCGCGAATGGCAGCGGGGGACTCCCCTGTCTGAGGCCCCGATTGTCTATGAAGGGGAGGCGGCCGATGTCTCGGTGTCGGGGACCCGCTCGAAGCAGCCCGGATACGAACGGGACTGGTTCAGCCGGGCGGTGACCTTCTGGACGTCGGAAGTGTTCCTGCGCCGGGATGGCAAACTGCTGAAGATCGAGAAGCCCGACGACGCCAAGTTCTCGAGCGACCGCGAGCTGATCTTCATTGAACTGCGGACCGCGTGGGAGGTGGGGGGGAAGAAATATCCCGCCGGGGCGCTGCTGGCCGCGAACCTCGAAGAGTTCCTGAAGGGGGAGCGGAAGTTCGACGTGCTGTTCGAGCCGACCGACCGGAAGTCGCTCGACGACTACGCCTTCACCCGCCACCACGTGCTGCTGAATGAACTCGACAACGTCCGCAGCCGGCTCTATGTGCTGACGCGTGAGAACGGCCAGTGGAAGCGCGAAGAACTCCCCGGGGCGCCCAGGCTGAGTTCCGTCGGCGTCAGTCCCATCGATCCCGACGAGACCGATGAATACTTCATGACGGTGACCGATTACCTCACCCCCACCAGTCTCTTCTACGGCAACCTTGGGAACGGTCCCGCCGAGAAACTGAAGGAGAATCCACAGTTCTTCAAGACTGACGGGTTGTCGGTCGCCCAGTACGAGGCGGTCTCGGCCGATGGAACCCGAATTCCCTATTTCCAGGTGTCGCGGCAGCCGATCGCGCTGAATGGCAAGAACCCAACCCTGCTGTATGGCTACGGCGGATTTGAGATCTCGATGACCCCCACGTATCAGCCCAACGTCGGGGCGGCGTGGCTCGAGAATGGCGGCGTCTACGTGGTGGCCAATATTCGCGGGGGCGGAGAGTTTGGTCCCAAGTGGCACCAGGCGGCCCTCAAGAAGAACCGGCATAAGGCGTACGAAGACTTCATTGCCGTGGGGGAGGACCTGGTGAAGCGGGGAGTCACTGCTCCCCAACACTTGGGGACGATGGGGGGGAGCAATGGCGGTCTGCTGATGGGCAACATGCTGACCCGCCGGCCCGATCTGTTCGGGGCGATTGTCTGCCAGGTGCCGCTGCTCGATATGCGACGGTTCAACAAGCTGCTGGCCGGGGCGAGCTGGATGGCCGAGTACGGCAATCCCGATGTCCCCGAGGAATGGGAGTTCATCCGCACGTTCTCCCCCTACCACAATGTTGATCCGAAGACCGAGTACCCCCGCACCCTGTTCACCACGTCGACCCGCGACGACCGGGTGCATCCCGGGCATGCCCGCAAGATGGTGGCCCTGATGAAAGACCAGGGGCACGATGTGCTCTACTACGAGAACATTGAAGGGGGCCACGGCGGAGCGGCCGACAACAAGCAGTCGGCCTATATGTGGTCGCTCGCCTACACCTTCCTCTGGAACCAGCTCGATCCAAAGAAGTAGCCTGGGGACGACTGCGCGGGATCTGCCGAGCCATCCTCAATCACACAGTCGCCTGTTGACAAAATACCCCTGAAAGCCACGCCAATCTCGCAGGGCTTCCAGGGGTACGTCTGTTATTGAGGGAGTGACGGCCCCGGCGGGTTACCAGGTCCAGCCGGTTTTTCCCTTGAGGTTCATCACGCAGCCGGTGGGCCAGCGGCCCTGATGGAGGCCGGTGATGATCTCGGCACACATCTTCGACGTGTCGTGGGCCGACTCGTCGTCGAGACCGGCGATATGCCCGCTGACCAGCACGTTGTCGAGAGTGAGCAGGGGGCTGGTGAGGGGCAGCGGCTCGACTTCAAACACGTCGAGGCCAGCCGCGGCCAGCCGCCGGGTGTGCAGGGCCTCGTACAGGTCGGCCTCATTGACGAGCGTTCCCCGGGCGGTGTTGATCAGCACGGCCCCCGGCTTCATCTTGTCGATGTTTTCTTTCCGGATGAGATGCCGACTCTCTGGGGTGCTGGGGCAGTGCAGCGACAGGAAGTCGGCCTGGGCCAGCACAGTGTTGAGATCGACCAGTTCGATGTTCCACTTCTGGCAGAAGTCGCGGTCGGGATACGGCTCGTGGACGATGACCCGCATGCCAAGGCCGACCCCGCGGGTGGCGGTCGCCTGACCGATTCGTCCCAGTCCCACCAGACCGAGGGTCTTTCCCATGACACGGGGAAAGCTCTTGCGCGACCATTCCCCCACCCGCACCTTCCGGTCGAGATGGGGAAAGCCCCGGGCGACCGCCATCAGCAGGGCGATGGTGTGCTCGGCCACCGAGTGGTGATTGACCCCGGGGGTGATGCAGACCGGGATGTTGGCCCGGTCGCACGCCTCGAGATTGACGGCATCGTAGCCGACCCCGGCGCGGGTGATGGTGCGCAGTTGCGGCAGCGACTCAATTACGCGGGGGGTGTAGGGCTCGGACCCGGCCAGCACGGCGTCGGCTCCCTGCAGCACGCCAATCAATTGGTCTTCCTGGAAGACATCGCAGCCCTGGGAAGGATAGACCACATCGAATCCATGCTCATGAAAGATCTTGTTGTGGGGACCTTCCTTGGCAATCTTGGCGGTAATGACAACCTTGGGCATGGACCGGGCGACCTGGGAATTTGGGAGCGGCGCAAAGGCACACAGGGGCAAAGAAGACAGGCTGGTGAGACTAGCCGCGCGGTTTCCGAGTGGCAAGGAAGTTGCCGTCGGTGTGTGGTGGCTCAAACGCCGCCCGCCTGTTGCCCCTCATTCTGCCAACGCACCAGCGGGACTGCCGCCAAGCGTCCCGTTTCGCGCCGGGGTGCCCCGACCCGGTCGACCGGTCTCTGGCGCGTTGTCCCCCAACCCAGGCGGCGTCCTGATGGGGGAGCGAATTGGTTTACGGACAGCAAACCGTGTGCGTCGTACCCGAGATCCCTCACCGTCCAAACGGATCGGTGGATGCCGCGGGTTGGTTGAGCAGTTGCTCAATCGCCCGATGCCGGCTGGGGGTTTGCTTCACCAGCAACAGTCCTGGGACGGCCCGCAGTTCGCCCCCCACCCGGTCGCTGTTCGCGGGACGGTCTTTCAGCCAGCTCTCCGGGGCGACCAGTTGCGGCAGCAGCTTCAACAGGGCTTCACTCGCCCCGTCGGGAACGCGATACGCCTTCCAGGTGAAGTGATCGCGGGGGGCCTCTTCGGTCTGGGCGGCCCGCTCGGCCAGTTCATCCAACTCGGCCAACACCTGGGCCACCCGCCAATGGGTCTGTTGCGTCTGACGGATGACCAGTGAGTCCCCCGTCAGGTTGGCACCATCGTCGCGCAGCACCACCTCCCGGATCGCTGCGGTCAACTCCAGCTCGTCATGCCCCGAGTCGAGCAGGTTGGCGACATCGTACGGCTTGGTCTCGAAGATCTGCCCCGCCCGCTCGGCTGTGGTGACCACCAGGCGATCATGGAGCAACAACCAAGCCAACTGGCGGGGATCAAGAATCGTGTTCAGGATCGCTTCGAGCCGGGTTTGCCGACGCAGCATCCGCACCGGAGTTTGCCGCAGCTCGCGATCGAGCCGGGAGGGTTGGGGCAAATCCGCCGGCTCTTGACCACGATTCGCAGCAGGGCCGTCATCACCACTGTCGCGCACCTGGTCGAGAGCCGCGATTGCCCCCTCGTCGAAGTGAAACGGAATGTCAGCCTCTTTCAGCAGCGATTCAACCGCCGTTCGCCAGGGCACCCCCGCGAAGTCGACAGGCCGTCGCTCCTCGAGGGCGTCGAGAATCTGTTGGTAGGGATCGGGAGAGTCGTCTTCCCCCTCGTCGGCGACAGTCCAAAGTCGCCGCGTCGATCGAAGCCGAGGCTCAGCCAACCGACTGCCCCGGAAGGTGCGCTGGCTGGCGAAGCGCAGGTTGACGCTGACGGCGTTCGGTGGCGGGGGCGAGAGTTGCGTGACCCGTTCACGCACAGGCTGCTCTTCCGCATCGTCCACAAGACGGTCGAATTCGGCCAGCAATCCCGCGGCGATTCGCTGCGCCGGTTGATGTGCGGAAAGAATTGCCACTCCGCCAGTGATCCGGCAGACGGGGGAAACCGTTCCTTTGGAACAGGGTACCGGATCCAGTCCGGCCCGCTGCAGTACTTCCTGAAGTCTTTCGAGAGTGTGGCCGTGTCTCAGCAACCGGGCAACGTCGTACGTGCGCACTTCAGGATGCGACAGAATCACCTCTGGCAGATCGATGGTGAGAGCCTCTTCATGGATCCACCAGTCGAGCCCGATTGGCTCGAGGATACGGTCGAGCACCGTCTCGACCCGAATCTCGGGCTCGGCCACCGTCACCCGCTGCGTGCGCAAAGCCGACTGGGGATCGGCCAGCAGGTGTTCCGCCAACTGCAGATTGAACTCTCCGGTGCGGGCGAGGGTTTCGAGGAAGTCCACCAGGGGCTGATCGGCAGCCCGAACTTCGATCTTGCGATCGAGGACATCGAGAATGGTTTCGACGGCACCCGGGGTGTCATCATCGCGCAGGACCAGATCGCGGGTCGAGAGGTCGGCTTCGGGGCGCGGTTTTGCGGGTGGACGCGCGCGCTGGGGTGGGGCGGCTGCGCGGGGAGGAGTTTCTGCGGGACCCGAGGCGACTGGGCTATCATCCAGTGCCAAGCGAGGTGCTGGAGCCGTCGGGGCCTCGGCCGCGGCGGGACGGTCGGCGTCGCCACGATCCTGGGGAAGCCAGAGGGCTGACAGGGCTCCCCCCAGACAAAACAAACCGGCCAAACTGAGTCTCTGCATCCATCCTCTCCGCACGTTGTCCTCCGGCACCGATTCTCCCGAACCGCGACACTCCGGTCTCCCGAGTTTAATCTCTGGGTGGCGGATCGTCGTCGGTGGATCCCTGCGAGAGCGTGCCGCTGGGGAGAGCTGTCTGCTTCCGCTACCATCGCGGCAGGGTGCCGTGTCGAGCATCCGTTCTCTCTGGTGAACGTGTTGGTGATGTCTGTCGAACGTGCCGCGATTTTGGGGGGAACTCCAGTGGTTCCCGCAGGCCCCCCCACCTGGCCTCCTCCCAACCCAGCCTGGACCGAGGGGCTGACCGCCGCCCTTGCCGATGGCTCGTGGGGCAGGTACCACGGTCCGTGGTGCGAACGGCTGCGGGCGGCCCTGAGGCAGAGCCATGAGCTCGAACACGCGATCCTGACCTGCAGCGGGACGGTGGCGGTCGAACTGGCGCTGCGGGGGTTGGGGGTGACCGCGGGCGATGAGGTGATCCTCGCCGCGTATGACTTCAAAGGGAACTTCCAGGATGTGCTGGCGCTGGGGGCGACGCCGGTGTTGGTCGACGTGCGGCCCGACAACTGGGCGCTCGATGTCGAGCAGGTGGACCAGGCCATAACGGACAAGACCCGCGCGATTGTGGCCTCGCACCTGCACGGCGCGCATGTCGACATGGCCCGGCTGGCCGAGTTGGCTTGCGGGCGGGGCCTGGGTCTGTTGGAAGACGCCTGCCAGGCGCCGCTGGCGACTGTGCAGGGAAAGGTGGCGGGGACCTGGGGGGATGTGGCGACGCTGAGTTTCGGGGGGAGCAAGCTGGTGACCGCCGGGCGGGGTGGCGCAGTGGTGACGAGGCGGGCCGACGTGGCGCAACGGATCCGCCTGCACACGCAGCGCGGCAACGAAGCCTACCCGCTGTCGGAACTGCAGGCGGCCGCTCTGTTGCCGCAATGGGAGCAACTCTCGGCCTGTCATGTTCGCCGTCTCGAGACCGTTCAGTCCCTGCGGAGAGAGCTCGCCGAGGGGCCATCAGCCCGGGGACTCCTCCCGTTTCCGCATCCAGGGCCGGGCTGTGAACCGGTCTATTACAAGTGGGGCTTTCAGTTTGAACCTGCTGCGTGGGGGGGGTTGACGCGGGATCAATTCGCGTTCGCGATGCGGGCTGAGGGACTTGCGCTCGATCCGGGCCTGCGGGCGTTGCACAAGATCCATGCGTCGCGCCGGTTCCGCGCGGTCGGTGGATTGGATGTGGCCACGCGGGCCGACCGGGACGTGTTGACGCTCCATCATCCCGTGCTGTTGCGTCCGTCCGACGAAGGCCGCTGTGTGGCGACGGCAGTGCGCAAGCTGTGGGCACAGTCGGCCGAATTGGTGGATTGGTTCCAGCGGCAGCCTGCTCTGGCCGACATGCCGGGCGACAGTGTGTAGAATCTGTCCAACGTCGATGTCCCCCGTCTGTTTTTCCGTTTCCTCCTTCCGCGACACCGGGCCAGCGTTTCCATGATTCACTACGGCGACAAATTTCAGGCGGGCCTTGGCTATCACGATTTTCTGCATGTGCACGGCACTGAAGACCAACGGAAGCGTTGGCAGGCTGTTCACGAGCAGATCGCGCTGACCGCCCCCCAGCGGGCTCTATTGGCCAGCTTCACGCGGGAGATCAAGGTGATTTGCCTGGCGGGGGCCTGGTGCGGTGACTGCGTAAACCAGTGCCCGATTTTCGATCATGTCCAGATTGCGCAGCCGCTGATCCAGGTGCGCTACTTTGATCGCGACGCCCATCCCGATCTGGCCAAAACGCTGTCAGTCTGCGGGGCGGCCCGGGTTCCCGCTGTGCTGTTCCTGACCGAGGATGACTGCCAACTGGGGATGTACGGCGACCGGACCCTCTCGAAGTACCGGGCGATGGCGGCCGCCCAGTTGGGGCCTGCCTGCCCGACCGGTCTGGTGGCCGAACCACGGGACCTGCAGGCGGCGGTCGTTCAGGACTGGCTCGATGAATTCGAGCGCATTCACTGGATCGTCCGGCTCTCGGCCCGTTTGCGGGAAAAGCACGGCGATTGACCGGGGAGCAGCGGCGGTTGTGCCGACAAGTTCAAGAACCTGTCGAGCGGGAGCAACCGGATGTGAAGCACGACCTGGGAGTTCAGACGGTTCGGCCGAGATGCGCTGGGTTGGCGGTTACGCCCTCTCGCGGACCACCACGCGATTGCCCACCACCTCAACCACCTCGATGGTGCGGCCGGGGGGAATGAAGACCCCTTCGCTGACGACGTCGAGATAGTCGTCGCCAATGAGGGCCCGACCGGCGGGACGCAGCACCGTCATGGTCTGGCCCTGCCGTCCCACGAGGGCGGAATCGCGGACCAGCAGCGGGTTGGCTGGTTCGTCGATCAGGTCAGGACGGAGGCGAGGGCGATTCTCGTCGAGGTGGAATCCGGGGGGTTCCAGGACCATCTGGTTGAGGAAGGGGATCGACGGGAGGTAGCGTCCCACCAGCCCGGCCGTCACCAGCATGCCGACTCCGACCAGTGTCAGGGTGAGCACCCCATAACCGAAGCCGTAGACATCATTCATGGTGTGCGGGATCACAAACGTCTGCATCGCGAGAACCAGTGAGGCGAGGCAGAGCAGGATTCCCGACAGGCCAAACACCCCAAACCCGGGAATCACGAACATCTCCACGGCCAGACAGCCAGCCCCCAGCAAAAACAGAACGACCTCCAACCATCCGGCGCTGCCCCCCAGGAATTTGCTCCAGAAGAACAGTCCGAAGCAGACGGCCGCGATGATGCCGAACAGTCCCGAGGGGAAGTGTGCCTCAAAGTACATGGCCACCACCCCGGCGAACAGCAACAGCCCCGTCACAAAGCGGAGGTTGAGCACAAAGACCAGTGTATCGACCCAGGTGCGCTGGGACAGGGGGACCTGGTCTTCGGTGGGAATTCCAAGTCGGGCTTTCAGCTCGTCGAAGTCGGCCGCGGGGGTCTCCGCCAGTCGAAGTTCGTGCGCCCGTTTCCCCGAGACCGTCAGCAGGCGGTCATTCTCGCACTCGGGGACGGGGGCCAGTTGTTCCCAGTCTTCTTTGGCGGCGTGGAGTTCGGCCTCCGAGAGGTACCAGATCTTGCCGTTCTGCTTGTTCCGCACCTGGAACACTCGCAGGTCCTTGTCGGCCATGGCGGCGGCGAGCGCTTTGGGCCGGCCTTTCAGGTCGGCCAGATGCTCCATCTGCTGGGCGAGGGCGCTGACCAGCTTTTCGGGAACCCGTTCAAACTGGCCGTTGGCCTGCAGTTCAATCGGCTCGGCATCTCCGATGGTGGCGTCGGGAGCGAGATAGATCTCGTCGCATCCCAGGGCGATGATGGCGGCGCCGCTGTAGGCCGCCTTGGGAATCCACGCCACGGCGTGCACCTTGCGGCGTTTCAGTTCCGACACCGTGGAGGCGAGGTTGAGGCTGGGCCCCAGCATGCCGCCGGGAGAATCGATCACGAACACAATAAGGTTGGCCCCGCCTCCCACCGCCCGATTGATTTGGCGTTGGACAAACTGTTCCAATTGCGGTTCGATTGGTCCGTCGATGGCGATGCGCACGGCCCGCGGCGCTTCGCCGGTGACGGCGGTCTCGCGCAGCGACTCGGCGGGAAGCTGATAGAGCTCGGCGACTTTTTGCCGGTTGTCGGCGATCTGGGCGGCGAGGATCCGCAGAGCCCGGCAGCGTTCGCCGGTGAATATCCCCGGGGTTCCCGCCTCTTTGATGGTTCGGACCTCGGGGATGGCCAGTCCCGCCCGCTGGAGGTCTTCGAGTCCCGGCCGCAGGACCACCCGGGTCTCCACCGCTCCGGGAACGCCACCGGGAGGTTCCAGCCGAACCCACAGCAGTTCGCGCTGCCGATCAAGCAGCCCCAGCAGCAGTGCTTCGTTGAGGGCCGTATTGCGGCGGCGGTTGGCGAGGTTCACCACGAAAGCCTGTTCATCGGGGTCGAGTGTCTGCCCAAGGCTGATATCTCCCAGCTCGGCGTCGGGAGCCATGACAATCTCCTGACAGGCCAGGGCGACGATCACCTGGTTCCCGGTGACTTTCCCCGGAACCCAGGCGATGGTTCGGACGCCGGGAATGTCGGACGAGAGAAACTTCGCCAGCCCGCGCACCTGGTGAAAGGGGCTGGAACCGGGGGCCACTTCGAGCACCAGAACCGCCCGCCGCTGTTCCTGTTGGGCCCGGGCCTGCAGGGCGAGGGCCGTCCGGCTAACCCGTCCCAGAACTCCGTCGTCAATGACTCCCGGCAATGTCAGAAACTGACCAAGCGGGGTTGGATTCGCGACGGGATCAGCGGCCAACTGCTGGGGCTGGGGAGCGGCGTCGGGTGGGGCCTCGGCCTGTCCCCACGCAATGCTCGCCGCCCACAATGCCGCCAGGATGACGGCGGAGCTCAAACTCCGGGCGTCACGCCAATTCGTCACAGTCATTGTTCGACTCGCAGTAAAGGACCACCGCATCCCAAACAGCGGTTCCTGGAGATCCACCGCCGGTTTCCCGACTTGCTTAGCGGAATCTGGGGAGGGGCGCGAACCGCGGATGCCTGCCTTCAGTCTAGACATCAATCCCGGGCGGTTCCAATCGGGGAGCCATGCCAGGGGCAGCCGAAACGGCGGTCTGAGAACCGCTGGGGCTGGGCTGAAGGAGGTGCTGTGGCAGGGCCTGCCCGATCAGCGGCGCCAGACCAGGGGGAGGGCCCCCCAGGCGGCTCCCAGCAGCAACCCCCCCAGGTGGGCATAATTGGCGACCGAACCAAGTGAGCCCCGGAAGCAAAACACCAGCCACAGCAGCATGATGAAGGCCGAGTTGGCTCCCAGGCGAAAGCCGGCGCTGGGATCACACCAGCCGCGGATCCAGGCGAACCCAAACAGTGCGTAGACCACCCCCGACATCCCGCCGAAATTCGGACCCGTCATGAAGTACTGGGCGAGGTTGCTGCCCACACCAGTGACAAGAACGAACAGGGCCAGCCACAGCGAGCCGTACCGCCCTTCCAGCAAGCGCCCCAGCGAGGAGAGAGACATCATGTTGAACACGATGTGCATCACGCTGAAGTGCAGGAAGATGGGAGTCACCAGCCGCCACAGCTCCCAGGGGATCACCCGGGATTTCTTCGATTCCAGGGGACTGTAGACAACCGCCCCCGTGCGGTTGTCGTAGACAAACCGGGTGATGGTGAACCTCTGAATGAGGGGGGGGCTGGGGTCATTCAAGACCTCGACCGCAGCGGCCCGTCCCGCGACCCCCTCGGCCAAGGGTTCGCCCAGATGTGTAGCAACCGCCACCGCCACCGAAAGGGAGATCAGGCCAAAGGTCACCCGGGCGGCGGCGGGTCTCCCCGTCCATTTCCGTCCGAGGTTGACCGACAACTTCCGGGCGGCGGTTTCCTTCCGCGATTGTTCCTGGCGCAACCGGCGGGCCTGATTCCCCGCCTCGGCATACCTGGGATTGCGCGGATCTCGCAGGAACTCGGCAACCGCAGCGCGGGCCTCGTCGATACGGTCCTCGGCATGGGCCCACAGCAGATGAGCGTCTCCCTCGGGCTCCGACTGAGTCGTGATTCCCAGGGTCAGCAGGTAGTCCGTCAGCCGTTCGAGATCGGCCGCACTGCCGACCTTACCAATCTGGCGCATGAAGTGTTCCGTTGAGTGTCGCGGACCTCAGAGCGTAGTGGACGGGAACCGCGTCGGCCAGTTGCCGGACGATCATCCCGCGTCACGGGGCCCGCATCCGGCCATGCACATAGACATCCCCATCGAGCACTTCGACCTGTGGTTCCTCCAGTGTCCATCCGGCGCCAGGATGGTCGACTCCCCATCCCAGAACGGGAGACTGCGCAGCGGCCCCCCCCAAAAGGCGGGGAGCGATGAAGACATGCGCTTCATCAATCAGCCGTTGGTCATGCAACGAGCCCAGCAACACGCCCCCTCCTTCGACCAGCACGTTGGTCATCCTCCGAGCCCCCAAGACAGAGAGCAGTGCCGGGAGGTCGACCCATCCTCCGGCGGAGACTCCGGGCGCATCGACAGGCGGCTGGGCGGCTTCCGTACCGCGGAAGGTGGCATTCGCGGCGGAGGGCAGGACCAGCACCTCGACCCCTGCGGCCGCGAGGGCCGTCCGTCGGGACAAACGAGCCTGCTCCGTGGTGGCGACCAGCACGCGTCCATCGCGGGCTGTACGGACCAGCTGCGAATCGAGAGGCAGCCGGGACTGGCTGTCGACCACCACCCGCATCGCCGTGCGGGGCCCTGGGGGACGGGCGGTCAGCAGCGGATCGTCAGCCACCGCCGTCCCAACCCCGATCAGAATGGCATCCATCCGCCCCCGCAAATCGTGCACCCGGCCGCGCGAAACGGCATTGCTGATCCACTGTGACGCCCCCGACCGGCTGGCGATCCGCCCGTCGAGCGTCATGGCCCATTTGGCATGCACCCACGGCTGGCCTGATTGGATCAGCTTCCGGAAGGGGGCATTCAACTGCCGTACCTCATGATCCAACAACCCGGTCTCGACCAGCAGACCCCCCTGTCGCAACCGGGCAATTCCCCGGCCATTCACCTGGGGGAATGGATCGTGGGAACCAATCACCACCCGCGCCACTCCTGAGGCCAATACCGCCTCCGTGCAGGGGGGGGTCTTGCCCAGGTGCGCACAAGGCTCCAGGGTCACATACAGCGTCGCTCCGTGGGCTTGGGCTCCGGCCTGGCGCAAGGCGTGGACCTCGGCGTGCGGTCCGCCGAACTGCTCGTGCCATCCCTCGGCAATCAGCCGCAATTCGTGGTCCACGACCACCGCCCCCACCATGGGGTTCGGTTCGACGCGGCCTGCACCCCGGCGGGCCAGCTCAATCGCCCGCCGCATCACCGCTTCGGGAGTACCGAACTGCATGAGATGAACCTTGTGGATCAACACGGGCCCGGGCCGATCAACAACCCGGCCCGGGTGACATCAGACTTCACTTGGCCGGAGGTCCGACCAATTCATGCACCCCGCGCACGATGGTCTCCTCGACTTCGGGACCCCAGACGGTGGGCAGACCGTAGAAGAGCATCGCCCCGCCCCCTTCATAGCCCCCTTCCTTCAGGACCCGCAGCGAGGGGATATAGGCCATCACGTCGTTCGAGTAACCGGCGACAAACGTTCGGGGACCGGTCAGTTCGCGCTTCAGCCGCACGGCAAAGTCGACCACCACCTCTCCCCCCAGTGTGACCCACTGAATCTGGTCTCCCAGCTTCCAGACCTGGATGGGATACGGGTACGTCCGCGAAAGCTGCTCACCGGCGTCGAGTTTCTTGAGCAACATCTTGGCGCGGAGTACGGCGTACTGGTTGCTGGACTGGGCTTCTTTTTCGATCTCTTCGCGGGTGGGAAGCGTGTCGAGGGCCAGGGGAACTTCGCGGAAGGCAGTCGAGAGTTTTCCGTCGATCGCCGGCATGTGTCCCGCCACCACCTGGGCAACCGAGCGGGCGATCGACCGCCCGTATTCCTCGGCCCGCGCGATGCCATATTCCTCCTGTGCGGCGGCGGTGGGGGGTTCGGCCATTCGCCGGGGAAGCGGGTTTTGGTCAGCTCCGCAACCGGCGAAGAAAACCGCCATCGTTCCGGGGTGCGATTCCTCCACCGCCAACTGCGCGTAGCCCGGCCAGTCGCCCGACCAGCGGAAGATCGGCAGCACGGTGGCGTGACAAGCGTAGCCAAAGATCACCCCGGCCAACTGCCCATCAGGCCGTCGGATCGAAAGTACGGGGACGTCGTAGTCCACGGGACCTTTCAGCACTCCCTGGGCACGCAGTTGGGGAATATTGGCTTCGGCGTTATTGCGGCGATTGACAGCGAGAGTGTTGTGTCCACTGCCCCAGGCCACCTTGGCCGGCGCGAGAGCCTTGAGCGCCTCGCCCACCACCTCGACCACATTCCGCTGCAGATCCCGGGAGTAATCGGCCACCAGCTGTGCCTGGGTGGCGTCGAGGGTGTACATGGTCAGCAGGTTGCGCCCCACCACCGGACCGGTGTGGGTGTGGGAACAGAACAGGGCCACCTGCGCTTGAGAAAGCTGGTACTGATCTTTCAGATCCTTAAGGATCGCGAGATAGAGGTCGCGATCGATTCCCACGAGATCGAGCCCGACCAGTACCGCCTTGGCACCGGCGTCATCCTGTAGCACAACCGCCTTGGCCCAGAGGTCGATGAGGGTGCCATCGGCCGGCCGGTTGCGTCCGGCATATCCCGACATCCACATCGAGCGTTCGGGAGTGATCTTCCTGCGGGCCAGGCCGGCCTGCCACTCGGCCTGAGCGAAACCAGGGATTAGCAGGGACCCCACGCAGAGCAACCAGAGCAGTGTTTGCCGAAGCACGAAACGGGGGGCGGGGTGTCGCTGGACCATGGAGGGCTTTCGGGCAGGAGGGACAGTGGCGGCGGGATCCAGGAAGCGAACGCTGTCGTTGCCTCTGGTTTCCCGCATTGTCACCAATTGCCCTGCGAAGGCAAGCAACCCTGGGACGCCTTAACTTGAGAGGAGTCCCCTCGGCGGCCGGACAGACACCCCTTGAAGTCAACCTGGTGCCTCGCGCCATTCGACCACGAAGCGCTGCACCGCTTCGGTGGTTTGGCCCTGTGAATCGGTCACCCGATAGCCGAGGCGGACTTCGAACGGCTCGCGCCCCGCAGGGCAGTCGAGCAACCATTCAGCGGGGTCGGTCCCCGCCACCGCCCGGGCGGCGGGCGGCACCGTCTGCAAGAGCCGCGGGATGGGCGTGGGAGTACGGAACTCGGCACTGACGATGGGCTGTGCCTTGTCCCAGGTCACCCCATAGACCGGGTCGAGATCGAATCGCAGATACAACTTCCCCGGTTTCCCCTTCAGGGCGGGGCGTTCGGCCTCGACTCTCAGCTTGACGAAATAGGAACGCTCTGGATCGTCCACGACCGGCTCGACCACCAACGGGGGCATATAGAGCGGCTTGTCGATGTGACGCCAAGTGGTCTCGGTGTCGCGCAGTTCGGCTCGCCGCAACGGAGCGAACCGTGTCTCAGCGGAGGACGAAGTGGCCATTCCCGCAGTCTGCCACCCGAGAAAGATGGATCGCAACACCTCGCGCAACGCGGCCGGATCGCCCCATTCCGACGCATGCACAATCTTGCCCCGGGGATCGACCACCAACTGGAGATTGGGAAGAGCTTTGCCCCACATTCTGGAGAGTTCTGCCTGTGGGCCATCTACCAACCAGGGAATCTGCGACTGCAATTCCGCTCCGAACTGCTCGATCAACAACCGGCGTTCCCGGAGGGTGTACGGATCGAGCAGATTCCGCAACTCGGGATGCACCAGCCCCTTGTGCAGGTGGTAAAACCGCACATTGCAGTCGGCAAAATCGCGAGCGACCTGCTCGAAACCGTCAACCTTCCCCAGGAAAATCTGGCAGGTATTGCAGCCCGCGAGGTAGACCGTGAAATGCGGTTTCTTTCCCCCCAGCGGCACGGGAGTGCCGTCGCCCTGATACAGGGTCACCGACGGCAGCGTTCGCCCCGGAGTCAGCCCGACTTCCTGCAGCAGGGGCGACTCGCGGGCAGAAACCGGATCATTTCCCAAGGGCCACATTCCAAACAATCCCAGGCAGAGGACCAGAGGAACAATCCTGGGTCCCCCAGCGGGGACCAGTCTTCCACGCCACGCGCAACCAGACATCAAGCTGCAGACCATTCTTCGCGGTTGTCGCCGGCGGATTCAATCGGAATCACGACAGCGAGCGACAAATTTATCGGTGGACATCCACAGAAACGAAGCCGGTGGGTCAACGCCCCGCCCATGACTTCCGACGCAGAATTGTAGGGAACTGACCAAGGCACGCAGGGCCTTGTGCCAGTCACCGACTGCATTCGAAGATCTCTGGCGAGGAAGTCACCCGCGGTCGCCGCAGACAGCCGCGCGGTTGTGTCATGGCCACTGTTCGCCCACAATGACAAAAGCCTTGCCCGATCGGTTGTTGCCGGTTCTTCCGCCGGTTTCTCCAGACCACCACTCCGTGCGACGTGTCATGACTACCACCCGGCTCAAGCTGAGCCTGAATGTCTGGAGCCGTTTTGCCCGCAGCCTCCGGGCGGGCTTGGTCGTGGTGCTGGCTCTGGCGGCTCCACCCCGCCCCGCGCAGTGCGACGAAGGCCCGATTTTCGAAGACAAACTGGCCGGGGTTTTACGTCAACGCTGCGGCAAGTGCCATGGGGCCGAGACGCAGAAGGCGAACTTCGCGCTGCACACCGCCGCCGCTCTGCAGAAAGGGAGTGAGACGGGACCGGTCATCACCCCCGGCGAACCCGATCAAAGCCGGCTGTACGAAGTGGTCGCGACAGGGGAAATGCCCCCCCGCGGCGAGACCTCACTCTCGGCCGAAGAGCAACAACTGCTGCGCGATTGGCTGGCCGGGGGAGCCCGGTTTCGCGAGACGACAGCCCCCTCGCAGATCACCCAGCACGACGTGCTGCCGATCTTCTGGCTGCGCTGCACCGTGTGCCACGGCGGGCGGCGAAGCGAGGCCGGGCTTGATCTGCGCACCCGGGCCAGCGCCCTGAAGGGGGGACAGGGGGGACCGGCATTGGTCCTGGGCGATCCCGGGGCGAGTCTGCTCCTGAAACGCATCCATGCGGGAGAGATGCCTCCCAAAGACCAGTTGACCCTGGCGATGGTCAAGCCGCTCGAAAGTGCCGAGATCGAGACCCTCACCCGTTGGATTGAACAGGGGGCTCCCGAGGCCGCGCTTCTCGACGACCGCGCCGGACAGCCTGACGATCCCCTCGTCCGTCCGTCCGACCGCGAGTTCTGGGCCTTTCGCCCTCCGCAGCACACGGTCCCCCTCCCCCCCAAGCCCCAGAACATGGGTCTCGCGCGCACTCCCATCGACCTGTTCCTGCTGTCGCGGCTGGAAGAGCGGGGGCTCTCGTTCGCCCCCCTGGCTTCGCCCGAAACCTTGCTGCGCCGCGCAAGTTTCGACCTCACCGGGCTACCTCCATCTCCAGACGATCTGGCCTTGCTGGAAATGCAGTTGCGGCTGCTACCCGAAGGGGGCTGGGACGAACTTTGGTCACGTTGGGTCGAGCGGCTGTTGGCCTCGCCCCGATATGGTGAACGCTGGGGACGACACTGGCTGGATGTGGCCGGATATGCCGACTGCGAAGGCCGGCGCGAACAGCACCTGCCCCGCCCCTTCGCCTGGAAATACCGCGACTATGTCATCCGCAGCCTGAACGATGACAAGCCATATGACCAGTTCCTGATCGAACAACTGGCGGGGGATGATTTGGTCGATTACAGGCAGGTGGCCGTGATCACCCCCGAGATCGAAGACCGGCTCGTGGCCACCGGGTTTCTGCGGATGTCGCCGGACCCCACCTGGGCCAACCTGACGGGGTTCGTTCCCGATCGGCTGGAGGTGATTGCCGACTCGCTCGACGTGCTGGGGGGTGGTGTGCTGGGGCTGACACTCAAGTGCGCCCGTTGCCACTCGCACAAGTTCGATCCGCTGCCACAGCGTGATTACTACCGGCTGTCGGCGGTCTTCAAGGGGGCTTGGGATGAACACAACTGGCTTAAGCCTGAGACAGCGGGGTATGGCGGGGCGCTCAACACCGGCCTGGCCGAGCGGTTGCTGCCCCAGGTGAACTCGGCCGAACGCCGGGAGTGGCAGACACGCATCGCGGCCCTCGATCAACAAGTGGCGGTACTGCAGCAACAGCCCCCCGGCCCGGAACGAGACGAACAGATCCGCCGGCTAACCGCAGGCAAACCGCGCGATCCCCGGCTCTTCGCCCTGTGGGACAACGGCGATCCCTCCCCCACCTGGATCTACCGCCGGGGAGACTATCAGAACCCCGGTCCGTTCGTTGAACCGGGGGTTCCCGCCGTGCTGACTTCTCCCGGCCAGCGTTTTGATCCCACACCTCCCTATCCAGGAGCGTTTTCCACCGGCCGTCGGCTGGCCTTCGCCCGCTGGCTCACCCAGCCCGATCATCCATTGACCGCACGGGTGATGGTCAACCGGGTGTGGCATCACCACTTCGGCCAGGGGTTGGTGCGCACACTGGGAAATTTCGGCACCATGGGAGACCGTCCCTCGCATCCCGAGCTGCTCGACTGGCTGAGCCGCGAGTTTATTGACCGGGGCTGGAGCCTGAAGGAACTGCATCGGCTGATTCTGAACTCGACCGCCTGGAGACAGTCTTCGGACATCAGCGACTTGGCGCGGGAACACGATCCCGACCGGCGGATGGTCTCGCGGCAGGCACTGCGGCGTCTTGATGCCGAGCAACTGCACGATACGCTGCGTTTGGCGGCGGGGGAGTTGGACCCCCGGCCTTATGGTCCAGCTGACGGCGTGCGGATTCATCCCGATGGACTGGTGACGACTGGTTCCCGACGGGGGCTGTACGCCCAGCAGTTGCGGAAATTTCCCGTCACACTGCTCGACAGTTTCGATCTGCCGCAGATGAACCCCAACTGCCTGGCCCGCAGTGAGTCGCTCGTCGCTCCACAGGCATTGCACCTGTTGAATGACACGGGGGTGCGTGAACTGGCCCGGCACGCAGCCGAGCGGGTCTCGACCGTGGGCCGCGATGACGCACTGACGACGCTGGTCCGCAGCTTCCTGGGGCGGTCGCCCACAACCGAGGAATTGGAGTTGTTGCGACGTCATCAGGCCGAGTTGTTCTCCGCCTTCCAACAGCAGCCCAACACGACTCCAGATCAGGCCGAGCGGCAGGCCCTGCAGATTCTCGCGCACGCGCTCCTGAACTCGGCCCCGTTTCTCTATGTCGACTGAGTTTCCCATGACTGCCTGGAACCCACACGACTCCGACAGCGCCGTCTCCCGGCGGGCGTTTGGATTGCGGGTCTCGACGCTGTTGCCAGCCGCCGCGTTGTGCAGCCTGCAGGGGGGCGAGCGGCCGGTACAGGCGGCGGGAAGTTTCCCCGTGGGCAATCCCCTGGCACCGCGGCTGGCTCCCCGGCCTCCGCGGGCGCGGGCCATCATTCAGTTGTTCATGAATGGAGGCCCGAGCCAGATGGATCTGTTCGATCCCAAGCCCGCGCTCGACGCCCATCATGGCGAGGCGTATTTCCCGAAGATCGCCGGGGAAGTCGAAAATGTGAAGGACGCCGGGGCCCTGATGCGCAGTCCCTTCCGGTTCGCCCAACACGGCGACTGCGGAATGTGGGTCTCGAGCGCTCTGCCGCACACGGCCCGCCATGTCGACCAGCTTGCGCTGATTCGTTCGCTGCATACCACCAACATCACCCATGAGCCAGCGCTGTATCTGGCGCATTCGGGCCGGATGATTTCCGGCCATCCGTCCTTGGGAAGCTGGGTGACGTGGGGATTGGGAAGTGAGAACCAGAATCTCCCGGCCTACGTGGTGCTGGACGATCCGCTGGGGCTGCCGATCAACGGGGTCGAGAACTGGAGCGCGGGCTACCTGCCGGCCAACTTCCAGGGAACGCGGTTTCGGTCGCAGGGGGCGGCGGTGTTGAATCTGCGTCCCGCGCAGCCTGAACCCGAGGCCATTCCCCTGGTCCGTTCGCGGCTGATTGCCGCACTCGACGACCTGCACCGCCGGGACCGACCCGGCTACGAGCAGCTCTCGGCCCGAATCGCCAGTTACGAGCTGGCCGCCCGCATGCAGCTCTCGGCGGGGGAGGCGCTCGACCTGTCGCAGGAGACGGCGGCCACGCAGGCGCTTTATGGAATCGGCACAGAGCCCACCGACAGCTATGGCCGACGCTGCCTCATCGCCCGCCGACTGGTCGAGCGGGGAGTGCGGTTCATCCAGCTCTATATCAATGCCCAGATCTGGGACAACCACACGGGCCTGGCGAAGGACATGCAGGCGGCTTGCGACCGGACCGACTTGCCGATCGCCGGCCTGTTGACCGATCTCGAACAGCGGGGCCTCTTGGACGACACGCTGGTTGTCTGGGGGGGAGAATTCGGCCGACTCCCGATTGCCCAGCTTCCTGCTGACAAAGACGAGCAGAAAGCGGGCCGCGACCACAACAAAAATGCCGGGGTCTGCTGGTTTGCGGGCGGGGGGGTGAAAGGGGGCGTGGTCCACGGCACAACCGACGACCTGGGCTTTGCCGCGGTCGAAGACCGGGTGGGGATTCCCGACTGGCACGCGACAATCCTGCATCTGCTGGGCCTCGACCACCTGACGCTTGCCGTCGACCACGGAGGGCTGCCCGAGCGTCTCACCGGCGTCGAGCCTGCCCGGGTGGTGACCGAGATCCTGCCGTAGAAAGAGCGACTCAACTCCCGCCGTTCCAACGGAGCACGCTTCGGTTCGGTCTGCCGAGATGGCCAATGCCGATGCTGGGGTTTCGACAAGCAATCGTGGCCCCCGGGGATCATCGTGCCAAGCGGAACGCGCTCATTCATCACTGACACGGGTTGTCGCGGGGGGTTGCCTCGCTCTTCAGCCCTGGGCGTAATCTCGCTCGATCTGCGGGGGGAGCTGGTAGCCGATGCCCGGGGTGGTGGGGATGGCGATCTGTCCGTCGCGGACCGGGAAGCCGGCCTGCTGCAGTTCGAGCCGGAGGGGGGAGGCGAACACCTCGGCCGGAGCGAACTCGATGAATGGAGTGATCGGCGAATAGGCTGCCAGATGCACCGATGCCGCCCCGAGGATCTGCGTCGACCAGTTTCCCGGGCAGACCTGGGCTCCTCTGGAGCGGGCCAACTCGACAATTCGCTTCGCTTCGGTCAGCCCGCCGCAGGTGGTCATGTAGGGCTGCACCACCGTCACGCCCCCCCGCTCCAGCATGTCGAGAAACTCCCAGCGGGTCACGCCATGCTCACCCATCGCCAGGGGAATGGGCGAACGGGCCGCCAATTGCGCCCAGGGGACCGGCGAATCGACGGCAAACGGGGTCTCGAAGAAGTAGACGTCGAACTCGGCCAGTTGCTGCACGACCCGCTCGGCCGTGGGCACATCATGAAACAGGTAACCGACATCGACCATCAACGTGGGGCGGGAGCCCAGTGCCCGCCGAAACCTGCGGGCTAACTCCACGACATCAGCGGGGGTCGACATCATGGGCTCGATCTTGAAGGCGCGGTAGCCCAGCCCCGCCAAGGTCTCAGCCCGCATGATCTGCTGGGTGAACATCGCCTCGCCCCCCCATTGGTCCGACACCAGGGTGCAGTAGGGGGTCACATGGGTCGTCGAGGTCTCGGCAGACGACTGGAATGGTCCGCGCTGGACACCTCCCAGAAGCTGCCAGACGGGCTGCCCCAGCATCTGGCCGTACAGATCCCACAGTGCGACATCCAGCGCCCCCAGGATGATCACCTGCCATCCCCGGCGGTTGGTGTGGATCAGGGCGTCCCACAGCTTCTGCCACAGCCGCTCGGGATGAGTCAACTCTTCGCCAAGCAGCAATCGGCCGAAGTGCGACAGCGGCCCTCCCACGGTGGCCTGAACAACGCCAGGAGGAACCCGAAACACCTCCGCCAGACCTGCGAGGCCCGCATCGGTGTGGATCCGCAGGCAGGCCAAGGGCTCGACGCCCCCTTGGTCGGGATCGATCTGGGGACCATCGCCAATCACAAACGTTTCGAGGCGGGTGATGCGCATGCTGCGGATTGCGGGGGTGGGGTTGGGATGGAGGGATGGTCGGGCCACAGCCCAGGACGTCTCGCGCATCGTCGGAGATCGACGTTGGAAAGGCCAGTCTGCACCAATTTCCAAAGTGTCCTCGCGAAGCAATGCCAAACCCACTGCCAACCCCTCCGCCACGGACTACAATCAGGCGTGTGTCTTTGATGAGGATCCTCTTTCTGTCTCTGTTCCATGCAACGACGCATCGACAGCTACGAACAGGCCCTGGAGTTCTTGTACTCGCGGGTCAACTTTGAGCGGCAGTCGTCTTCCCAGTATGGGTTGGGCGATTTCTTGCTCGACCGGATGCGGCAGTTGCTGCACCGGTTGGGGAATCCCCAGGACCAGCTGCCAACCGTGCACATCGCGGGGACCAAGGGGAAAGGCTCCACTGCCGCCATGTTGGCCTCGGTGTTGAGTGCGGCCGGGCATCGGACCGGGCTCTTCACCTCACCCCATATCACACAGTTTGAAGAGCGGTTCACCGTCGACGGACGGCAGCCGAGCCCCGACGAACTGGTCGACCTGGTGAACCAGGTAGCCGAGGTCGTGCAGGCGATGGATGAGCTGCCCGGAGCAATGAGCCCGACTTACTTTGAAATTGTGACTGCGCTGGGGTGGCTGTACTTCATCCGGCAGGGGGTGCAGCTCGTGGTGCTGGAGGTGGGACTGGGGGGGCGGCTCGACTCGACCAACATCTGCCGTCCCAACGTGTGCGTGATCACCTCAATCAGCCGCGATCACACCAAGCAATTGGGCTATCGGGTTGAGCAGATCGCCGCCGAAAAGGGAGGGATCATCAAGACAGGGGTCCCGGTGGTCTCTGGCGTGCTCGACCCGGCGGCCCTCAGCGTGATCGAACGGATTGCCGTCGAGAGGGGCTGCCGCCTGGTGCAATTGGGGCGCGAACTGACCAGCACCTACCACCCGGGTGCTCCCTCTGCTCTGGGAGGGGCCTCTGGGATCGACCACTTCGATGTGTCATTGGACTCGCAGCGGTGGACCGGGCTCCCCCTGGCGCTGCTGGGCGAACACCAATCGCGGAACGGCGCGCTGGTGCTGGCGGTGGTGGCCGAGTTGCGGGCCCAGGGGTGGTCGCTGCCTGATGAGGCTCTGGAACGCGGCCTGCGCGAGGTGCGGTGGGCGAGCCGCATCGAGGTGCTGGGAGAATACCCGGCCGTGATTGTCGACGGAGCGCACAATTGGGCCGCGGTCGCGGCCCTGGTGGAGACGCTGACCCAGCGATTCCGCGCCCGGCACAAGATCCTGGTTTTCGCCGCCAGCCGCGACAAGGATGTGGCGGGAATGATCCGACAGCTGTATCCCGTATTCGACACGATTGTTTTGACCGCCTTTCACAACAACCCCCGGAACCTGCCAGCCGACGAACTCGCCCGGCTGTCAGACGCGATGTCGAGTCGTGCGGTGCATGTGACGAACAACTCGGCAGCCGCCTGGAAACTGGCCCGTCGTCTGGCGGGGCCAGAGGACCTGATCTGCGTCACCGGTTCGTTCTTCCTCGCCGCCGAACTGCGCGAGCAGATTCTCGACGAATGTCGGGAGACCGCGACCAACTCTCTGGCGGAAGAGACCCGGCGGGGATGATGCAAGCTTGTGTTTCCTCCCCCGGAGAATGAAGCTGCGGGTCCTCCGTTCGTGATCTCCCCGGTTCACTCTCGATCGCCCCTTCTCTTGCACGCCCCATTCAATACCGCCCCGCCCTTTCATTCCTGCGTCGCGGTGGTCCCCGCGGCAGCGACTTCCGCTTGGCGAATGGATCTGACTTCTGATCCGGGGGAGCACCGGGGTTCGCCAGGAAGGTGGTGCCAGAGCGGCGCCTGGATTCTCTCTTTCTGGCTCGCGGTATGGTGGGGCGTCTTGGCGGGTCTGACTCCCGCCACCCCGCCCAAGGAGATTGTGGTCCACCGCAACCTGCGATATCGCCCGGGAGAGAATCGGGCTTGGCAGTTGGACCTCGCGAAGCCGGCGACACAAGCGGCGGCGGGGCGGCCGACGGTGGTGGTCATTCATGGCGGGGGCTGGGTCGAGGGATCGCGGTCGAGTTTTTCATCTCCCGACACTTCCCAGCCGGGACATATTGAGGCGTTCGCCAGAGCGGGATTTGTCGCGGTGACCATCGACTACCGTCTGTCGAAGGAAGCCCCCTGGCCAGCGGCGCTCGAAGACTGCCGGGCGGCGGTCGACTGGTTGCGGCAGCATGCCCGCGAGTACGACATCGATCCCGATCGGATTGGTGCCTGGGGGAACTCGGCGGGGGGACATCTGGCCCTGTTGCTGGTCCAATGGGACGGGCCATTGGTGGGAGCGGATGCGGAGAACGAGAAACAACCGGGCTGGCGGCGCATCCAGGCAGCGGTCAGTGACAGTGGGCCGGTGGAACTGTCCGAGCAGCACCGGCACGGCACCTTGAGGGGTGTGGTCGAACTGTTGATGGGAGGTCCACCGACCGACGACCGTCGCGCAGCCTATCTCGCCGCGTCCCCCCGCGCGCACATCACCCGCGACACTCCGCCGGTCTTGTTGATCTACGGCACCGCTGATGAGCAGGTGCCTGTGGCGAGTGCCGACGACTTCGTCCGGAAGCTGGCAGAGACAGGAGCCCCAGACGTGACCTATCTGCGTCTGGCAAAGGTGGGCCACTGCCCCCATTCAATCCAGCGGGTCGACTGGCTGCCGGGGGTGGTCACCCAGTTTTTCCAACGCAGCTTGGGTCACAAACCCCAGTGATCTCTTTGTCATAGCGAATGGTGCCGGGGGTTTCTTGAAACCCGGTCCTGAGGTTCTTCATGCGAATCGCCCGGTGGGCCCGTGAGGCCGGGAAATGAGCCGCGGCACGGATCCGTGGGAATTTCGGCTGGTTGCCGGGTCGGTATTCTCCAGAAACCCGATCTTGCCCGGCTTGCCACATTGGTGTTAAGGTTCCCGGCGATTCCGCCAGCCGCTTGGCCGGGAGGGCTGGCCCGGCCGGTGGCGGGGATCGCGCCTGGGGTTCACCCGGGGAGTTCACAAGGAGGTGAAGGTCTGTGCTGCTGACGCGCACCATCCGTCGCAAGCTGCTGTTGGGGCTGGGCATTGTCTTGGCGATGCTGGTTTTTTTGGCCGCAGGAAGCCTGCTGGGGCTGTCGGCCTACAAGCAGTCGATCCGCGAGTTGGAGTTTGAGATCAGCGAAGCTCCCCAGCGGATGCAGTTGATCGAGCAGATTGCCCGGCTGCAATTCCCGCTGCGGCGAACTCCCCGGGATGTGATCCAGGCCCGGATTCAGCGCGAACTACTGCTGGAACAATCCGCGGCGGTCCGTGAGAGCCTACACGACTTCCATCGCCGCTGTGACAGTCTGCCCGGAGGCCCCGACCTGCAGCGCCAACTGGCGGTGATGCACCCGATGCTGACGCGTCTCGAAGAACAACTTGATCTCCAGATCGACCGGACCGACGCCCTGGAAGAACTGGAGGGGCGTGCCGAACGGGTGTCTGAGTTGCAATCGCGTGCCGTCGAGATGCTGTCTCAGGCGATTGAGATTCCCGACCCGGTCGACAGCCCCGCCCGCTCACTGGCCCGGGCCAAGCGGGTCTATCGTACCGCCTCGGTCACTGTGGCGGTCAGCGCCTCCATCTGCCTGTTGCTGTTTCTGTTTCTGCTGCGGCAGGGATATGTCTGGATCTTCGACCCGATTCGGCAACTGCACCAGGGGGCGCTGCGGGTGGCCCATGGCGACTTCGACTACCGGGTGCGGTTGAAGACCCGCGATGAAATGGCCGAGTTGGCCGAGGCGTTCAACCAGATGACCGCCCGCTTCCAGGAGATCGCTGGTGATCTCGACCGCCAGGTACAGGAACGCAGCCGGCAGTTGGTCCGGTCGGAGCGGCTGGCGGGGGTCGGTTTTCTGGCCGCCGGCGTTGCGCACGAGATCAATAATCCTCTCTCGGCCGTCGCGATGGCCGCCGAATCGCTCGAATCGCGACTCGATGAACTTCTGCCCGGAGCCGACCCAGCCGACCGCCAACTGGTCGAGCAATATCTGCGCTTGATCCAGAACGAATCCTTCCGCTGCCGGGAGATCACCGAAAGGCTGCTCGATTTCTCCCGGGGACGCGACGCCAGACGGGAGTCCACCGACCTCACGCACCTCGTAGGGGAAGTGGTGGCGATGGTGAAGTACCTCGGCAAGTACCGCGACAAGGCCATCGACTTCCCTGAGGGAGAAGCGTGTTATGCCGAAGTGAATGGACCCGAGATCAAGCAGGTGGTGCTGAACCTGGTGGCGAATGGTCTCGATGCGATGCAGCCGGGAGGGCAGATGCAGATCCAGCTGCGTGAGCAGACCGACCACGTGGTACTGGAGATCCGCGATGATGGTTGCGGGCTGTCGGCCGAGGTGATGGAGCACATGTTCGAGCCGTTTTTCACCAGCAAACAGTCGGGACAGGGGACAGGGCTGGGGCTGTCGATCAGCCATCGGATCATCAGCCAGCACGGGGGGACGATTTCCGCCACCAGCCCGGGAGTGGGGCAGGGGACGACATTCGCCGTCCGGCTTCCCCGGCGGGCCAGTGCCCAGCGGGCCGCCGCCTGACGCAGACTTTTCAGTATGACCAGTGAGTGCCGGTAGAGTCGGCACCTGCGTGGGGCATCAGATCACAATCCACGCCCCACCGATCAGCAGGTGCAGCACGCCGATGGCCAAGGCTGCCGCCAGCAGGGGAAGTCCCCAATTGCGAATGGCAGCCGCGGCGGGGGCTCCCAGAATCCCGACGCGCTCGACCGCATCGACTCCCACGTACAGGGCGACCGCCCCCATCGCCAGCGAGACCAGCAGGCCGAACAGAATCCAGCCCTGCAACAGCCACCACGCGGCCAGAAGTCCCAGCACCATTCCCCAGACCGGCATGGGGACGGTCTCGATCTTGTCGCGCAGGCGGGCCAGTCGGTCGAAGCGGTTGAGCACGGGAGCGCGGGCCTTCACCAGGCCAACCAGCACCGCCCCCGCCAGCAGCAGAAGTTGCCACAACCGGCTGAAGAGACTGGCGTTGGTCAGTGTCCCACCAAACAACGAGATGGGGGTGATGCTGGAGCCCCAGCCGGTCGGGTCACCGGTGGGAGTGGTGGTGGGTTGACGTCCCACAGTCTCGCTAGCGACAGGAGCGACTGTCTCGCCCGAGCGTCGCCGGACCGTGGTCGCTGCCCCCCCCGACTCGCTCTCAGCTCCGGAAGTATCCCGCTCAGTCAGCTCGGTGGTCCGTCCAGAGCGGGCACCTCGAGCGGGGGACGCATCTTCCTCGAGAGGCACCTCGACTTCGAGTGTTCCCCGCTCCTTCAGTTTCTGTTCGTGCACCCGGCGAAAGAGCACGAGCCGTTTGCGGTAGCGTTCCGTAGTCTCGGTTCCGATGGCGGTGGCGGTCGATGTCTCCTGCAGGAGTTGGTCGATCCGCCGCAGAGTGGAGGCACCACCGGTCTGGATGGATCCCAGCGCCAACTCGGCTTCTTCGAAGAGCCGGTCGAGCCGTTGGGCCAGCAGTCGGGCCTGGCGGGCCAGGGTGTCGGACTCGTACTGACGGCGGAGGGTGTCGAGCTCGGCCCGCAGGGGGGCCGCAACGTCGGGGGCCACGTCTTCCAGAGACACTTCGGCCAGGCGCAGAAGGTTATCGACCACCAGGACATCGTGGGCCGCCAGACGTTCCTGGGCCTTGCTGAGGTATTCCCGAGCCTCATCGGTTCCAGCCTGTGCCCTCGGCGCAGTGCACACCGTGACCAAGGCGAGAACCACCAGCAGCAATTTGACGCGCAGGCCCATCAGGCACACCCCGGAGAATCGAGTCGTCACCACCCCCCAATTCTACACGGGGCCGGGGAGTGGTGGAAATCCTGCGATTTTTACTCGTCGATGATCCATTCATTTCCCGCCAACGTTTCTTTCTTTCGTGGGGATCGTCATCATGCCCCCAGTGCACGATCGGGAATCGCGGCCCGGCATTGATTCTGCGAATTGACGGAAGTGCGGGGTGCTTGCGATGGCTAGCCTGAACCAATGGCTGTTTGGGGCGACACTCGACGACGCCGAGTTCGAACGCCAGCGCTCGGCACTGCTGGGAACCACGCCAATTCCCACCCTGTGGCTGCTGGGAAAAACCGGCAGTGGCAAGTCGTCGATCGTGCAGACGCTGACTGGTTCACCCGAGGCGGTTGTCGGGCCGGGCTTTCGCCCCGAAACCCAGGCGACCCATGTTTTTGACTTTCCCGATTCCGACACGCCGTTGCTACGGTTTCTCGACACCCGTGGATTGGGGGAAGCGGGATACGATGCGACCGCCGACCTGGCTTCCCTCGCGGCTCGGGCGAACCTCTTGATCGTGACGGTCCGGGCCACCGACCAGGCCCTGGAAGAGGTCGTCTCTCCACTGCGGACCATCCGCCAGTCCAAACCCCAGCTTCCGGTGCTGCTGGCGGTCACCTGTCTGCACGATTGCTATCCAGGTCAGCAGCATCCCCAGCCCGATCCGTTTATTACTTGGGCCGAGCCGGCGCGTGGGCCTTCCCAAGCCGATATTCCCGCGGGGCTGCCGGGGGATCTGGAACGCTGCCTCCGCGCCCAACAACAACGCTTCGCCGGACTCTACGACCGTCTGGTCCCGCTTGATTTCACTCCCGCGGACCATGGTTTCCAGCCCCCGTCGTGGGGTTTCGACCGAATGCGGCAGGGGTTGTTGGAGCTGCTTCCGCCCGCCTGTCGGGCGGCTCTCGCGGGAATGACCGAAGTGAGCGGGGCTCTGGCAAGTCTTTACGAACGCCAGGCCCTGGCACTGACACTGGCCGCCAGCCGGTGGGCGGCGGCGGCGGCGGCCATCCCTGTCCCGTGGCTCGACATCCCGTTTGTAATGGCGCTGCAGGCCCGGCTGGTGCGGCAATTGGCCCGGCTGTATCAGCAGCCGGTCGACCAGACGCTGTGGACCCAGTTGGGGGCTGCTCTGGGAGGCCGGCTCGCGGTGCGGACAATGCTGCGCGAATTCCTGAAGCTCATTCCGTGGGTTGGTTCGGCAGCCAACGCGGCCGCGGCGGGAGCCGCGGTCTATGCCACGGGAATCACGCTGTCATGGTACTTTCAGCAGCGGCGCCAGGGACATTTGCCCGCCACGCAAGAACTGCGGACGCGTTATCAGGCCCAGGTGGAACGGGGAACCAAACTGTGGACGAGCGAACCGACACCCTGAGGGGATTGCTGACCTGGCGGGTGCTGCTGGTGGCCGCCCTGTGGCTGTTGCCTGTGGTCGCTACCGCGATCCTCGGGCTCTACGCTCTCTGGAAACTGAAGCTCTTCTGGTGGACGTGGTGGCTGGGGCCCCTGTGCTGGCTCCTGGCGTGGTGGCTGACCCAGCGCTGGCAACCCGGTCTGGGGCCGGCGGCTGCGGGCATGTCTCCCGAGCCTCTCTGGTCGACCCCTCGTGATCAGACCGCCCAGGCGGTCATCATCGACTTTCAGCAGCGCGTCGCGGGCCGGTCGACAGCCGAGTTACTCGACCTCAACCAGGTCCGGAAGGATGTCGAAGATCTGGCGTTGGCCCTCGCCCGGCACTATCACCCGGCCGTTGACAATCCCCTCGATCCCGTCACTGTCCCCGAATTGCTGTCGGTTGTCCGGCTGGCAATCGACGATCTGGAAGCCTGGCTTCCGCAGACGATACCCGGCAGCCGGCTGCTGACCATCGGACGGTGGAAACAGCTGAAGAACGCCCCCGAATGGTTCGCCCGGTTGCGTGACCTCTCGTGGGCCGCGTCGATTCTGTGGAACCCGGCCAATCTCGTCCGCCTGCTGGTGAGCCGGTGGGCGGGAACGCATGTGACCAGCGCCCTGCAAACCGAGCTGGTAGCGACCGCGTACCTGCGGTTTCTCGACCGGGTCGGATTCTATCTCAAGGAACTCAACAGCGGCCGGCTGCGCGGCGGGGCCGATACATACCGTGCCACGTTCGCCATTCCTGGTGACGAATCTTTGACCAGCGTTCTTCGTTCGATTGAACCGCAGTCAGTGACCATCACGCTCATCGGCCAGACCAGCAGCGGTAAGTCGAGCCTGATCAACGCCCTGGTGGGAGAGCAGGTGGCCCGGGTGGATGTACTGCCCGAGACCCACGAGGTTTCCCGGCACCGGGTGGCATTCGCAGAATCGGACACCGGGGTCACTCTGCTCGACACGCCGGGCTATGGAGCGGCCGAGACCACATTCTCAGATCGCCAGCAGATCGAGAGTGCGATTCGCGAGGCCGATGTTGTGTTGCTGGTGATGAATGCCCAAGTTCCCGCCCGGGAGGCCGACCTGCGGCAACTGCGATGGATGCGACACTGGTTTGGGTCCCAGCCCAATCGCCGTCCGCCCGCCGTGGTGGCCGTGCTGACCCATGTCGACTTGTTACCGCCGTCCCTGGTGTGGCAATTACCCTGCGCGTGGCGAGAACCGGTCACAGCCAAGGACCGGGTTGTCTCGGCCGCTGTGTATGAAGTCCAGACCCTCATGGGTGAGGAAGTGGCCGATGTGGTGCCGGTGTGCTCCCAAAACGACCCACGGAGGCAATGGGGTGTCTGCGAAGAATTGGCCCCCGTATTGACCCAGCTTCTGCCGGCCGCGCAGGCGACCTGTCTGCTGAGGCTATTCGAGAAAGACCAGACGGGACACTGGTGGAGCGACTTGCGTCGTCAGACCTGCGGGTTGGGGAGCGAATTGTGGAACATCTGGATCGAAAGCCGTCTGAAGTGATGCTGGGTCCGGGGACGGAGACGGAAGATACCGTCGAATCGTAACCGGCTGAGGCGTTTACGCCAGGATCTCGGGGACCACCCGACCAAAGACATCGGTCAGCCGGAAATCGCGACCGCCGTAGCGGTAGGTCAGCCGTTCATGATCCAGCCCCAGCAGGTGCAGGATCGTCGCGTGCAGGTCGTGAACATGGACCTCGCCATCGACCGATTTCCAGGCGTATTCATCGGTCTCGCCGTGCAGATGTCCCTGCCGCACCCCAGCCCCGGCCACCCACATCGTCCAGCAGTGCGGGTTGTGGTCGCGTCCCCGCGACTCGGGGGGCCCCTTGCCGTTGGTGAGGTCCTGGTCGTATGGCGTACGCCCGAATTCTCCGGTCCAGATCACCAACGTGTCGTCGAGCAAGCCGCGCGATTCCAGATCGGTCAGCAGGCCGGCAATCGGCCGGTCGATCCCCTGGCAGCTCTGCCTGAGTCGGGGTTTGAGATCACCATGATGATCCCACGCCCCATCGGTCACCTGTACGAAGCGCACCCCCGACTCGATCAGCCGGCGGGCCATGAGGCATTTGCGTCCGTAATTGTCGGTCGGTTCCTCGCCGATGCCATAGAGTTCCTGTGTCGCCTGGGATTCGCCATCGAGAGAGAGCACCCCCGGTGCCTCCAGCTGCATCCGGAACGCCAGTTCGTAAGACTCGATCAGGCCCTCGATCTCGGGCTCGCCCCCGCGGGCTGCAAGGTATTTGCGGTTGCGTTCCTGCAGAAAGTCGAGCTGCCGGCGCTGCAGGCTGCCGGGAACCCCCCGGTCGACCAGATGGCTGACCTGAGAATGCTTGATGAGGTGATCCGACTTTCCAATTCGCGTCCCCTGGCAGGGGGCCGGCAGGAAGTTGTTGTGATAGTGCAGCGGGCTGCCGTCGTCACCAAACAGCACGGGCGAGATCACTACAAACCCTGGCAAGTTCTGGTTCTCGGACCCCAGTCCATACAGCATCCAGGAACCCATTGACGGGCGGATGAACTGGACTGAGCCAGTCTGGAACAGGCGAATGGCTCCCGGATGCGAGGGGCTGTCGGTCTTCAGCGCCTGCAGGAAACAGAGCTGGTCAACCTTCTTCGCCAGATGAGGCAACAGGTCACTGACCCACCGGCCCGATTGACCATGCTGTGCGAAGGTCGCCGTCGGTCCAAACAGCCGGGCCTTGTCATCAAACCGCTCGTTTTCACGCTGCAGGGCGAACGGAATTTTCTCTCCCGACTCCTTGTGCAGCCGGGGCTTGTAGTCGAACAGATCCATCTGCGACGGCCCACCCTGCATCCACAGCAGAATGACCCGCCGGGCTTTCGGAGGGAAGTGGGTCGCCTTGGGCCAAAGTGGGCCAGCGATCTCGCGGGGAGTGTCGGCCGCCGCCAGTGACGCCAAGGCCACACTGCCAAACCCCGCTCCACAGCTCTGCAGAAACTGACGGCGGCTGGAACCTGGTGGGTAGAGACTCGCCAGCCGGGGATCAACTTCGGGAAACAGCATGCGGTCACCCACGGTACAGGAATTCGGCCGAACCCAGCAGGGCCTGGATGTAACGGGCCCACGCGTCCAGTCGGGGATCGGCAACTTTCGGTTTCACTTTCTGGAAGTCGGCTTCCAGTCGGTCGAGGATCTCCCAGGCTTCCTCCATCTCGGCCGTGGTGGCCGGCCGGCTGAACAACTGCCACGTCAGCCCGCGGATCCGGTCGGCGTTCGTCTGGCCCTCGTCGGCCAGGAGGGCCCGGGCCAGTCGGCGCGACTCGGTCTGCACAAAGCCCGAGTTCAACAAAAACAGCGTTTGCAGCGGTACATTCGTGACCGGGCGGGCCCCCACCACCTGGTCGGGATCGGCGAAGTCGAACAACGGCAAAATGTCGAGCGCGTTGAGCTGGCTCCCCCGCAGCACCGGCAGATAGACTGCCCGCCGATGAAAGATCCCTTCCGGAACCTGGCTGTGATCTTCAATGAAGGGGATGGCGTTCTCGAAGAGATTCTCGACGGTCAGCGGCAGGGTGGGGCCCCCCGGCTGCCGGTCGAGCGCCCGGGTTGACTGCAAAATGGCGTCGCGGATCGCCTCGGCTTCAAGCCGCCGGGGATTCATCCGCCACAGCAGCCGGTTGCCCGGATCGCTCGCCAACCCCGCGGGGTGCGAATGACTCGCCTGTTGATACGCCCGGCTCAACACGATCTCGCGAATCAGCGATTTGGCGGACCAGCCCGACCGCACGAGTCGCGAGGCCAGGTAATCGAGCAGTTCGGGATGGGAAGGTCGGTCTCCGCGGGAACCGAAATTGTCCACTGTCGGCACCAGCCCCACGCCAAACAGGTGATGCCAGACCCGGTTGGCGAACACCCGGGGTGTCAATGGATTGGCGTCGCTGGCCAACCAGTCGGCCAGTTGCAGCCGACCACTCTGGCCAGCCGGAATGAGACCAGGAGAGGGAATGGGCAGAATCTGCAGCACTCCGCGGGGAATGGCAGCCCCAAGGGCGCGCACGTTCCCGCGCAGGTTGACCGGGGCGTCGGCCGGTTCTTCGAGATCACGGGCCGCGTAGACCCCCGCCAGCCGGGGCCGCAGCATCTTTTG
>CAIOTJ010000017.1 GCA_903861195.1 uncultured Planctomycetaceae bacterium | reverse complement strand
CCGCCCGGTGCGCAGGTGCAGTCGGTTGAGCTCTCCCGGGCTGCGGGCGGGAATCGAAATCAGCTTTCCCACGGCCGGGTCGTCGATCGCGGGGATGTCGAGCAGCACCTCGCGGACCACGCGAGTCTGGACCCCGGCCACCCCGGGAATCTCGGCGATCCGGGGAATCAGCGTGGAGGGGGCCCGCTTCAGATTGGCGAACACGTGCGTGAAGCCATAGCGGTCGTAATAGGCCGCCTGCGTGCTGCGCAGCGCCTGCATGGCGGTCAGCGACATCACAAACGCCGCCACTCCGCAGGCGATGACAGACACGATCGCCGCCACCTGGCCGCGGGTGTGCCAGGTGTCTCGGAAAAGCTTCCGATCGATGGCCGAGAGCCGCCAGAGCGTCACCAGGTCAGCTCCGAGGGTTTGTGCTTCTGGTCATTGACGGTGATGTGATGAATCCGCCCGTCGGCCACCGAGACAATCCGGTCGGCCATCGCCGCGATCGCCGCGTTGTGCGTGATGACGGCGGTGGTGGTTCCCAATTCCTGGTTCACCCGTTCGATCGCCTCGAGCACGAGAATGCCGGTCTGAATATCGAGCGCCCCGGTCGGCTCATCGCACAACAGCACATCGGGACGCTTCGAGATCGCGCGGGCAATGGCCACGCGCTGTTGCTCGCCCCCCGAGAGCTGCGCCGGGAAGTGGTCCAGGCGGTGCCCCATGCCCACCAGCTTGAGCGCCTCTTCGGGAGCCATGGGATGCTCGGCAATCTCAGTCACCAGCGCCACATTCTCACGGGCGGTCAGGCTGGGTATGAGGTTGTAGAACTGGAACACGAAGCCGACGTGTGTCCGGCGATACCCGGTGAGATTGCGGTCGTCATCTTTCGTCAGATCGTGATCGCGGTACCGGACGGATCCCGCCGTGGGCACATCCAATCCCCCCAGGATGTTCAGCAAGGTCGACTTGCCGCTGCCCGACGGACCCAGCAGCACGACGAACTCTCCCTCGTAGAGATCGAGATCGACCCCCCGCAGGGCCTGCACCTCAACCTCGCCCATGCGGTAGATCTTGGTGATTCCCCGGGCCTCGAACACCGCCTGACGGGCCGCGGGGGCGAACGAGGAGGAAACACGCGGAACAGAAGACACGGTGGAGAACTCGTGCAGAACTGCGGAACAGACAGGAAATGATAGGATACCATTCCGCCAGGGGGCCGACATGGGTTCGGTCGTCCCGGTCAAGCGTTCCGTTCAACCGAATTGGTCCAGAGTACGAGTCTCTAGTGCCACAGCGACACGTCGGCCCGCGATCGAGACAAGGGCTGAGGATTGACTTGCCCCTCCACACTCCCGCATGACTGCCGCCCCGTTGCCTGCCTTGCTCCCCCTGTTGAGCCCAGACCCCGTCGGGGAGATATCGTCGCGTCCCTGTGGCGACTGCACCGCCTGCTGCCAGTTGCTGGCGGTGGTGGAACTGCGCAAGCCAATGCGGTTTGCCTGCGATCATCAACGAATTGGCGGTTGCCAGATCTATCCCGACCGGCCCCCCACCTGCCGTGAGTTCGATTGCGGCTGGAGACGGGGTGCGGTGCCGACCGCCGACGACTGGCGCCCCGACCGCCGGGGGGTGATGCACGTGGGCTGGATCGACCACCCGACCGGCCGGCCACATGACTACCTGTTCGAACTCTGGCAGGGTGCCCTCGCCGACCCTGTGGTTGTCGCCTGGGTGCGAACCCACACCGAGACGGGGGAGATCACTCTTTCTTACCGCGATGGCACTTGGCAGACGCTTTCGCCCGAAGTGCCCACCCCCAGCGCGGGTTGAAGTCGTGGCACCGGTCCACTTCACCGTCTGCCCTGTTCGCCCCCCAACATCAATCTGTCCGCTGGCGCGATGCGACAATGACTGCGGCCACACCCAGGCAGAGCAAGCCCATCGCGGCGCGGGCGGCCGGGGTGGCGAACACCACCGCCGCCTGGAACCAGAGGAACGACAGATAAATCTCGACCCACCGCCGCCAACGGGGCGAGCAGCACACCAGCGAGTCTCCCTTCGGGCTGCCGGTTGGCCATCCGGCGAGGCAGTCGACCGTCCAAACCATGAGGGCCACGAGGTTCCAGATCACTCCCGTGCCAGTGTTGAAGCCCGTCTTCCGTGCGGTCACCTCGGCGGTATGGATCCACACCTGCTGCCAACTGGCGGAATGCACCGTACACCAAGCCCCCAGAACATGCAGCCATAGCAGTCCACACCCCGCCCGCCACGCCACAGGACCCAGTCTGAACAGCCGGGGTGCCTGGATCCACGATCGGTCTCCCGGCACCGGCTTCCCCCAACGGGCGTAGAGGCCCCAGGCGAACGCGACCGCTGCGACGCGGGGCAGAAGATGGGTGAAGCAGACCACAAGTGACATGGGGGAACCCGAAAAGGGAGGCAGAGACGACACTTGCAGACCAGCCGGGAAAGTTCAAGAATCATTTGGCTGGAAAATCGGGGCATCCCGGTTTCACGAGACACGCTGCCGGGCCCACTTGGCCGACGGCATTTCTTCCCTTGCGGCCAGGTTCCCCCTGGCCATCCCAGGCGTCATGAATCACCACGAGCTGCTGCGTGAACTGCAACTGAAGAACAACTCGAAGATTGTGCTCTTGGTGGCCGACGGACTGGGAGGGCTGCCGGTCACCCCGGGAGGTCAGACCGAACTTGAAACCGCGAAGACTCCCCACCTCGACGCTCTCGCCACCCGCGGTGTGCTGGGGCTGAGCACGCCAGTCGTGCCGGGCATCACTCCGGGGAGCGGCCCGGGGCACCTGGGTCTGTTCGGCTACGACCCGCTGGAGTTCCGTATTGGACGGGGTGTGCTCGAAGCACTCGGGATCGACTTCGACCTCGGTCCTGATGACGTGGCAATCCGGGGGAATTTCTGCACCCTCGACGCCGCAGGAAAGATCACCGACCGTCGGGCGGGACGCATCGCCAGCGACATCGGCAAAAAGCTCTGCGAAAAGCTCGACAAGATTGAGATCCCGGGTGTTGAGATCTTCGTGCGGCCGGTGAAGGAATATCGGCTTGTGATTGTAATCCGCGGCAAGGGACTGGGGGGCTCGGTGAATGACACCGATCCGCAGAAGACCGGCGTGGCCCCCCTCGTACCGCAGGGGCGCGACGCCGCCTCGCAGAAAACGGCCGAGATCGCCAAACAGTTCCTCGCCAAGGCGAAAGAGGTTCTCAAAGAAGACCACCCCGCGAACTTCTTCACCCTCCGCGGCATCGACAAGCGACCGGCCATCCCCACCTTCGAAGAGGTGTATGGACTGAAGGCGGGGGCCATCGCGGTCTATCCGATGTACCGAGGTCTCGCCCGGCTGGTCAGCATGCAGGTACTTGACGCCGGCCAGACTCTAGACGACCAGTGTGCCCGTCTCGAAGAGGCCTGGAACGACTTCGACTTCTTCTTCATGCACTACAAGTACACCGATTCGACCGGGGAAGATGGCAACTTTGCCGCGAAGGTTGATCGCATCGAACAGCTCGACGCCGTATTGCCCCGGATCACCGCGCTGAAGCCCGATGTGCTGGTCGTTACCGGTGACCACAGCACTCCCAGCAAGCTCAAGTCGCACAGTTGGCACCCCGTTCCCACACTGCTGTTCGCCGATTCATGCCGGCCCGATGCCTGCACCAAGTTCGGCGAAGCCAGCTGCCTGCAGGGAGGTCTCGGCCAATTCCAGGCCAAATACCTGATGACTCTGGCAATGGCGCATGCCGGCCGGTTGGAAAAATACGGGGCTTGAACGGGTACCAGCGGGCCGGGCTCTCGCGGCCCCAGCCGCCCACTGGGGCAGTGCACTCCACGCAGACTTTCCCGGCTGGGGGCTTGAAACAAGCCTCCGGTTTGCGTGCGTACTCTGCTAAGTGTGCTGCCTGACTGGTGGCTCAGCCCGCAAACAGGATGCCTGGCAGGTGCTGCCCACTACCGACTCCCCCCCTGGTCTACAATTCCCCCTGTGGTGTTTCCCTGTCTCGGTTCAGGTGTGTTCTGGGCAGGGGATCACAAGTCTTCCTGACCGGATACGAATCCCATGAAAAGTCCTCCCCTATCGGCCGAGCAGCTCGAACAGGAACTCGCCCATCTCCCTGGCTGGGAGGTGCGGGACGGCTGGCTGCGCAAGACGTATCAGACTCCGGGTTGGCCCCATACGCTGATGCTCGCGAACACCATCGGCTATCTCGCCGACGCTGCGTGGCATCATCCCGATCTCTCGCTCGGTTATGCCCAATTGACGGTCAAACTGCAGACGCATGCCGTCCGTGCGCTGACAGACCTCGATGTGGCCCTGGCCCGCAAGATCGATGAAGTGGCGTTGTGGAAGCCGGGACCAGAGTCGCCTTTGGCAGGCTTTCCCAAACAGTGGGTTCACGCATGACGGTGTCGGCCCAGCGTCCACGAATCGCCCTCACTCTGGGGGATGTGGCGGGGATTGGCCCCGAGGTGATCGCTCGGGTCTGGAGTCCCGATCTGCTGCGGATCTGCGAGCCGGTAGTGGTGGGTCACCCGATTGTCTTGGCCAGGGCTGCCTCGTTGGTCAACCCGAAGCTGGCAGTGGTGGAACTCGACGGTATCGCGGAAGGAGAGGCGACCGCCACGCAACTGCCGTGCTGGAACCCGGGCGACCCCGAGGCAGCCGACGTGCCGCCCGGGCAGAACGATCCGAGGGCGGGGAGAGCGGCGTACGAGTACCTGAGGGCCGCCTGCTGGGCCGCTCAGGCGGGAGCCATCGACGCCATCACCACGGCACCACTCAGCAAGGCGGCGTTGCATCTGGCAGGTTTGCAATACCCAGGGCATACCGAGATCCTTGCCGAGTTGTGCGGCGTCAAGGATTTCGCGATGCAACTGTTCCTCCCCCGGGTGCCCGCTGGGGACTCCACCGCGATCGCTCCCGCATCGCTCCCCTTCGGCTATGACGGCCTGGGGGTGGCGCATGTTACGCTGCACACCTCGATCGCCAGCGTGCCAGGACTGCTCTCGACCGACCGCATCACCGCCACAGGGCGGTTGCTGGGGGAGTTCCTGCAGCGCGTGGGTTATGCCATTCCGCGTCTGGGTATTTGTGCACTGAATCCCCATGCGGGAGAAGAGGGATTGTTCGGGGATGAAGAACAGCGGCTGATTGCACCGGCGGTCGAGCAGTTGCATCACGAGGGTTGGCACGCCCGGGGACCCTATCCCGCTGATACCTTGCTCAAGCGGGCGTGGGAGGGAGAGTTTGATGGCGTGGTGGCCATGTACCACGACCAGGGGCACATTGCCCTCAAGCTCTTGGGGTTTGACCGCGCCGTGAATGTGACGTTGGGCCTGCCAATCGTGCGGACCAGCCCCAGCCACGGCACAGCCTTCGACATCGCCTGGCACGGAATGGCCCGCGGAGAGGGGATGTGGGGGGCCATTCAAATCGCCGCCGCCCTCGCCCGCGCAGACGGCTGACATTCTTCAAATGCAGTGGTCAACGCCTTAAAGAGAAACATCCCGCGGCTGCCGATGCGGCTGCGGGATGTCTGACTGTCAGCGGGAGGTTGCCCAGTAATGCTGACCTTGGTGGCTCCGCCCTGTTCCACCTCGCAGCCCTGACCTCGACGGTCAGGCCTCAGGCGCGGGGCGGTTGGGGCGCTGCCGCCGGTTCTGCCCGCCACTGGGTGCTCCTTCGCCCCCTGGGCCGCCACGTCGCCCCGCACCAAAAGCGGGGCGCTCCGGGAAGGTGAACTTGGCCCCCTGCAGCTTGGCCCAATCGGCCTTTTGGGTTTCGGTCAGGACAGCGTCGATGTCGGCCTGAGTCTTATTGTTCCGTTCTTCAGCAGCGGCACGCGCCTTCTCGCGGTCTTCAACCGAGGGGCGTCCCCCACCGAAACCCCCGCCTCCCGCACCACCCTGGCCGCGCTGCGGCCGGGCCGCTTCGAGAATGTCGTCAATCGCCTCTTTCTGGGCGTCGGTCAGTTTCAGAGCGGCGGCGACTTCGGACCGGCCCATGGCACGGATTCCCTGCTGCTGGATCCTCAGTTCGTTCAGACGGGTCAACTGCTCGGGATTGAGGATCCCCTTGGCCAATTCCTCGGCCTTCTTCGACTGCTCTTCCATCCGCTTCCGAGCGTCTTCCATGAACTTCTGCCGTTCCTCACGCGACATGTCCCGGAAATTGGGAGTGCCTTCGGTTCCTTGCTCTCCAGCTGCACCAGCCCCACGACGTCCGCGGGCTCCTCCCCGGAGTTCCTCGCGTGAGTCGCGTAGCTTGGTCTTTTGTTCATCTGTCAGTTTGAGTTCCGTCTGGACCTCCTCCATCAGCAGCAGGCCGGCAATGCCACCCCCCTGCCCTGGAAATCCGCCTCCGAATCCGCCGCCAAAACCACCCCGCCCCTGTCCCTGGGCCAGGGCCACACCCGGAACCACAACGGCAGCTACAAGGCCGCACAGCACACTACGCCACAGACACACCATCTGAGTTTTCATCAACACACCTTCATGTTCTCTGGGCATGAGGAATCCGTGAAGCCGACGATTCTGACCACCGGCGTAGCCCCCGCTAACAACAAAACCCCCGGCCTGGGGAAAAGTTTCTCCCGGCCGGGGGTGAATTGAGGTTCTAAATCCAGAGCTGTTCAACGAACTCAATCGTTGGGTACACCCGTCGTCGGGACTTCGGTGGGGGATTCCGGCGGAGGGGGGAGCTCGGGCTGCAACTCCTCCTCAACCACCTTTTTCGCGTCGATCGATTCAGGCTGATCGCCCGGAATCTGCAAAGTTCCTTTGGGTTGGGGGGCTGGCGCAGAAGTTTCCGACCTCGCCTCAGGCTGCGTTTCAGTTCCTTCGGGCTTGGGATCGGCATCGTTCCTGGTGTCCGTCGCCGGTCCTCGCGGCTCACCCCGCCGCTGGAAACTCAATCCGGGATCACCCGGCGGCCCTCCTTGCAGGACGAACGAGAAGCTATTGGGGCCCTTGACCACCGCACTGCCGGACATCGCTCCCTCTTCGGGGCTGTCGAGCAGCAGGGCGTCACCGTCGACATCGAGGGTTCCCTGGATAGTGCGGGGCTCGCCCCCTTGGGGTTCCACCAGCCAGGTGAACCCGCTCTCTTCGCTGATGGTGAGGATCACCTTACCCCCCTGCGGCAACTCGGCGATCCAGGTGCCGACGAGGTCGAAGAATTCCTCGGCAGCCGGTTCCTGCGCAGGTTCTTCGGGAGTGGTGTCTCCGGGCACGGGCTTGGCCTCAGGCTGGGCCGGTTTCGGTTGCAACTCGGGAGGAATGGGATCGATGCCCCCCGTTCCCGGAGGAATAGCGGGGGGGGCCTGTGCCTGTGCCTGTGCCTGGCCTTGGTCGAGGGCCTTGGCCAGCTGCGCGGCGACCAGGTCGCGGGGCTGCAGTTCCTTCACGCGATTGAACTTCTTGAGGGCATTGTCGGGATGCCCGCAGACGAGATAATGATACCCCAGCAGGAACTGCAGGGCCACATTGTCGGGCTGTGCCTTCGACGCTTCTTCCAGGGCCCGCAACTGCGGAGTATACCGGCCGGGTTCACCATACAGTCGAGACATCGTCGCCCAGTCCCAGCCGGGAGAGCTGGCCAGGAGGGCGTTCAGGACACCGGCCGCACTCTGGTACTCGCCGGTGGCGAACAGACACAGGGCGTAGAACTCATGGGCGGCGGGATCGCCCGGCCGCAGCCGCAGCGCTTGGAGAGCCTGCGACCTGGCGTTTGGATAATCTCCCGCCCGGAACAGGGCCAGGGCCTGGTCAAACTCTGCCAGCCCCGGCTCGGCGGCGGGTTGGGGAGCGGATACTCCAGGCTGGACGGGCTCCTCCACCTGTACCACTGGCTGGACGACGATCGGGCGGGTGTAGTCGATTCCGTCAACGATCACCGTCTGGCCACAGTAAGGATTTACATACGACACATAGCCGCTGGAATAGAGGAAATTTGCATTTCCCCCACCCAGCAGTCCCCAAGCGAAGGGCCCGATGGTGATGGCCGCCCATGGACCTCCCCACGCTCCCTGATACCACGAGTGGTGGTGCACATGGACGTGGGTGTCGTGCCAGTAGGTGCCGAACGGCTTGTAGGACGGGCGCCCGCCCCACCAGCCATAACCGGGACGGTTGCCCCAGTTGTTCACGTTGTTGTTGATGTTGATGTTGTTGATGTTATTCGTGACGTTGTTGATGTTGTTCGTCACGTTGGTGGGGGGTTGAGGCCGCGGGCGGGTCACCACGGGGCGCTCTGGCCGCACGGGCCGTTCCGGGCGAACCGGCCGATCGGGCCGGGCCGGTCCCGTGGGCAACGAGGGAAGCCCCCCGGAGATGGTTTCCCCGGGCCGGTTTCCGAAGTTCGGGCGATCGGGTCGACCGGGACGATTGCCAAGGCCCGGGCGTCCCGGCTGGACAATCCCCGGCTGCGTGGGTGTGACGGGTTGACCGGGATTGATTCCCGGATTCACCGGCTGGGGAGTGACCGGCCCCCCTGGGGAGGGACGGGTGGTCCCAATCGCTCCCGGCTCACCAGGCCGTCCGGGACGATCCGGGCGGTCGGGTCGATCCGGACGCCCGGGCCGGTCTCCCAGCCCCGGGCGATCTCCGAGACCGGGCCGCTGGGGCTGTCCCGGTTGCACAATGCCCGGCTGGGTGGGG
>CAIOTJ010000016.1 GCA_903861195.1 uncultured Planctomycetaceae bacterium | reverse complement strand
CAGACGGGCATCGTAACGAGGCCCCCGGCACAGAGTCATGTCGGGGGCGACCGCCGGGAAACGGCGTTCGATCCAGCGGAAGGAAACGGCCCGCCGCTGGTCCGCCGGGTCACAGAGACTCACTTCATCCGCGGATCGCGCCAGCGTTTTTCGGCTCCCTCGATGCGCACCGGCGGCCCGACCGGTTCGCCATCACAGAGCACGACGTAGGAATCGGCTCCCGGCACACTGTCCCACTTCAGCAGGGCTCGTCCCCGGGTCTCCAACGGGACCGACACCGCGCTGCGCACTCCCTGGGGACCCAGGGCGACCAGCGTGTAGGTATGGGATCCCGAGTCATCCTCGGTCACGGCTGCGGGGGCTTGCGGCGCGGGGAGCGCATGCTGCCGCAACTGGCCCCCCCACAACTCAAGCACCTCGCGGGGCTCGGTCAAGCCACCGCCGCCGTAGCCTCCCCCGCCGAGGCTCATCATTCCCTGGCCAATCAGGGCGTCGGTCAAGGGTTCCTGATGACCGGGCCGGAAGGTTTGCAGCCGGATCCGTCCCGGATGCGTGGCCCCATTCCACTGCTCCCGGGGAACCTCCGAGAACTCGACCCCTTCCCCCTGAACAATCGCCATCTGCCGCCACGCCCCGTCGAGCCAGACATTCCACGAGATGTGCCCCGGGGCCCGGCGCAGCGAACCATCGCGTTCCACCGCATGAAACCGGTCATCGAACGGGTCGTCGACCTCTCCCTTGATCAACCGGCTGCGGACCCAGAGCCCCCCCGGACCGTCCGCCAATCCTCGGGCATAGATCCCCCGGGGAATCTGCTGTTCTTCATAGCCCTCTTCCCACGGTTTTCCGGTGTCGGAGACAATCAGTTCACCGCGTACCACCAGGCGGTCGACTTCCAGGTCCCGCACAGCCGCTCGGGGGGGAACCACCTGTTGCACCGCCAGTGTGGCAGCCACAGACAGCACAATTGTCAGCAGACGCTCAGACATCAAGAACTCGCGAGCACGGGGCTGGTGAGGGAGGCTCTCGCGACGAGTGCCCTCCGCATAACAGTCAAGTTAGACCCTGCTCCACCACGCCGCCAGAGGCCGTTCTGCCGGTGGGCCAGGGTGCTGGCCTTGCGACGCGGTGCGGGTTCTTCTCAACGGGCGCCGAGGATCCACCCTTCCTCGGTCAATGCGGCGTGCCGCTCGGCGTCTGTCAATCCCACGGGCTCGGCAAACCAGCCTCCCAACTCCCCCGCCCGGTCGAGCCGGGACACCCATTGGCATTGCGACCGCACCTGCGCCCGGTCGCGCACCAGGCTCTGATCCCGGCCCATCGCCTGGGCCGTCGCCTGTGACACCACCCCCATGAAAATCTCGGTGCACACAATCGCCGGTCCGGAGGACCCGGTGAGCTGTTGGGTGAATCCGGTTTCGTAGGGAAAGACCCGGCACACCGGACCCAGCACGGGGTCCTGCCGCAACCGATGTACCAGCGGAATCCCCAGCAGCGTCTGGCTCCCCACCGCGCCAATGCCCGCCAGCTTCCAGGTCTCCTGGGTCCGTGGCAGGTGCAGCTCGGTCGTCCGTCGTCGAGCCAGGGAGACACCGTTGCGCGAGACAAACGGAAACCCGGGCGAACGGGGGGGGATGGCTTCCTGGGCCACACTGTCGGGACGGGCCCAGAAGGGACCGGGACAATCTCCCCCACACAACTCGTTCAACTGGGCGGCCACCTCGAAGCGATTGCTGCGGTTCCCCTCCTGCTCACAGGTGCGCTCGGCCAGTTCGTGCCAGATCTGCTGCCAGGGGGAATCGTCGCGCCGCCACCCCAGCGCCCGGACCAACCCGGCCGGGTACCCCAGGGCGAAATCGAATCCGACCAGCACGCGCCGTCCGCACCGCACATGCCGCCGCAACCGCTCGCCGAGGTGCTCCACCGCCTCGCGCCGGGTTCGGTGATACGTCTCGACCTGCCGGTTCGAGCTGCGCAGCCGTTCCCCAATCCACGGAGAGTCGGCCCGCGGCCGCTCGGGCAAGACCCCATTCGCGGCACTCCAATCGACGAAGAGATAGGCATCGAATAACGGCATCAATCTCACCACACCCGTCCCGGTGTCCGCCCCGCGATCCGGTGTCCGGTCCCCACCCTGTTGGTCTCGTTTGTCTCCCGGTTTTCATCCCGGGGGCTCAATCCACCACGAATAGAACGCTCCGTTCTCCAACTCAAAGTGCAGCGAGACCGACTCTCCCACATGGCTCGCCAGGTCTCCCGTCTCCCAGGCCACCTCTCCGCGCGGCTGGTCTCCCCGCAGCAAGGCCGACCGCGCCAGCACCTGAT
>CAIOTJ010000015.1 GCA_903861195.1 uncultured Planctomycetaceae bacterium | reverse complement strand
TCTTTCGAGATTCTGTACTGAATGGTTTTCGAAGTGGTTCGCGGCCAAGCCCCGCCACCTCGATTGTGAACTCAAGGGTTCGACGATGCTCGGCTCATCCACTCCGCTCACTTGTTCAGTGCGAGATGTTGTCATTTCGCTTCCCACTTCGCACTGCCCCAACGCGTCGCCTGGCGAACGAACGCCACCATCTCCACGGGCTCTGGCCAGGCGGATCGTCGCTTGGTTGGGCGCAGTCGTGATGCTGATGGCGGTCGGGGTTCCCGCAGCGCTGTTTGCCGATGATCCCGCCGACAGCACCGCGTGGCAGGTTGGCATCGGACGTCGGGAGATCACCCCAGAAACTCCCATCCGGCTCTCGGGATTTGGCTTTCGCCGGGAGGAATCGGAGGGGGTCCGGCAGAGACTGTGGGCCAAGGCCCTGGCGATCGGTACGGCCGTTGAGGATCCGGTGCTGATTGTCACGCTCGATGCGATGGCGATCTCGGACGAACTTGTGCAAGAGATTGTCGAACGAATCCGCCGGGGGGGGGAGATTCCGGCCACCCACGTCGCAGTGACAGTCACCCACTCGCACACCGCTCCGATGCTGACCGGAGTCTGCCCGACTCTGTTCGGAACGCCCATTCCCCCAGAGCACCAGGCCCACATTGACCAGTACACCAGATTCCTGGTCCAGCAGGCGGCAGAGGCGGGGATCTTGGCACTGCGGGAACGGCAGCCGGCAACACTGGCCTGGGGGCACTCTCGGATCGGATTCGCCCGGAACCGTCGCACGCCCGAAGGACCCGTCGACCATGATCTGCCAGTGCTGCTGGTGCGAAATCTGAAGGAGGAGATTGTCGCGGTCTACACCAGCTATGCCTGCCACTGCGTGACCCTGTCGGACAACCGAGTGTCAGGTGACTGGGCGGGCTATGCCCAGGAGCATCTGGAGAGACTGTTTCCCGGGGCCGTGGGATTGGTTTCGGTGGGGTGCGGGGCCGACTCGAATCCGAGTTCGGGGGTGACGGGCGACAAAGCCGAGGTCGCTGCGGCCCAGGGACTGGAGATTGCCGAGGCGGCCCGGAAGGTCTCTCGGAACGCTCTGCGGCCCGTTACCGGTCCGGTGCGCGTGCATTACGAACGGTTGAGCCTTCCGTTTGATGATCTTCCCTCGCGGGAGGAATGGAAAATCCGAGGAGCACGCCAGGACGCGATCGGGTATCACGCCCGGTACCAGCTGGCCAAACTGGACCGGGGGGAGAGTCTGCCAACGAAGCTGGATTATCCCGTGCAGACGATTGCGTTTGGCGAATCGTTGGCCATGGTGTTCCTGTCGGGGGAGGTGGTGGTGGATTATGCCCTGCGATTGAAGCGGGAACTCGATTCCGGCCGGTTGTGGACCAATGGTTATTCCAACGGTGTCTCGGGCTACATTCCCAGCGAGAGGATCCTGGGGGAAGGGGGATATGAAGGCGGGGGGGCCATGGTTTACTTCGATCGTCCCACCCGGTTCGCCGCAGGGCTCGAGAAACCGATCATCGACGCCGTCCAGCGGGGACTGCGTCCCGCATTCGCTTCGTCCGTAGACAGCTCGCGGACCCGGGGGAGCCGGCCCCTGTCTCCCGAGCAGTCGCGGGGGGCTTTGCGACCCCGGCCAGGCCAGACCGTTGATCTGATGGCGAGCGAACCGGCGGTCACTTCCCCCGTAGCGATCGACTTCGGCCCCGATGGTTCGTTGTGGGTCGCCGAGATGTACGACTATCCGCTGGGACTCGATGGCAACTACCAGCCAGGAGGCCGGGTGCGCCGGTTGACATCATCCCGAAACGATGGTCACTTTGACCAATCGGCCATCTTTCTCGAAGACATTCCGTTTCCCACCGGAATCACGGTGTGGCGGAATGGAGTTCTGGTTTGTGCAGCTCCGGATATCCTGTTCGCTGCGGATACCGATGGGGATGGCCGGGCCGATGACATCCGCAAGTTGTATTCGGGATTTGGTACCCACAATTACCAGGCCCGGGTCAACAGTCTGGAATATGGACTGGATGGCTGGGTGTATGGATCGTGTGGGCTGTTCGGCGGGAGGATCGTCAACTTCAAGGGTCAGACGTTTGAACTGGGGGATCAGGATTTCCGCATCCGGCCCGATACGGGAGAGATTGAGGCGGCTACCGGCCGGACCCAGCAGGGCCGTCCGCGCGACGATGCCGGCAACTGGTTTGGCTGCGACAACAGCACACTCTGCCGGCATTATCCGCTGCCTGCCGACGCCGTACGGCGGAACCCCCATGTTCCCGCCCCACCCGCGGGTTTCTTCGCCGAGGAGCCGGGTGAGCCCCTGCGGCTGTACCCCGCGCGTGACGTGCAGTTGTTCAAGCTGTCGGGACCGGCGGGACGAGCCACGGCCGCGTGTGGTCTGGGAGTGTATCGGGACGAACTGCTGGGAGCCGATTACCGGGGAAATGTCTTCACCTGCGAGCCGGTGAACCTGCTGGTGCACCGGATGAAACTGATTCCCCGCGGCTCCAGTTTCGCCGGCCAGCGGGCCCAGGGAGAAGAGGCCTCTGAATTCCTGACATCGGACGACACCTGGTTTCGCCCGGTGCAGGCCCGGACAGGCCCAGACGGAGCGTTGTGGATCGTCGACATGTATCGCTACATCATTGAGCATCCGCGCTGGATCCCTCCCGAGGAGGTGGCCCAGCTCGATGTGCGGGCCGGGCATGACCTTGGACGCATCTATCGCGTGCGGCCCAGCGATGCCCATTTG
>CAIOTJ010000014.1 GCA_903861195.1 uncultured Planctomycetaceae bacterium | reverse complement strand
CGCCTGGTCGAACTCGATCGGCGCGTGCGGGCCTTCACCTCGATCGAGGCGACCATGCATCCCGAGGCGCTCCCCGATGCAACCGATCCCCAGATCCGGCGCACCATTCAACAGCGCGCTGCGACCATTCGGGACGATCTGGCTGCGGCCGAAGAGCGACTGCTGAAGCGATTGCCCCCCTTGGCGGTCCCCATATCCGACGGCTCCTCGGAGTCTGCCCCGCAATGGAAGCCCCTGGTTTCCGCCTTCACCAATGACTTCATTCTGGCCAAGGTGCTGGAGGCGCAACCTCCCGCCCCGGCCGTTGAGGCCTGGCGGAAAATCCTCGACAGCTATGCGGCGAAGAAGCCCGGCGAGTTCAATCGTTCGGTCAGCGAGTACCTGGCACTCCTGTCATCGACGGCTCCGCCAGACTATCGTGCGGAAAAGACCAGGTTCGAGACCCAGTTCAACGCGACGGCACCGCTGCATGCCGCCTGGACTCTGTACATTCTGGCATTCATCGCCACGGCCATCGGCTGGCTGCTGGCCACCATCGGTTGGGGACGCACCTTCCAATGGGGGACTTGGGTGGGCATCTTCGTCATTTTTGCGATTCACACCGCAGCTCTGTGTGCCCGAATTTACATCTCCGGGCGTCCACCCGTCACCAACCTCTATTCCTCGGCAGTGTTCATCGGCTGGGGAGCGGTGGCATTCGGCCTGGTGCTTGAATGGATTTTCGGACTGGGGATCGGCAACGCCGTCGCTTCGATTGCCGGCTTCATGACGCTCTACATCTCGTTCAAGCTCGCGGGGGACGGAGACACCTTCACCGTCATGCAGGCGGTGCTGGATACCCAATTCTGGCTGGCCACCCACGTGGTCTGCATTTCTCTGGGATATACCGCCACCTTCGTGGCGGGAACCCTGGGTGTCATCTACATTCTGCATGGCATGTTTACACCCCTGGCCACCGAGCGTTCGCGGGCCATGCAGCTCTCGATGATTTACGGAACCCTTTGCTTCGCCATCATCCTCAGTTTCGTCGGCACAGTCCTGGGAGGACTCTGGGCCGATGATTCCTGGGGACGGTTCTGGGGTTGGGATCCCAAAGAAAACGGTGCTCTCATTATCGTCCTCTGGAATGCGCTGGTGTTGCACGCCCGCTGGGGCGGCATGGCCAAGGAGCGCGGGCTGGCCGCCTTGGCGGTGGGAGGCAACATCGCGACGGCCTGGAGCTGGTTTGGGGTGAACGAGCTGGGGGTCGGCCTGCATTCCTACGGGTTTACCGAAGGGGCGCTGCTGTGGCTGGGCCTGTTCATCGGCTCGCAATTGCTGATTGGCGGTTTGGGTCTGCTTCCCAAGTCGTTGTGGTGGAGTCACGTCGTTGAGGACCTGTCCCCAACCTCCAAGCGTGGCGCCGCGATCGCCTGAACCGAGATGCGGGTCCTTCCCGTTTTGGATCTGTTGAACGGCGTGGCGGTCCATGGCATCGCCGGGCGTCGCTCGACCTATCGACCAGTCCAGAGCCGACTGGCCCGGGGGGCCGAGCCGCTGGAGCTGGTGCGGGCTTTCCGCAACCAGTTCCAGTTGGCCACCTGCTATCTGGCCGATCTCGACGCCATTTTGCATGGCCGGCCCAATCTGCGCCTGTTTGAACAATTACGGGCCGCCGGGTTTGGATTGATGATCGATGCCGGAGTGCGTCGTCTGGCCGATGCTCGCGAGATCCTGAACTCCGGTGCGAAACTGGTGATTGTCGGCCTGGAAACCTCATCTGGTCCCGACAGTCTCCGCGAGATCGTCGATGCACTGGGACCGCACCAGGTGGTGTTCAGCCTCGATCTCAAAGGGGGTCTGCCCCTCACTCTTCCCGGCTCGGGCTGGGAGTTTCTGGAGGTGCGACAGATCGTCTCCCAGGTCGTGGAGACAGGAATCCAATCTCTGATCGTGCTCGACCTCGCGGGGGTGGGGATGGGCACGGGCATCCCGACGGCTGAGTTGTGCGACGAGGTACGCCGAGAGTTTCCCAGCCTGAGGGTCATCACTGGCGGGGGAGTCCGGAACGTGGCTGATCTGGAATTGGAAGCCCGGCGCGGCGTGGCGGCGGTGCTGGTCGCCTCGGCCCTGCATGACGGTCGCCTGACGGCTGCGGACGTGTTGCCGTATTCGCAAGGGTGGCCTGCAGCCGAAACCGCACGCTGAATCAGCGGATCTCCGGTCCGCCGGATCGGGACACAGGACGCGCCGCCTGGTTCGGCGAGTCTCTGAACAGGTCGGGCGTGGGGGCCGAATCAGTCTGCGACAACGGCAATCGCTCAATCCGCAGGGTGGTGGTGCGGGACTGGGTGAATTCTCTCCCCGTGGGAGTCCGAACGGCCATTCGCGACTGCTGGGTTTCCAGCAGATCCAGACAGAGTTGCGAACCGATTTCGATCCCGGCGGATCCATGCCAATCGGCCCCCAGACTGCGGATCTCGATGTCGTCGTCGACCTGCGGTGTTCCGCGGGATGTCTGTCGACCGGCCCACTCCAGGGTCTGCTGTCGTTCTCCCTGCTGCACCAGGGAATACTCGGTGGAAGACTGCAGACGGTCGGCCCGAGAGATCGGCCGGCTTTCGACCCAGCGTTGTCCGACCTCCTGCCCGCGCACGGGGATCAAGCCAATCCAGTCATGTAGCAATTGGGTGGGATCTTCTCTCCCCCAGGTCTCTTCCAGATCACGCCGAAACTGCAATCGTCCGCGACTGTCGGGCACCGCCTCGCTGCAGCGATCCAGAAAGCCCGCGAAGTCATCGACCGCCAGCAGCTCTCCCCGCTCCGACAGCCAGAATCGAAACCCATTGCCCATCAAACCGTGACACCCCACAATGCCCTGCGTGGGAGTCTGTGGCGAGTTGAGGGAGTCAAAAACCTCGCGGGTGCCGTCAGGAAATTCGTGGATTTGTCGGCACCGCAGAAAGCCGAGCTGAAACTGCCGCGCGGGTGGTTCCCCAGGACGAGCATTCACGCGGGCATCCGCGTCGATCAGGCTGGGCGGAATGCTGAAGCCTTCGAAGACAATGGTCATTTCGAGGTGCGACAGAGCCCGGGTTTCGTACGCTTCGCTGGATCCGGGTTGGGTTAACACGGTTGTCAACCGCCGGCTGAACCCGAAGCGATCTCCCGGATGCAACCGGGTGTCGGAGGGGGGATTCCCCGGGACCTCTCCCTCCTGCTCGTCTTCGGGGATTTCGAGGTCGACCGACGAGCGATCGACCGCCACCTGAGAACCACAACCCACCAGGCAACAAAACCCCAGAATCGCCAGGAGAACGAAGCGACCGAGACGGTTCCACAACCTTCGAGCAAGATCCCCGTGTTCAGACAGCAGCATGCGGAGGGCCAGATCGGAATGGCGGAAGCGACCGAAGAGGGGCAGAAACTAGCACTTCACCCCGAATTTCTGAAGAGGATTTCGAGTTACCTGCGTTGCCCTGGTCCCCCAGATCACCGTCGCGGGGGGAGCCCAGGCAAGCCACACAGTCTGGGAAAACCTCAACGCGGAGACCAGGCGGTGTCTGGGGGCGAGTCACCCGACGGAACACCCGGCCCGTTCAACGTTCTGGCGGACCGTTGGTGGGCCCGATATCATCGACCGAAGTGGATTCCAGGAACCCCGCGTGTCTCCGGAGGCTGTGATGTCAGGATCGAATCGTCGTGACTTTTTGGTGACTGCCTCGGGACTGGCACTGAGCCCCGCACTGGCCGCAGGGCTGTTCGCACAGGACGAACCGAAGGCGGAGGCCAAGCCCGAGCCAGTCCGTCTGGCGATCATGGGAGTCAACGGGCGGGGCCGCCAATTGATGAATGTTCTGGCGAAGTTTCCCGAGGCGGAAATCGCCTGGATCTGCGACCCCGACTCGGCCACGTTGGATCCGGCCGTCAAACAATGGACCGAGGCTGGCCGACCCGCCCCGCAGACTGGGGCCGACTTCCGCCGGGCTCTGGACGACAAGTCGGTCGACGCCCTGGTCTGTGCGGCCCCCGACCATTGGCATGCCCTCGCCACGATCTGGGCCTGTCAGGCGGGCAAGGATGTCTACGTCGAGAAGCCCTGCTGCCACAATCCGGTGGAAGGCCGCCGGATGATTCAGGCGGCCCGCAAATATCAGCGGATCGTACAGGTCGGGACCCAGAGGCGCAGCGCCCCCGACATGGCGGCGTTGGCCGAGTACATCCGGGGAGGCAAGCTGGGGCAGGTGAAGTTTGTTCGGACGTGGATCACCAGCGTTCGTCCGAGTATCGGCAAGATACCTGTCTCTTCGCCGCCCAAGAATCTCGACTTCAATCTGTGGGCCGGTCCGGGACCCGAGAATGCCTACAAATCCAACCTGGTTCATTATCACTGGCACTGGCGGTGGGATTTTGGAACGGGCGAGTGCGGCAACAACGGAATCCACGGACTGGATGTGGCCCGTTGGGGGACCGGTGTGGACACTCCCACCCGCATTACCTGTGGCGGTGGTCGCTATTTCTTCGAAGATGACCAGGAAACTCCCGACACCCAACTCGCAACCTTTGAGTTTCCAGGCCTCGCCATCCAATGGGAACATCGCACCTGGTCACCTCGCGGATTGGACGGAGAAACGTTTGGCGTCGAGTTTTACGGCACGGAGGGAACCTTGTTGACCAATGGGCGGGGATGGACTGTCTACGACTCCAAGAATGCCGTGGTGACCAAGGTTGACCCCGGGGAATCCGACGCGAATCACTGGCGCAACTTCTTCGATTGCCTGCGGACCCGTTCGATCCCGAATGCCGACATCGAGATCAATCACAAGAGCACCATGCTCTGCCACCTGGCGAACATCGCCTGGCGAACCCGTTCGGTGCTGGATTACGACGGAACGACCGAGACGATTGCTCACAACCCCTCGGCGAGTGCGCTGCTGGGGCGGCAGTACCGGCAAGGGTTTGAACTCCCGGTCATCTGAGCGGGGTCCTGTGGGGAGCCGCCCTGCATTCCAGAGCCCCCTGCCTCCCATCTCACCCGCACCTGTCTTCTGGAGATCCCGATGCGAATTGACATCCCCTTTCGAAGTTTTCTGGTCGCATGGGGTGCGTTGCTCTGGCTGGGAGTGGCGGCGCCGCGCGCCGACGAGATTCCAGAGTCAACCTTGGCCCTGCTCAAAACGTTTACGGAGGAATTCATACCGGTGACCCCAGGCTCCGGGATGTTTCCCGAGAGTTTCCAGATGGGCACCCCGGGGGGGCCCTTCACCGAACAACCGGCCCGGAAGGTTGCGTTGACCCAGGCATTTTCGATGGCCAAGTACGAGGTTCCCCAAAATCTCTGGGAAGCCGTCATGGGCTCGAATCCGAGCAAATGGAAGGGGCCGCGCAACTCGGTCGAGATGTTTTCATGGCACGAGGCCAATGAATTCTGTCAAAAACTGACCATGCTGTTGAGGCAGGCAGGCCCGCTGGGAATGGATGAAGAGATCCGGATACCAACGGAAGTCGAGTGGGAGTATTGCTGCCGGGCCGGCACCTCCACTCCCTACAGCTTTGGCGAGAGCGCGACAAAGCCGGGCGATGTCGCCCCCAAGGCGAGCCTGCTGGACGAGTATGGGTGGCACACGGGAAACGCAGCCGGTAATGACCCCCCAGTCGGCGCGAAGCGGCCAAACCCCTGGGGATTCTTTGACATGCACGGCTACCTGCGGGAGTTTGTCAGCGACCCCTGGCGCGAGACCTATGCCCAGGCGATGCCTGCGGAACCGGTCCGTCGGGTTGTTCGGGGAGGCTCCTGGAAAGACAGGTACGAGTGTTTGCGTTCCGCTTATCGCGAACCGATTTCCGAAGTGACTCGGGACGACGCAGTGGGTTTGCGTTGTGTACGGGCCAAGACCAAACCGTGAGCATGACCTGAGGGAGTGCCTCCCGCGGGGGAGGGGGACTCGCCTGTCTCGATTGCCGTCAGTACACTCCCAGTCGGGCTATTCATCTTTGCTGTTTGACCGCAACCTTCGATTTCCCGAGGGGTTGGATCTCCACAGTCCCCTTTTTCGTCCTTACCGAACGTTGGCCGAAACAGAAACATCAGGCGACGCTGGCGGCTTCCAGCGAGATCCCGACGTACGGCTGATGCTGCGCGCCAAGAAGGGTGATGATGGCGCCTTTACCCAACTGGTGACGACCTATCAGGACCGGTTGGTGGGAGTGTTGACTCATTTGGTATCGGATCGACAGGGGGCCGAGGACCTGGCCCAGGAAGTCTTCCTGAAGATCTACAAGTCTCGGCATGGCTACGAGCCGACCGCGAAGTTCTCGACCTACCTGTTCCGAATCGCCAACAATCTGGCGAGTAATCGTCGCCGAGACCGGGGACGGAAGCGCGAGGTGAATCTGCCCGGGTCCGAGTCGGGCCCACTGGGTGCACCTCCCGCAGAACAGGTTCTGGCCGAGTCTTCATCCCTGATGCCGACCCGCCGATTTGACCGCACTGAGATTCAGTCGGTGGTGCAGGACGCGCTCGAATCGCTGAATGACAATCAGCGGATGGCCGTGCTGCTCAACAAGTTTGAAGAGATGAGTTACATCGACATCGCCGCGACACTCGATCTTTCGGTGGCAGCGGTCAAGTCGCTGTTGTCTCGTGCGCGCGAAAATCTCCGGGTCAAGCTGGAGCCGTACGTCACCCAGGGACATTGGACTCCCCAGGGTTGAGAACCGGCGAACACCGTGGGTTGGACAGGAGATGCAGGATAAACATGGCCAAGATTATCCGGATGTCGAAAGAGCAGCGTGAGAATCTGGTCGCCTACCTCGACGGCGAGCTGGAGGATCCGGCCGCGCGGGAAATCGAGCAGGTGCTCGCCTCGAGCCCGGTCGCCCGGCATGACGTCGACATGCTCTCCCGCACCTGGGATCTCGTGGGAGAACTCCCCCATGTCTCGGTCACGCAGGAATTCACCGGCAAGACGCTCGATTCGATTGCCGCGTCGCGGACTGGTCCCTGGGTTGATCCGGACTCCATCTCTCGAAACAGTCGCCGCATCCTGGGACTGGCGGTCGCCGGCATGATCCTGGTAGCGGCGGGCACCGTCGGCTTTCTGGCCACCAACCGCTGGATTCCGAACGAAGCCGAGGAAATCCTCAACGATTACGAGATCCTGATGGAACTCGACAAGTACCGCGAAGTCGGCGATCCCGAGAACCTTCGTAAACTGCAGGAATTCCGCGAGTTCAATGAGGCTGAAGATGACTCTCCGTGAATTTCTGCGTGCAGCCCCCGCTCTTCGAAGGACTGGGCCTGACCGGGAGACCAGGAGCCTGCTCCGACCACTCCAGCGCTCGCAGCATCGATTCTGGGGGATCCTGTTGACGTGTCTCGGCTGGATGACGTGCTACGGCGGTGGTCTCGGCAACGCGGCGGAGGCCAATGATCGGGGCCGACAGCGCGAAGAAAACCTGGCCCGGCTGTCGCGGCTCCCCGCTCCCGAGCGGGAGAATCTGAAACGTAATCTGCAGGAATTTCGAGCGCTGCCGGGCGCCGAGAAAGAGCGGCTGCGGGAATTGCAAAGAGCCCTGCATACCGATGCCAAATCCGGGGGCAAACTCAATCGCGTTCTGGACTCTTACTTCGACTGGCTGAAGACTCTGTCTCCCGGTCAACGGTCCGATCTGCGCAATGAGCCCGACCCGGTGCGGCGCGCCCAGCAGGTGGGTGCCCTGCTGCAGCGCCAGGAGTCGGCCGATTCGGGCGACGCTCCGCGGCGACGGCGTCTGGGCTTTACAGCCGAAGAACTCGTGGCGGTCATGCCACTGTTGGAGGAGGCTCTGATCCAGAATGGCTACCTGACGTCCGACCGGGTGGGTGACAAGGAAGGACTCGCCCGCTACTCCCTCGTTCTACAGGCCGCCAACCCGGCCGACCGCCGGGACCCAAATCCACCCTGGCTCAAACCCGAACTGATCAACGCGATGATCGCCGCGATTCCCAACGAGGAACGACGCCGCCAATTGGGTCGTGAGCAGGAGCGTCGCAGAGGGGCCCGGCTGTTGTTGGGAATCTATGGCGGCATCCAGGCGGAGTTCCGAAAGCGGGCCCAGGACATCGATCCCGCGAAGCTCGAGGAGTTTTTCGTGCAGATGAAGGGTGAGCAACAGGACGAAGTGATGCGAGTCCCTTATGGGTCGCAAGAGATGAAGCTGCGGCAGATGTATATGCGAGCCCACACGGATGAATTTCCCGCGCCCCCACCCCAACCGCCGTGGCTGAACCAGTTCCAACGTCAAGGGGGGCGCGGTCCGGGATTTGGCCCTCCCGGGCCCCCCATGAACAGTGGAGAAGCCGAGGGAGAGGGAGGACCCGATGGTGAAGCTCGCTCACCCGACGACGCACGAGGCCCAAGACGCACGGGCACGGGTCCCGGTTCGTTGCGGCCTCGAGTCCGTCCACCGCGACGCCCTGAGGGCGATTCCGAACCAGGCAACTGAGGCGTTACCAGTTCACGCTTTCCACACTCTCTGCAGGATCTCCGGTGATGAAATCGCCACTGACACTCTCCCTGGGGCTGTTCGCCACATTGCTGGCCCTGGGGGGCCTCCCGGTGTTGTCAGCCCGGGAAAAACCGGGTGCTCAGGAAAAGCCGAAGGATTTCGTGAAGGTAGTCCGGGTGGAAGCCCAACCCCTGCTCGCTGCGACAGAGCGATTGGCCGAAGCGCTGGATTTCGTCGGCAGCCCTCTCTCCGAAGACCAGAAGGCAACGTTGCAGCAGTTGCGGGGCGAAGCCGATCCCGCGCAGGTGGCGGCCGCCATTCAGGCTTTACTCGATCCGCTCTGCGTGGCTGGCGTCACAATCAATGCCGAGAGTCGGGTATCGGTCGTGGAAGGCCCGGCCCGCAAAGAACTCATTCAGCAGGGCTGGCGGACCTTCCTGGTGAAGGTCCTCAACGAACCGGGAATCACCCCCGAACTGAAGGTCGAGAGTCCGAACCTCGCCCCCTTGTACAAGCAGAGCTCGGGATCGCCCAACCCCAAGATCCAGGTTGCCCCGGCCGACGTTCCCAATCGCTGGCTCGACGCGAGCCTGTTCACCAGCCAACCACTCAAACCGGCCCTCTCGGGGCTCAATCTCGAGTATCGGATTTTGCAGCTGTATAGCCGCGAAGTGGGAAAGCGGGAGGCCAATCTGGGTTTCAATGTCGGACAGGGAACACAGGACATCGGCTTTCGCAACACCGTGCCAATTCTCTTCCAGTGCATTCCCGCGGTGGAACTGGTGCTGGGAATCCGCGATTTCGATGGGCGTCCGTCGACGGCCGCCTTCGTGATTCGCGATCGACTGGGTCGTGTCTATCCTAACCCCGCGCGCCGACTGGCTCCCGACTTTTTCTTCCACAACCAGATCTACCGGGCCGATGGTGAATCGGTGCACCTGCCGCCGGGCGACTACACCTTCGCCGTGTCTCGCGGTCCCGAGTACCGAGCCACAGCCCATCAGGTCACCATCAAGTCGGGCGTGCAGAGCCAGAAACAGCAATTTCAATTGAGCCGTTGGATTCATCCCGCCACGCGGCGCTGGTTCTCGGGAGATCACCACGTCCATGCCGCCGGCTGCGCCCATTATGAAAACCCCACCGAAGGGGTCACCCCGGCCGATATGATGCGGCACATCCTGGGGGAAGACCTGAACGTTGGCTGTGTTCTCAGTTGGGGACCCTGCTGGTACACCCAGAAACAGTACTTTGAGGGGAAGACTTCGGCTCTCTCGCGTCCCAACTACCTGATGCGGTATGACGTGGAAGTCAGTGGATTCCCCTCGTCGCATGCCGGACATCTCTGCCTGCTGCGTCTGACCGAAGATGACTATCCCGGTGCCGAGTACATCGAGCAATGGCCCAGTTGGACCCAGCCGGTGCTGGCGTGGGGGAAGGAACAGGGAGGTGTCGTCGGTTACAGCCACTCGGGATGGGGACTCGAATTGCCCGATGTGATGCCGGATGGTTCCCGGCAGTTCCGGGGCCGGAACCCGGCTGCGGGATGGAATGGGCGGGCCGCCGGCCAACTGCCCGATCTGGCCATGCCCCGATTCGATGGAATTGGAGCCAATGAATACGTCGTCACGACCACGACGGGAGTCTGCGACTTCATCTCGGCCGTCGACACACCGGCCATCTGGGAACTGAATGTCTGGTATCACACCCTCAACTGCGGTATGACCTCCCGCATCAGTGGTGAAACCGACTTCCCATGCATCTATGGAGACAAAGTCGGCCTGGGTCGGATCTACGTCAAGCTGGGTGAAGACGAAGAGCTGAATTACGACAACTGGGTCCAGGGACTGAAAACCGGTCGCAGCTATTGTGGCGACGGTCTGAGCCACATCCTCGACTACCGCATCAATGACATCGCGGTTGGAGAGCCAGGATCTGCTGGGAAACTCAGCACTCTGGCCCTCGAGAAACCGGGAACGGTGCAGGTTCAGTTCGATGTCTCGGCCTATCTCGCCGACGCCCAACCAACCGCTGAGACCGAGGCGATCCGGGGCCGGCGGCTCGATGAAAAGCCGTACTGGAATCTCGAACGATCCCGAGTGGGTCAGTCACGCCGGGTCCCCGTGGAGGTCATCGTCAATGGCAAGTCGGTAGCCACCCGTGAAATCGAGGCAGATGGAGCGCTGCAATCGATGGAGATCCCATTGGAGATCCAGCAATCCAGCTGGGTGGCGGTGCGTATCTTTCCCAGCGTGCATACCAACCCCATCTGGGTGGAGGTGGCGGGCCAGCCGGTGCGGGCCAGTCGACAAAGTGCCCAGTGGTGTCTTGATGCGGTGGATGTCTGCTGGAACCAAAAGAAGGGGAATATTCGCGAATCGGAGCGCGAAGCCGCCCAGAAGGCCTATGATCAGGCTCGCGAAACCTATCGCCGGGTCATGGCCGAAGCCGTTACTCCCTGACCCCTCAGGCACCGACGGAATCCCAACCGAACCCCGGAAGAGGGATGACTTGGAGGCGTTCAGATGCACTGCGATCCTGGTTGTCGATTAAAGTGGCTGGTGAGGCGGCTTGCCTGGTGGGCGTGGCTCTTCGCGGCCCCGCTCGTTGCTCACGGTCAGACGTCGCCAAAAACCGCGGATCCGGCTGCAACGAAGGCAGAGATCCTCGTTCCCCAGGTGCTGCTGGGGCTGCTGCATGCGCCCGAGGTGCAACGGGAACTCGGATTCAGCACACGGGAAAAGAGAACGCAACTGGAAGCGGTGCTTGGCAAGGTCGATGGCGATTGGTGGCGTGCCCGCAATCTCCCTTTTGCTGACCGTCGGCGGGTCGTCCTGCAGTGTGAACGGACGGTTCGGGACTGGTTGTTCCTTCATGTGGATCGCGTGACTCTGGAACGAATAGACCAATTGGAGCTCCGGGCCCAGGGGGAACGGGCGCTGCTGCGGCGGGACCTTGCCGACGAACTGCGCGTCAACAAGACCACCACACAGAAGATGATTACCCTGGCGGCCACCACCGACGCGGCCGTCGCCCAGCTTGAGATGGCCACACGGGAAGGCCGGGAGACCACCCCGCTCAAGTCGGTGGCGGACGAGGCCCGTCAGCGTGAACCCCGAGCCCTCCTGGATTTGCTGTCCCGCGCCCAACAGGTGGAATATCACCGGCGGTTGGGGCCCGATTTTGACACGGCCCGCCTGTCCCGCATCTATCCCCTCGCCCCCGAACTGGTCGATTCGCCGCACTGGATCAACAGCGCCCCCCTTTCTCTCAGGACACTGCGCGGACGGGTGGTTATCCTCCATTTCTACGCGTTCGAATGCGTCAACTGTCAGCGAAACCTGCCTATTTACCAGCAGTGGCACAACGATTGGTCTGAGCGGGGTGTGACAGTGCTCGGCATCCAAACCCCGGAGACCGAGAACGAAAGGCAGGTCACCGCCATCACCGAGGCAGCACGACGTGACGGCCTGACCTATCCCGTTCTGGTCGACCTTGAAGCAAAAAACTGGAAGGCCTGGGGCAATACGATGTGGCCGACGGTCTACGTCATCGATGGCGACGGCTACATCCGCCAGTGGTGGCAGGGAGAAATGCGCTGGAAAGGAGCCCGCGGAGACGAACAGTTGACCAAGGTCATCGAGGGACTGCTGGCTGAGCGGAAGCCGCGGGCCGCCTCTCCCTGAGACATGGGCGATCATCGCCGGGAATTGTCCCGCCCCTTGTCCGACCCGCCTCGACGGAAGCGGGCATCACTCGGCGGGTCCCCCCCGTTCCGTTCGCCATGTCACCAGCAATTGCAGGAACAGGGCGAAGCCCCCCAATGCCCCGCCACACAGCACGCCTCCGAACGCACCGAGGACAATCGCGATCCCCTGTGGCTCGACCGAAGTCCAGGGCTGCATCTGGGCGAAAAATGTTGGCGCGAGGGAACCTGCCCCCCAACCAAAAAGTGCCCCGAGCACCATTCCGACCAATGCCATCAGGGTGACCCTTGACACCATTCCAAGGAACGTGTTGAGCGGAGGGAATGCAGGGGACTTTGACATGGGAACCCGAAGGAAAACGACCAACGGAACTGGCGGGGCCACTGGCCAGCTTGCCGCGACTCTGACTTCAGATTCTTGACCTCCCGCAATCGGTGGGTCAAGGGATACGCCCGGTGGGGTCCCTGCTGTAGGTCGTCGGCTGACCGATCACCTTTCCAGACGGAATCGTGATGGATCCACGTTCCGGCCCGCACGGACCACCACAGGAATCCAGCCTGATCCAGTTCAGCTGACGTCGGTTTCCTTCGGGAGACGGTCGCGATTCAGATCGTCGGCCAAACCAGTGCCGAAGCGGAAGGGCCCCCTCTTCCGTCAGCCAACAGAACAGCGTCGAACAAGCCATCCCGAATGGTGTATTTTTGGGGCGGAGTCGACTCTCTCGAAGTGACTCTCTTGGCGAGAGTGTACGATCCCCACAGCAGGCGTTCAGTACACCCCTTGCAACTGGGGAGCGGACCGGATGGACCAGATTCCCGGTTGCCAATCTGAATCGATACACTTTGGTTCCGTTCCACACCCAGCCTTTCCCTTGTTTTCCCGCAAAGAAGGGAGGGGACTCTGCCGCAATGCCTGGAGAGCTCCATGCTGAAAGCTGCCCGCTGGATGAGCCTGTTCGCCCTCTTCGGTGCGACAGTTTGGATGGGCCCCTGGGTTCCGACACGTCTGGCAGCCCAGGAGCCGGCGGTCGACTCACCACTCTCAACGGAGCAATTGTTCGACGGCCAGCGCCTGCTCAAAGTCGAGATCGAAATCGAGAATGACAAGTGGAATGAACTGCGGCAGCAGTCGCTCGATTTCGTGACCGCCTTCAGCAAGGGTCCCATCACACCCCGCTACACCTATTTTCCGGCAAGGGTCAAGGTGGAGGGCCGGGTCGTGGGGCAAGCGGCGATTCGCAAGAAAGGCTTTTTCGGCTCGATGGATGCCGACCGCCCTTCACTGAAAGTCAAGCTCGATGCCACTGGCCAGAAGCTGATGGGGGGCCTCGAGAAGCTGACTCTGAACAACAACAAGCAGGATCGTTCTGTCGCGAGCCAGTTTCTCGCCTACCGGTTGTTCGCGGCGGCAGAGCTACCCGCCCCCCGGTCCAGCCTTGCGCTCGTCAGCGTGAATGGTGAATCACTGGGCGTTTATACCCATCTCGAGTCGGTCGATTCACCTTTTCTCCGCGGCCGATTCGGGAGTGACACGGGACATCTGTACGAAGGGGTCTTTCCGACCGATTTCTTTGCTGACCGCGTCGCCCGGTTTGAGGGGAAGCAGAAGGGGGAGGATGACCGGGATGACCTTCAGCAGATCGTATCCATCCTCGCCGACCCAGGTCATGATTACGTCGCCCGGCTCGCCCAGCGCGTCGACCTCGACCAATTCGTAAAATTTTGGGCGATCGAATCGCTGCTCGGTTTTTGGGATGGTTACGCCAACAACCAAAACAACTACTACATCTATCATGATCCCCGGGACGACCGCTTCCGGTTTATTCCCTGGGGCGCCGACATGACTCTTTCGCCGCCATTTTTTCCTGGCCAGGGAGGCAAGAAGTCCGTGTACGCGAAGGGACAGCTCGCCTGGCAACTGAACCAGGATCCCGACATCCGTCAGCGGTACCACGAAACTCTGCTGAAATTGCTCGAGGCCACCTGGAAAGAAGAGCCCATGCTGGCCGAACTCGATCGCATCCAGGCATTGGTCAGCGATCACCTGCATCCCGCACAACAGGGGAATTCACAGGCGGTGGAGACCGCCCGCAAATTTATCCAGGAGCGGCGCGGCGAGCTCCTGGAGGAAATCAAAAACGGCCCGATTCACATCGAGAAACAACCGGCGAAACCCTTCTACATGCGTGAGGCAGGCCAGGCCCAGGGGGAATTCAGCACCACCTGGTCACCCGCCGATCAAAAAGAGGCCGTCGCGAGCGACAAGGTCACCTTCACACTGACGCTGAACGATGACCCAGTGGAATTCGAACAGGTCACAGCCATCTCGCGTCCCAGCCCCCCGAATCCCTTCGGCGGTCCTCCCGGACCTCCCCCACCGCAGGTCGTACTGCGGGGAGCACGGGGAGGTGACCAAAAACCCCTGCTGTTGATGCTGACCATCCCTCCGGATCAGTTCACCCCCGGAACCGACAAGAACCCTGAAATCGGGGTGCAGGGAATACTGACGGAGGGAGAAGGCTTCGGCTTCGGACCCGGCATGCGCACTTTCCTTGGAAAAATCCAATTCAAGTCGGCCAGCCAGGAAGCCGGTAAGCCGGTCGTGGGCAAGATCTCGGGAACACTCTTCGAGATGCGTGGCGGTTTCGGTTTCTGAGACCTTCCACAGGCACCTGACGGATCACCTCCCAACTCATCAATTGTCCCCCGCTGCGGGGTGTGACTGGCAGCACGACATCGGAGCGGCATTGTCTGCCACCCACACTGGGGAGCCACGATCGCGCCGTTTTGCAGTGGGGTTCCAACCACGGGTTGGCGCCCAGACATGGATCGAAATTGCCACCCTTCGGGAGAGTTTCGCCGGCAATCGCCCTCTCTCCGTCGCCCCGATCCAGGTCGACGGAGGAGGAAGCAGGGACCGACGGGTCGGAAGTGGCCGCTGGTGAAGCGCCGAGCGGGTCGCTCCGGGGAAGCACGGTTTTCTTCGATTGCCTCTCCCAGGAAACACCGGTTTTTTGCGGGTCGTTTCCGTCTTCTGACATTCCGGCTTCCAGGATATACTGCGGATTCCCCGCGGAGCCATCGGGGACCAGGTTACCCCTCGTAACCCGGGAGTTGGACTTGGATTGGGAGAAGGAGTTCCCGTGCGCAGCATTGCCGTGATGAATCAGAAGGGGGGCGTCGGCAAGACGACCACCAGTGTCAACTTGGCCGCCGGTCTGGCCCGGCAGGGGAAACGGGTCTGCCTGCTCGATCTGGATCCCCAGGCGCACGCCTCACTGCACCTGGGAGTCGAACTGCCTGCCAACGCTCCCACGATCTATGACACATTTCTGAGTGAACGGTCACTGCAACAGATCCGGAGGCTGGTCGGTCCTCAGCTGTGGCTCGCCCCAGCCAGCATCGATCTGGCCGCAGCTGAGCTGGAATTGGCGGACACACAGGGACGCGAACTGATCCTGCGGCAAGCGCTGGACGACTTGTTCGCCGTCGAGCCGTACGACTATGTCATCATGGATTGCCCCCCCTCGTTGGGGGTGTTGACCGTCAATGCGCTGTCGGCTGCACGCGAGGTGTTCATTCCGCTGCAGCCGCATTTCCTGGCGCTGCATGGTCTGTCAAAGCTGCTGGAAACCACTGCCCTGGTCACCCGGCGATTGAATCGCGACTTGCGAGTCAGCGGAATCGTGTTGTGCATGTATGAGACCAACACCCGGTTGGCCGCCGACGTCGCGGGCGATCTGCAGACGTTCCTCTCGTCCAGTGACCCGGAAGCTCCCTGGGCCAATGGACAAATATTCACAAGCCGCATCCGCCGGAATATCAAACTGGCCGAGGCCCCCAGCTTTGGCAAGTCGATTTTCGACTATGCTGCCCGCTGCCCCGGGGCGGATGATTACCTTTCCCTGGTCCAGGAAGTGATCGCGATGGAGCAGGTGGGCGAACTGCCGCTGGCGCGGGCCGCCTGATCAGTTCCACGCTGTTTGTCGAGCTCAGAAAAACCTGGCTGCCGCGTCGCTCCTCACGGATCTTGATGCGTGGCGCGTCCGACCTGCTCCAGACTCCAGACTCCCGCCACTGCCCCCAGGTGAAGGGGGTCAGGCCACCGCCGAAGAAGATTGGGCCAGCGGAGCCTGAGGCCTGCGCAGCCGGACTTCCAGCATGGCTCCGAGAATCCCGGTCACAAGCAGGCCGCCCGCCAGTAACCAGGGAGGAGCCAACAGAGCCGCGGTGGTGATCCAAGCCAAGGGCTTGAGAACTCCCCCGATTGGCCAGGGATCGCGTCGCCAGGTCTTTCCCTGAATGGCAGCCTCGCAGGCCTGCTCAATTTCTGCGCCCCGCACATCGGCGGCCATAACCCGCCCATCGCGGCCGATGACCACCAGCAACGGAATCCCCTCGATCCGATATCGTTCCGCCAGCGGGTTGTCCTCGCGATCACCGAAATGAATCTGCGGCCAAGGTTCGGGATGATCGGCCAGAAAAGCCTGAAGGTCTCGGACCGAACGATCGAGACTGACTCCGACGACCTCGAGTCCCTGGTCGTGAAACTTTTCATAAGCGGCGGCGACCTGCGGGATCTCGTCCACACAGGGGCCACACCAGGTTGCCCAAAAGTCGACCAGCACCACCTTGCCCGAATGATCGGCAAGCTTCCAGGTGGCCCCCTCGCTGGTAGGCCCTTCAATCTGAATGACCTCACCGACGGCGATTGGACTATTTTCGTCGGTCGGTGACAATTGGTCGGAACTCCAAGCCCCCACTGCCATCAGGCCTGCCAGCAAACCCGTAAGCCCTCCCGCATCACCCCTCTGGAGTTTCAAACCCCAAAGCGTCTGGAACCGAGCCTGAGCGAGGTATCGGGAAACTCCGCTGACGACCGCGCAGAGGACGACAACCAACAGCAGCCGCATCAGGAACACCCCCGCGACCCCGGGCACGTTGACCAAGGCCCCCACCAGCACCGACATCACCAACACCACTGCGGCCCCGACTCCCAAGACAAACAACCCATACACCGTCGCCCCCCAACCGCCGGAATAGAGCGGCACAGACTGGTCTCTCGGTTTCAAGTCGCCGTCGGTGGGACCTGAGGGTGTCGGTTTCATGCTGACCCCTATGAATGGCTGTTGTGAGACTTCTGGCACCAGGCGACGTGGTTTGTCTGGTCAGCTCGGCAACACTTCCGCCGTAGCGAACCTCGACCGGAACACGTCAAACAACCGGGGAGCCCCGACAGCAGATCTTACTCGATAGATTCGAATGGTGTGCGGACAACCCCTGAAATCCGATCGGAGAATTCAGCCTGGCCCCCACGGTCTGACCATTCTCAGTCGGTGACCGGGCCTCAAGAGAGACGATTGCGCGAGTGATTCTGCGCGATGTGGAGCAGTTTGAGACGTTCAAAAACCGTCTGTCGACCCCGAAAAGCGGGAATCCCGTGTAGTCGGGAGTTTACAACGATTTCCCCGGAATTTTGTGTGGATCAAGCATCGGTCTCCGCGTTGCCGTTCCCCACTACTCCCGTTTTGAGAGATCAGCCAGTCTGGTCTCTCACCAGAGGTGAACTTGGGGGTGAGCAGCTGTTACCAACCAAGGGAGAAGTCGTTGGCTGAACGAAGGTTGGGCCCAGATGTGCCAAAACCGGTGGGTGTCGGAAACGGGCGGCTCTGGTCAAGGGTTCCCCCTGTTGAAATCTGGTGGATCATAATTGGACAGACGGCCGGCAAAACAACAGTTCGTCCGGCATTCCCGGAAATTCCGGCGCGAACGCCCAGCCCTGCTCAAATAACCTCCTGCCACTTTCGAGAGAGAGGCCAACCAACCGAGTGAAGATCGAATGGAGAGCCGCTGGAATGAGGAACTCACCGGGCCCCAAAAACAGAGAACTGCGGAAGTTACAAACACAGCCTGGGCCGTTGACTACTGCCAATACGGGGGAGAACCGACGTGATTGCCTCGGCCGCAGCCCGCCGGAAAAACACACAACCCCTTATATTCAAGAACTTTACGACACTTTCCTGAAAATTGCTTATTTGGCGAATATTTCATTGATCTACTTTCTACCTGTCAACGTATTACATGATGACGAGCTTGAGACAAGCCCTGCGGGGACACCAAAGAGTTGTCTGATGTGGTCGTCGGAATCTGGATTCAGGAAGCGGGTCACGAATCACGGACACGAACAACAAAGAGCGGTTCGGTCACGGTCCCCAGCAGCCCCAATCCTGTCGATTTGCCGGGAATCGAATTTTCCGGCTTGTTCGGCACTCAATTTGCCCTCACTCAATCTCCGAATCAAGGAGATTGGAGGGCGGCTTCGAGAGGAGGTCGTTGATCACCATGGCTCAATACCACAACCCGGCGATTCGCCAACTCAAGGATCAGCAGGTCCGCTTCATGCCTCGGGACGTGCGTCTCGCTCAAATCGAGCGGGCCGAGCGTCTGGTTCACGAGCTACAGTCCGATGCAACATACCATTACCAGGATCTTTGTCAGAAGATCACTGAGTTTCGTCCCGAACTCTATCCCGACCTCGTGTTGTCGGGAGATGAAGCGGCGCACGATCTGCGACTGTTCATCGAGGATCTGTCAGACAGCGCCGACATTCCCGCCGATTCCTGCACTGAAGAAGTCTGGACGGTCGAGGAACTGAGCCGTCAATTCAGCGTTTCGACCAAGACAGTCGACCGCTGGCGAAACCGAGGATTAATCAGTCGGCGATTCGTTTTTGGAAATCGGAAACGGGTCGGATTTCTCCGATCGTCAGTGGAACGGTTTCTGACACGCCAGGGAATCTCCCTGGAACAGACAGGGGGATTCAACCGCCTGACTGAAGAAGATCGCCGGCAGATCATCAGCCGGGCACGACGCCTTGCCCAGGCGGGAGGATCACCCACCGAAATCAGCCGCAGACTGGCCCGGAAACTTGGGCGGGCGGTTGAAACCATTCGGACTACTCTTAAGCATCACGACCTCAACTACCCGGATGAACCTGTCTTCCCCGACGCTCAGCTGCAACTGACGGACGAAGTGAAGAATGAAATCTACCGGGGTTTTCGGAAAGGAATCAAAGTGCCCAGACTTGCCCAAAAATATGGCCGGACCCGCACCAGCATCTACCGGATTGTCACGGAAGTGCGGGCGCAGCGGCTGCTCGATCAGCCAATTGACTTCATTCACAACCCGGAGTTCGAGGCTCCGGGGGCTGACGAGAAGATTCTCCACAGCCCGGTGCCGGAATCGCCGCGGATGAGCACTCCGAAGCCTCCGCCGGGTTTGCCTCCTTACCTCGCGCAGCTCTACAAAATCCCGTTGCTGACGCGGGAGCAGGAAGTACACTACTTCCGGAAGTTCAACTACCTGAAGTACTCGGCGGCGAAACTGCGTGAGAGGCTCGACGTCTCGCGGGCCAAATCGGCCCTGATGGACCAGATCGAGACCTGTCTCGACGCGGCCAACGAGATCAAGAATCTGCTGATCCGCAGCAATCTGAGATTGGTCGTCTCAATCGCCAAGAAGCATGTGAAGCCCACAGTCAGCTTTTTCGAAATGGTCAGTGATGGGAACCTGTCCCTGATTCGGGCCATTGAAAAGTTTGACTACGGTCGGGGATTCAAGTTCTCGACCTATGCGAGCTGGGCCATCATGAAGAACTACGCCCGGTCGATCCCGGCGGAGAATACCTGGCATGAACGGTACCGCACGGGGAGCGAGGAGCTGTTTCTCGCCTCCACCGACCGCCGTACGGACCAATTCGAACAAGAGCGGACCAATGTGCAGCAACACGAGGCTTTGATGCGCATCCTCAGTCGGCTGGATGAACGCGAGCGGAGCATCATCATCTCGCGCTTCGGACTGGAGCAGAATACCGAGCCGGAGACCCTGGAAGAACTGGGGGGCCGGTTCGGGGTGACCAAAGAGCGGATCCGCCAGCTCGAAACCAGGGCGCTCGCCAAGCTTCGCCGCATCGCCTCGGAGGAGAAACTGGACATTCCGGGAATCTAGGTTGCCCCAATCGGTCAGCCGCAGGGGACGATCCAGGTCAGTGCATTCCCTCGCCAAGCCTTAGGTCGTTCCCAAATCCCTTGCCACGCACGCCAGTCCCGTCACTGGCGTGCGTTTTTTTGTTACCCCGGTTCTCGCGCCGCTCTCTCAGTCACCCGCTCGACGATTTTTAAAAGGCACGGATCAAAACAACTCGCGGATCTCGCGCACGCCACTGTCAACGACTGGAATTGGCCGTTGCTGGGGACCGGGCAGAACATGTTCCAGATCAACCCCCAGCGAACGGTAAATGGTCGCGACCACCTCGGCGGTTGACGTGGGTCGGTCCAGCGGGAATCCACCGATCTCATCGCTCTGCCCCACAACCCGCCCCCCCACAATCCCCCCACCGGCAAACCAAACGGTCCAAACCTGGGGCCAGTGATCACGCCCCCCGGCGGGATTCACCTTGGGGGTGCGGCCGAATTCACCCAGAACAGGCACGACCGTGTTCGCCAACAGGCCCCGCTGCTCAAGATCCTCCAGCAGCGCCGAGACCCCCTGATCGAAGACGGGAGCCACGGTCTTCTTCATCCCTTCGATCGAAGTGAACGGGACCGATCCGTGAATGTCCCAGGTGATCTCGTTAAACACCGTCAAGAACGTGTTGACCGTCACAAACCGCACGCCCCGCTCGATCAGACGCCGCGCCAACAGCAGGCATTGTCCAAACCGGTTGCGGCCATACCGATCGCGCAACGCGTCCGATTCCTGATCGAGCGCGAAGGCGTCCCGGGCCTGGGTCGATGTCATCAACCGGTAGGCCTGCTCAAAATTGGCGTCCATGAGGCGCGCCTGGGGTGACGCCTCGAAATCCTTCACCGATTGATCGACGACTTCTCTCAATCGACGCCGCCGATCGATTCGGACCACTGGCAGTTCGGCCGGAGGCAGCAGGTCCGGCACACGAAAATCTTTCGCTGACGGATCCGCATTCAGCACGAACGGGTCGTGGGGTTTCCCCAGAAAGCCCGCTTCCTGTCCATGGGGCAGATTCCCCCCCGTCGGTCCCATCTTTTCTGGCAGAACGACGTGCGGGGGAAGATCACTCTTCCGTCCTTTCAAAAAGCCCAGCACGCACCCCACGTGGGGGGTCTCCAGGCCGCCCGAGAACAGTCGACCGGTCTGCAGCATCTGATGTCCGGTGTCATGCACCGCGGCCGCAGTGTGGTACACCGTACGGACATACGAAATCTTATCGCCGTGACGGGCCATACCCGGGAACATTTCCGAGATTTGGATGCCGGGAGCCCGCGTCTCGATTGGCTGAAACGGTCCCCGGATCTCCAGAGGGGCCTGGGGCTTCATGTCCCAGCAGTCCAATTGGCTTGGCGCACCAAGATTGAAGATCATGATGCCGTTCTTGTCACTCTTCGGATCGACGGCTCCAGCCGCCTGCAGGGCCGCAAAATCTGCCAAGCCCATCCCCGCCCCGAGAGAGCCGACCTGCAGAAAATCCCGGCGTGAGAGCCCATCGCAGGTATGAGCAACTCCCCGTCCTTGCAACTGCCACATGACTCACTCCGGTGCTGGAAACGTTGGTCCCGAAAACCTCGAGAACTGAAACTCCCCTCCCGATTCTACCCGCGAGCATTTTCGTGTCGCAAAGGCGTTTCTCCCATTCCGGACTCCAGGTCCATTCGGCAAGTCCTGGTCTCCACAGCGAAACCTGAGCTGCGATGGCGTCTGTCCCAAACTCTCCCGAACTGGCCCATGGATCCGGTTCACCGGGTCATCGCTTGCGGCGAACTCGCGCACTGGTGGCATTCATCATGTCTCCGCACGCCTTGCGGGCTTCGGCGAGTCCCGCCGCGGTGGGATTGAGTCCCCGGACATAATCCAGGACGATCTTTTCCGCTGCCGCCAATTCCTCGCAGACCTGGGGGACTTCCGAAGCAATCTCGTGCGGAATGCGCGTGACGCCGTTGAGGTCACCATGCAGCAGATCGGCGGGATAGACCGCCAGGCCTCCCACCGTCACGGGGACGTTCACCGCCAGAGTGTGGCAATAGCCGTGCGAACAGATGGTTCCCGTCGTGAAGGCGGGGAATTTGATTTTCTCCACCTGCTCCAGGTCGCGCCCCGCCCCGGAAGTGATGATTCCGCGAGCCCCGAAAGACTGGTACACCGAACACATTACTTCGCCAAACGTCGCCGAAACGATGGGTACGTCCAGGTCCTGATAAACCATGACGGCCGGTCCCGGCAAATTGGCATACGCCTCAACCTGTTGGCTCATGCTGGCATAGACATCGCCGCTGCGCGGCGGCGACATGCTGCGGAATGTCGAGGTGACCGCGAAGCCCACCATCGGAGGAAGATGCGGGAAGCACGCCTTGATCGAATCGTTCATATACCCGGCATTGCGCGGAACGACATCGAACAGTTCGATCGCGTTGCAGATCGTGGGAGTGTCGTACTTGGCCAACGCGTCGAGGAGACGAGGATCAAACGGGGTGGGCATGGTTGAGGAGAGGGTGGAGGAATTCAAGGCAGCGGAAGAAACGCACACTCGGGCCCGCCGGGACCACAGCGATCGCGTACTTTAGTGGTTGGCCGGAAGGGCGCACAGCAGCAGCTCATCCAGAGGGGGTCAATTATCGATAAAAGGGCTTCCACTTCAGCCAACGGGGGCCGTAATGGGGGGTGGGCCGTCCGTTTTCGAGAGCCCCCAGATCGGGAGCCTTCCCGACAAAGTCGTCGTTGACCGTCGGAATGATCACGCCGGCATCCACCGCGGCCGAAGTGGGCTTGAGGGCGAAGTTCAGATCCATGGCATGATAGACGGCATGCCGCTGCGCGGGATCGGGAGGGGACAGTGACTCAAAGATGTCGAAATCCACCTCGATTCCATGCTGCTCCTGACCGGTCTGGTTGCGCATCGCGGCCAGATCGGGAAAGGCCTGCCACTGTTCGTCATGAGGCTCATAGACCGTCGCGCCCGGCAGCGGAGCCAGCCAAAGGTACTGGGCGGCTACACCACGGTTGGGACGAAAGCCGTTGTAGTCGCTGCTGAATTGTCCGGCGGCATTCGCCCAGGCCATCACCCCACGTCCCGGCGTATCTCGCCCCAGAAACAGATTGTTGCGAAAGTGCATGTTCGACGAGGGATCGCGGATCACATTCTCGGCGATGATCGTGTTGTGCCAGACCAGCAACCCGGCCGGCTTGGCCGAGAACTTGAAGGCGACCCCCGAGGGGACGTGGTACAGGAGGTTTCCGATGAAATAGACGGGACCACCAAAAGCAGGTTGGGCGCTGTACCCTCCGTGAGCGGCGTTGACCCCGCGGTTATGCATCACCCGAACATTGTGCACGGCACCGTCGGTCTCGACAAAGTCGTCATTGAAGAGATGCAGATCATTGTGAGTGATATCGATGGAACTGGCCCGGCGGTGGGGATCGGCGGGTGGAGTCCCATACGTCGAGATACCAATCCCGTCATGAAAATACGCGATCGCGTTGTGTGTGATGACATGCCCCGGACCATAGACCTTGACGGCGTAATAGCTGGTCAGTTGATGGGAACCGTATTTTCCCGCACTGGCCCAGAGCGGTCCCGTCCAGCCGATCAGGCGGTAGCGGTCGTCGCGTCCCAGAAACAGGTTGTCGGCAATGTAGAAGTCACTTGAACCCTCGAATTCGGTCCAGATACCGAACCCGATGTTTTCAAACCGACAGTTCTTGACGGCCAGACCGACGGCCCCCAGCGTCTCCTTCGCTCCCGCAAAAATGGCCACATCAGTGTTCCGGAAGGTCAGACCTTCGAACAGGTGATGGCGGGTCGCCATGACGTCGAACAGCCGGTGGTTGCCCGCTCCATCGAAAATCACCTCTCCATCTCCGGCCGCCTGGATGGTGATGGGAGCTTCGACCGTTCCCTTCGCCGTCAAGAGAAAGGTGCCGTCGAAAGGTGCCATCTGGGGATCGACGTAATTGAGCCGTTCCGGCCGGTAGAGCCCGGCATGCACTTTGATCACATCTCCGGGCTGCACGCGGCGTTCCCAGACCATGTTCCAATCTCCCAGTCCAGCCCCGTAGTAGGCCTGCAACAGACTGGTAAAACTCGGCTCCTCGCGTTCCCCCTCATGATCGGGCGGGTACACATGCAGCACCCTCCCTTCTTGGGCGGGCTGGGGTTCGCGACGCGTGCGAACGGTCACAGTCTGAATTGCCGGTCCAACGACCCCCTCGGGATCCGTCAGCCGCAGCTCCACTTCGTATTCGGTGTCTGCCTGGAGATTCAGCACGCTGCCGGCAAACCCGTGAGGAACGGAGTATTCCAGGTTCTCACGCCGACGGTAGATCCGCTCTCCTCCGATCCGGAGCAGGGGGACGGACAGGCGCCATTCGGCAACTCCCACAGCCCGAAACCTGACTTCACAGGTGGCATTGCGGTTGTCGTCTCCCGACAACGGCCATTCAAAACCAAGGTTTTGCAGCGTGGGATGCTCCACCACCAGCTGTCCGGGTGTGACCCGGTCTTCCGCATGTAATTTGGAAGCAGGCTGCGTCACACAACAGAGAATTCCCGCCCAACCCAGCAGCAACCATCTTCGCATCATCATCAGCCACATCTCCCCAATCCTCTCTGCGGGATATTTCACCTCGTTCCACACGACAGCCGCCAGAATGGCGGGTACTGTCCCAGTCAATTCCATCGCCTGAAATCGATCCTCGCGCGGAATGACACGCTCCACTTGTCGTCCTACGGCCGCAGGGTTACCTGGATGGGCTGAACGAAATCAGCCGCCAGAGCGGCAACCTGCGACTCCTGCATTTCTCCGGCTTGCAGCCAGAACCGATAGCGTACATCGAGCGGACGCTGCGGGGTCAATTCATATTCAAAGTAACTCCCAAAGCGCCCGTAGTCGCGCTCACTGAACCGCGCCTCCTTGGGGTTCTGGGGGCGGTCCAGAAAACACGCTGTGTAACGCTGATCATCCACCACGAACGACAGGGCGTGCCAGGGGAGGTTGATGTGGTCTCGATTGTCGGGCCAGTTACGGAATTGGCCCGGAACACCCCGACCATCGGGCCTGAGGTAATAGGTTTGCGAGGCGGTCTTGTCGGGAACCTGTTGGGTCGCGCGAAACTGAAACCCGGCATGCTGCGGATCTCCATCCAACATGACCCGACCGACGCGCGTCGTCAGACGGGATGCCAGTTCCAGCAACACTCCGCGCGACGTATTCCAGGCGGTCAACTCGCGCAATTCGTCGACAAACACCTGGCCATCCCGGCCATGCCACGCCACACGGCCGACATGCCGTCCCAACACCGGACCGGCCTCTTCCCGCTCGAAGCCTTCATGGGACTGATGCTCGCCCTTGTTGCAGTGCCAGGTATCGGCGGCCATTCCTGCGCCATACGAGATACGGTTGAATCCGAAGAACAGTCCCCGATGATGGGGAAACAATCCACCCGCCCCTTTTGTCAGCAGCATTTTTCCCTGGGGATCAAACACATGGTGATATGGTTTGTACGTCTCGCCCCGTTTCTCGGGAGTCGACTCATCGAGTGGAGCGTGCATGTATCTGAGCACTGGCCGTTCTTCCCAATGCAGTTCGGTCTGCCCCGGGGTCGCAGTCTTCCAGCGAAAGGCCCGTTCGGGCGATTGGATTTCCGTCTCGATGACGGCCGATCCCTCGCGGGACTCTCCTGCTGACAATTCGGGAACAATGAAGACCAGCCAACTCTTCGCCAACGACTCTTCACCGGGAGAAGGAGCCACCACCTGACCTGGCAACCGCTGGTCGGCGACTCCGGAAATCCACACCTGTGAGTTGGCGGGAAACGGCTTGGACAAAGGAACCCTGACTAGTGATTCCCGGCGGGAAGCGTCGCCCGCCGAAATCTGGAACATCACGGTGGCAGTCTCCGCCCACGCGGTACAGGGGAGAGCCAGGCTCCAAACGACCAGCCAGAAGCAACACCGATGCATGACAAACATCTCTCTCCGGGGAAATTGTGGACGCACACACTCCTGCCACCGACGTGACACTACTCGCACGCCCCAGGTCCCGCAATTCCACGGGGAGCAAAGAACAGTCGTGCTTCCGGCCAAGATTCTCCCAAATCCTCCGCAATCAGGTACGATACGGCGACCGATGCCTGCCGGTCCCGCTCCCCATTCACGGTGAATTCCCGATGCTCGGTCGAACGACAGTTCATCCCTTCGACTCCTGGATGCCGACGACTTTCCAGATCGCCATTCTGGCCTGGGGCTGCCTGGTTTCGGCGGAGACCTGCCGGGCACTGGATCCGGGCCCGATTCCCCAATGGATCTGGACCAACCGCGATCAGGCACGGGGAGCCTCGGTGGAACTCCACCGTCGATTCACACTGCGCGAGCTTCCAAAACAGGCCTCGGCATGGATGTTGGCCGATGATCAGGCGGACCTGCTCATCAATGGTGAGTCTGCCCTCGAGGTCACGGGAACCCAGCGCATTCAGCCGGTCGACATCACCAGGTTTTTGAGGGTGGGAACGAATGAGCTGATCTGTCGGGCCCTCAATCGGGAAGGTGCCGCCGGGATCGCTCTCGCTCTGGTACTGCGCCCCGGGCAGGGACCTGCGAATGTGCTGGTGAGCGACCCGCAGTGGTGGACCCTCGAGGAGAACGGAGAAGAGGAACCGGTACGCAGCGCGGGTCTGCTGGGCAACCTGCCCTGGGGAAATCCCGAGGGAGAATCGGAAGACTACTACCAATGGAAGCGAGCCCTGGGAAAGAGTTCGGCCCAGACGCCGGCCGAAGTGGCCATTCTTCCGGGTTTTGAGATCGATTTGGTCCGAAGTTCCTCCCCGGGGGAAGGGTCGTGGGTCAGCCTCACCTTCGACGATCGCGGGCGGATCATTCTCGGACGGGAAGGGAAGGGATTGTTGCGGTATTCGCCTCCTCCCGTAGATCGCATCGAAGTGATCAACGACACCCTCGAAGAATGCCGCGGAGTTCTGTTCGCCGGTCGTTCGTTGTTCGCGAATGCCAACAACTCGCGGGCCCTGTTCCGCCTGCAAGACAGCAATGATGACGATCAATTCGACGAAGTCACGCTGCTGAAACAAACGGAAGGGGGTGTCGGCCATGGCCGGAATGCGCTCGCCTTGGGACCGGATGGCATGGTGTACTGCATCCATGGCAACAATGTCCGCGTCAATTTCGCAGATCTCTCCCCCCGATCGCCCCTGCGGAATCAGGCCGAAGATCAACTGTTGCCTTGCGAGTGGGACCGCTTCCTGTTTGATGCCGACGCCCGAGTCCCGGCGGGTCATGTGACGCGGATCGACCCCAACGGGGGCCGCTGGGAACTGTTCGCGGGCGGCTTCCGTAATCCGTACGGCCTCGATTTCAACGCCGAGGGAGAACTGTTCACTTTCGACGCCGACAACGAAGGGGACCTGGGGACACCGTGGTACCGTCCCAACCGCATCCACCACATCGCCTCGGGTGGGGATTATGGTTTTCGTCAGGGAACGGCCAATCGGGACCGGGGGTTTCCCGAGCATCCGGCGTCGGTCGTTGATATCGGCCTCGCCTCCCCCACCGGGGTGAAATTCGGGACACACAGTCACTTTCCCGGGAAATATCGGCAGGCCCTCTATGCGTTGGACTGGTCCTACGGGCGCATTTATGCCATTCACCTGATTCCCAGGGGAGCCGGTTATGTGGCGACCGTCGAGAAGTTTCTCGAAGGGTCCCCCTTGAATGTCACCGACGTCGCCTTCGGCCCCGAGGGAGCGATGTACTTCACCACGGGGGGGCGCGGAACCCAGTCGGGACTGTACCGGGTGCGCGCCATCGGGACTGGACATACCCCGATCCTCGTCGACGACGAAGGGGAATCGCCGTTCACAGCCGACGCCCGCCGGCTGCGACGCCAGCTGGAAGCCTTCCACAGCCGGATCGATCCGGTGGGGCTCGAGCTGGCTTGGGCCTGGCTGGGGAGCCGCCAGCCGACGCTGCAGCATGCCGCCCGAGTCGCGCTCGAATCTCAACCCCCGGACCAATGGAAAGACCGGGCGCTCGCCGAAAGTCCGGCGGGTCCCCGTGGTGCTGCCGCGGCACTCGCTCTGGCTCGAGTTGGTCGTCGAGAAGACCAGCAGCCTTTGTTGGAGCATCTGGCGAAGACAGTCTTCCTGCCGGACGACTGGCGGCAAATGTCCATCTCCCAACGCCTCGCGGTCCTGCGGGCCGTGTCGGTCAGCCTCTCCAGGATGGGGCGTCCCGAGCTTCCCGTATGCCGGGACTGGTCGCTCCGGCTGGAACCACTGTTTCTGGCCGATGTGCGCGATCGCTGGAATCCCGATGCGCCGCTGGTTGATCAATGGTTGGCCGAACTGCTGGTCTATTTCGATTCGCCCCACATCGTTTCCCAGGCGCTGGCCTGGACCGAGACACGGGAGTCTCCGGCGGAACGACTGAGATTTCTGTTTTTGCTCCGCTCGGCGCGGGTGGGCTGGAGCACCGGGCTGCGGCGCCAGTACTTTGAACTGCTGCAGGGCCTGGATCATCATTCGGGAGGCAACCTGTTGCCTGTGGCCCTCGACGCGTTGAGGAACGAAGTGCTGGCGAAACTCCCCGACGACGAACGGGGGGCCATGGAAACGCTGTTCGCTGCCGAGGGAGATTCTTTCGCCGACCAACAACGGGAACTGGCGGCACGGCCGGTTGTCCAGCGGTGGCAAGTGAGTGATCTGGACCAGATTCTCCGGCATGATCATGAACCCGATTCTGAACGAGGAGCCAAGTTGTTTGAACAGACCCTGTGCATTCGCTGTCACCGGGTGAATGGTGCCGGTGGCTCGGTGGGTCCAGAACTCAGCCGAGTGGCCAATCGCTTCGGCCCCCGGGATCTGCTGGAGATGATTGTTGATCCCCACAAGACGGTCGACGAGAAATATCGGCAGACCCAGGTGGAGACGAAGGAGGGCCGAGTCGTCGTAGGACGTCTGGTGGGGGGTGATGACCGCAGCCTGATTCTCTCTCCAGATGCCTTTCGCCCCCGCCACACCACCAAAATCCACCGTGATGAGGTTGAGTCGCAGCAGGTCTCGGCGACATCTCCCATGCCGACGGGTCTGCTCGACACTCTGCAACCCGAAGAGATCCTCGATTTGCTCGCGTTTTTGAGACGAGCGAAGCCAGACACCCGGCCGCAGTAAAGCAGGCTTTGAATGGCGATTTGTTCGCGGGTTTGAATTCTCTGTGTCGGTTCCCTGTTCCAACGGGTTCAGTTCCTGCTCCCTTCCGGAGGTCACCTGATGCTGTCGTGGCTCACTTTGGGACTCGTTCTGGCATCGACTCCACTCCCGTCGGGATTGCAAGAACGGACGCTGTGTGTGGATGGAGTGCGCCGTTCGTATCTGGTCTATGTTCCCCAGGCCATGGATCCAACGGGACCATGGCCCGTGGTCCTGGCGTTTCACGGTGCCGGGGCCAATGCCCGGCAAATGCTGCGTCTGACTGGACTGAACGAAAAGGCCGATCATGGCCGGTTCGTGGTGGTGTATCCGGAAGGGACGGGGGTCGGCCCCCTGAAGACTTTCAACGGCGGAGGCCGGCGCGGCCCGATGACCGATCAGGAGGTCGATGATGTCGCTTTCACCGGGGCACTGCTCGATGATCTGGCCAGCCTGATCCCCGTCGATTCGTGTCGGGTGTTTGCGACTGGAATCTCGAATGGGGGGATGATGTGCCATCGATTGGCTGCCGAACTTCCCGAGCGGATCGCCGCCATCGCTCCGGTGGCGGGCACACTGGCTGTAACCCCAGCCCCCTTGCCGCGCGGAGTTTCCGTGATGCACTTCCATGGCCGCCAGGATGGGATTGTCCCCTGGAATGGTCCCAACCTGCTGACACCCCGCTTTCTGACGTTTCTTTCGGTCGACGCGACAATCGAGACCTGGCGCCGGTTGAACGAATGCCCTGAAGGGTGGATGGTCTCCGAGTACGAAAACACATCCCGCGACGGGACTTTCGTCCGGCGCCACGCCAGCCAGCCGGGACGCGATGGAGCGGAAGTGGTGCTGCTGGAAATCGAAGGAGGGGGACACACGTGGCCAGGTCGGCCCACCGTGTTGCTGTTCCTGGGCAAGACCACACGGGATATTTCTGCGAATGACCTGATGTGGAACTTTTTCGAGAGGCACCCGCTTCCGGGGCGGTAAGTGGTTTCTCCAGGCCGTTCTGTACTCCGCCAGAGTCAGCCCCCCTTGGTCCGGCGCTGGCCTCGTCTGGAATTCGCGTGTTGGGTCGAAGCCGGTTCTTTTGAACCGGCGTCGACCACCTGCCGGGCGAAATACAGACCAGCGAAGATCTTGGGATCCGCGAGTCGGTCCCGGCGAGTCCGCCGTTTCAACCAGGATTCGACCTGGTTGAGAGGGACGAGATGAACATCGATCTGTTCTCCCTCCACTCCCCCCCCAGGCCCTACCTGGTGCAGTCCCGTCGCCAGGAAGAACTCGACGGTTTCGGTTCCAAATCCTGCCGAGACAGGGCCACCGAACAAGCGCTTGACGCGACCGGCGCGAAATCCGGTTTCCTCCAGCAGTTCCCGCCGGGCGTGCGTGCGGGGATCGGGATGATCGTCCCCGGGAATATCCCCCACCAGACCCGCCGGCAATTCGATCACCCGGGCCTGGAGGGGGACCCGAAACTGCTCGACCAACACCAGTTCCCCCGCTGATGTGACAGCCACAATCACCACGGCCGGCCGGGGATGAACCCGCTCGGCGTATTCCCAGGTGCCCCGCCGGACCAAGCGGAGGAAACGGCCAGCAGCCAGGATTTCTGAAGACTCGTCGCTCTGCATGGGGGTGGCGGCAGCCGATAAAGTGGGGGGGAACCGAGAACCTTCCCGGTTCATCTCGGTCGAAACAAGGTACCGCACGCGAGTCAACTGGCGGCCCGGGACAAAACTCCCCTAACCGGTACAGCCGGTTTCGGCGGAACAAACGGGACATCGGAAAACTCACTCCTTCTTTGTTTCTCGTCAACCCCCTAGAATTTCGCAGCGTGGAAACCGAATTCCCCAGGGAGGAGTTTTTGTGAAGCTTCCATTCCTCACAGCACTGCCGGTGTACAACGAAGCCTCCCACATTCCCGGAGTGTTGGAGCAGGTTGGGCGGTACAGCGATCGGATCCTGGTCATCAACGATGGCTCTCGCGACGGTACAGCGGACACGCTGGCAGCCATTCCGGGAATCGAGGTGGTGACCCATCCCAAAAACCTGGGTTATGGAGCCGCTCTGCGCAGTGCGTTTGACTTCGCCCTGCGGTCGGACGCCGAGGTGCTCGTGACGATCGACTGCGATGGTCAACACGAACCACGGCTGATTCCCGCCTTGGTCGAGGCGCTCACGGATGAGGTCGACATCGTGTCGGGCAGCCGATATTTGAAGGAGCATGCCGGAGACAACGCGGCACCCGAAGACCGTCGGCGAATCAACCGGCTGATCACCCAGGAGGTCAACAACCGGCTGGGACTGCGGCTCACGGATGCCTTCTGTGGATTCAAGGCATACCGGGTGAGCGCCTTGCGGAATTTTGAAATCACCGAGACGGGATATGCGATGCCGCTGCAGGTCTGGGTGCAGTCCGTGGCGGCCGGGTTGCGCATCGTGGAGTTTCCCGTCCCCAGGGTCTATCTTGACGAGAAGCGCTCGTTCGGTGGTTCGCTCGATGACGCCGCCATCCGACTGGCCCACTACCGGGATGTTCTGGATCGGGCTCTGGCGACGCATCCCGTCCCCAGCCTGACCTGTGCCGTGACCGCCGCAGACTGAACCCACACCACGTCCGACGTCATGTCCGCCTCCCCACAACCGACACTTCCGGCCTCTCGTGGGGAGCCCGCCACGGTCGCCAGGCGGATTTCCCGGTCTCAACTGCGGGCTCCCGCCGCGGAGGGGGGACTGCTGCAGATCCCCCCCATGGCGGGGCTGCCTGTGGTGGCCCAGGCCAACGCCAGGGGCTTCCAGATGCTCCGCTGCGGCGGAGACTGGCTGGAGGATTTTCGGCCGTGTGCGGATGAACGGCACTCTGTCAGGACTGAAGTCTGGCAGGCAGCGGAAGAGTGGACCAAGCGGCTGCTCACTGCCGCCGGTCACTCTGACGGCAGCCGGACTTTCGGAGCGGAACGCGGGTGGCAGTTTTCGCCCCCGTTGTCGGTTTCCAAACTCTGGCTGGTAACCGGACATCAACCGGCCCTGTTTCACCCCGGTGTCTGGATCAAGAACTTCGCCGTGACGGCGTTGGCTCGACGACTGGGCGATGCTGTCGGACTGAATCTGATTGTCGACAACGATGTCGCACCAACCCCCAGCCTGCTCGTTCCTTCGGGCAGCCTGTCGGCTCCGCGGTGGGAATCGCTGGCCTATGACACCACCCCAGGGGCGGCACCGTGGGAAGAGATCCGGGTGACCGACCGGAACCTGTTTGAGTCTTTCGGAGGGCGAGTCGGTCAGGTCCTGGCTCCGTGGGGAATCGCCCCCCTGGCCGTCGAGTTCTGGCCGCGGGTTCTCCAGGCCGAACAGGCGCTGAACAATCCTGGCTGGGCCTTTTCGGCAGCCCGGGCCGCCACAGAGTGGTCGTGGGGGGCCGGCAATCTCGAACTGCCTCTCAGCGGCCTGTGCCAACTCCCTTGTTTTCATCGGTTTGTGGTCCGCCTGCTGAATCAACTTCCCCGGTTCCATGCGGTCTATAACCGGGCTCTGGCCGACTATCGCCAGGTGTATCGCATCCGCAGTCGGACGCATCCCGTACCCGACCTGCGTTCTGACCAGGACTGGCTGGAGGCTCCGTTCTGGGTCTGGTGCCAGGGGGAACGCCAGCGGCGTCGACTGATGGTGAGACGAGTCGCGGATCGGCTCGAACTGTCGGACGGCCGTGCCACGCTGGATGCGCTGCCGTCGGGTGTCGCGGGCTTGCCAACGGCAGTGGCCGTCCTGCAGCGTCTGGCGACCCGTGGGATCCGGCTGCGAACCCGGGCGCTGACCACCACGCTGTTCTCGCGGCTGTATCTTTCGGATTTGTTCGTGCACGGAATTGGCGGAGCCAAGTACGACGAGATGACAGATCAGATTATTCGTGACTTCTGCCAGATGGATCCGCCCCCCTTCGCGACCCTCTCGGCGACCCTGCGGCTTCCACTGCCCTCCCTCCCGGTCAACTCCCAGACTGTTCGGCAGTTGAAGCACACCCTGCGCTCGGCCGAACAACATCCCGGAAGTTCCCTGGATCATCCCGACTCTCCCCGAACAAACGCCCTGCTCTCCGAGTTGAGCGGATTGATTGCCGAGCAGCAGGCTGTCCGGAGAGGGGAACAGACGGCGGGACATCTGGCGGGGGCGGGACCACTCAGGTATCGTCGGTTTCATGAGATTCGCCAGGAACTCAGAGCGGCCACTGCGGAAACCAGAGAACGATTGGTTGGGCAACTGGTGGAAGCCGAGCGACAACTGGCCGCGAATCGGATTCTGCGCAGTCGCGAGTATGCGTTTTGCCTGTTTCCCCCTCACCAGCTGAGGAGTTTCGTCGAAGATGCGTGCGACACCATCGAATGATCGAAGCCCCCCAACCTGGTGGGACGCCCTGATTTTCGTGGTCGGCCTGCTGCTGATCGTCAGCGGTGGCGGCTGGTTCAGCCAAAGACCACCGACGTGGGGTTGGGTGACCATGGGCATTCTGGTGGCCGGCTGGGGTTGGAGAAGCGGTGGTTGGCGTTGGCTGACCGAGGCGCCGGGGACAGTGCTCGCGTATTTGCTGGGGGGGGGAAATCCCCAAGCCCGGCGTTATGGGGCCCGGCTGACCTCGGAAGCGTTGGTCTATAGTCTGTTCATGGTGGTCCTGTTGCTGGGTGGCTTGCTGGGCCATTCGAACATGCTGTTGCTGGTCTTCGCCCTGCTGGCGGGGTCCCTGGTGCTCAACGGGTATGCGACCATTCTGGTCCTGCGTCAGGTCCGGGGGAGACGTACCCTGCCCGACATGGTGTTCGCCGGCGAACCCTTCTCGATCCAGATCGAACTGACCAACCGCAAGCGTTGGCTGAGTTCCTGGCTGCTGCAGGTGGAAGATCACTTGCGGCAGGGGTCCCACGAGCACCACCCCACCGTGCTGTTCGAGAGAATCCCCCCCCACTCCAGCCGTTTCGCTTCGTACCAGGTGGCTGCTCCCGCCCGCGGAGTGCTCGACTTTTTGTCTCTGCGGATTTCGTCGCGGTATCCCCTCGGCCTGTGGGAACGGGGGTTTGAACTGAATCTGGCCGAACAATTGCTCATTCTTCCCCGGGTGGGACGGCTGACCGGACGCTTTCGCGAGGCCTTGCGGACGCAGCAGCGGACGCAGTTTGATGCCCCGGCCCGGACGGGAGTGTTTGACGAGGAGTTTCATCGTCTGCGGGAATTTCGACCAGGTGACAGCCGGCGTGCCATCCATTGGCGGACCACGGCGCGGCGGAATGAACTGATGGTCCGGGAGTACCAGGAACAACATGATCCCGAATGGCTGTTGCTGGTCGATTTGTGGCTTCCCCCCCAGCCGGGTGCTACGGATCTGGAACGGCTGGAAACCGTGATCTCATTTGTCGCCAGCTGCTGCACCAGCCGCGCGCGAACCGGTCGGAACACCGGTCTGCAACTGTCCCTGTGCGGCCGCCAATTTGCCTCCCTGGGGGAACCCGGGCAGGGACTGACCTTGCGGGACGCCCTGGAAAGCCTGGCCTTGGCAGAGGGGAGTTCGTCGCCGGCGACGGGAAATCTCGCCGACATTCTGGAGCAGCGCCGGGGAGAGTCTTCGCGGAAACTCTTCATTTCGTCGCACCCTGATTCCCAGAATCGTCTTGAAGACCTGTTGGCCGGTCTGGGGCTCTCGATTGACGAGGTGGGTTCGGAATTCGAATGTCCCGCCTCGGAGGGGGTGACCCTGGAGGACCTGTTTGAGCTCGATCCCCTCCCGGGGCTGGAGGCCGTCCGATGACTCTGCGCGATGTGTTCGTGGCCAGCCTGTTCGTCCTGGTGATCCTGGGATCGGGAATGCTGTGGTTGGGAGAGGGAGACTTCTTCCCCGCCGGAGTGACCGTCCTGCTGGCCGTCGCCGCCTACTTGTTCAACGAGCGGGGACCCCGCTGGTCGCTTGGTCCGTGGAGCAGCAATGCCCTGGGACTTCTCGCCGCGGCCGCCGCACTGGGGGAGTTCCTGGGCCCCAGCCTCGAAGGCAGACTTCTCTCGGGGGCTCATTTCCTGTGCTATCTGAGCTGGATCATTCTCTTCCAGAAAAAACGCTCCCGGGAGTACTGGCTGCTGGGAGCCTTCGTGTTGTTGCTGGTGGCAGTGGGCTCGGTTCTGACCAATTCCGGCCTGTACGGGCTGCTGGTTCTGGTCTTTGTGCTGGTGATGCTCTGGACCATGGCCGTGGGCAACCTGTTGTTCCGTGCCCAGGAACTGGAGCTGTTGCCGACTTTCCTGGACCAAAGCGGCGATCCGGCCGGGAATGTCCATCCCGAGGAGATTGTGGCCCACTCCTCTTCCCCGTCGCCCCCCCCGCTGCGAGTGCGACATGGGGTCTGCCTCGAATATGCAGGGCACTGGCTGCAGCGACGATTTGTCTTCAGCCTGGCCCGCATGGCAATTCTCGGACTGATTATGGGGGTGCTGGTGTTCCTGCTTGTTCCCCGATTCTGGATCGGCTCGGCGAACCCGTTTCTGAACACGGCGGTGGGAGGGGGTCGCACCACCACGGGCTACTCGAAAAACCTGCGACTGGGAGGACTGGGGGAGATTCTCGAAGACAGTACCCGCGTGCTGCAGGTGCGGCTGTTCGACCGCGACAGTGACAACCTGTTGCGGCTGGAAGAACTCGCAACCCTGCAGGGGCTCGATGAGCCGTACTTTCGGGGGGACATTTTTGACAAGTACCGCTCGGGTCAATGGTCGGCCGAAGACCGTGTCGAGAAGTTGGCGACTGTTCCCTGGACTCCCAAGACCAGCGGCCTGATTCGCCAGGAATACCTGTTGGACCAGGACATCGAGACCGCGGTCGTTGCGCTGCGTCCCGCCGACCTGGCCTACGCGATTGATCCTTACCAGCCGCTGGAACGGGGGAGCTTCACTTACACATTGAAGGCCAATGAATTCCAGGTCCCCCTGCGGGAGTACTTCGTCTGGTCGCGGCGCAGGCCGCACGCCGATCTGCCCACGATCGCCAAATTGAGCCCCGGCGGGCTGCCCGAGCATATCGACCGCCGTTATCGCAGTTTTCCCCAGGAACTGGTCCGCGTGCGGGAACTGGCGGATCGGGTCGTGGGAGAACTGACAGCAACCGGACCGTCGGCCGAACGGCAGATCGCCGATCGACTGATTGCATTCCTCAGAGATTCCGGTGAGTATTCCTATTCGCTTCAACAACAACGCTCCGACTTCAGCCTGGACCCCCTGGAAGACTTCCTGCTCAACACCAAGCAGGGGCACTGCGAGTACTTCGCAACCGCGTTGGTGATCATGCTGCGAACCCAGGGAGTGCATAGCCGTCTGGTCACCGGGTACAAAGGAGCGGTCGAGAACCGGAACACCGGATATTACGAAGTGCAGCGCAGGCACTCGCATGCCTGGGTGGAGGCGTGGGTCGATGACGAATGGCAGACCCTCGACGCGGTGCCGTATGCCCGCGACGAAGAGACGCGGCGGTTCAGCATCGAGCGCGGGTTCTGGGGGAACACGCGCGAATCGCTCTCGTCGCTGTGGTCGAATTACTTTGTGTCGATGTCGATCGATCGGCAGCAATCGCAGTTGTACGCCCCCCTCACCAAGGCCTGGAATGGCATCAAAGACACATTCCAGCAGCTTTATGAAATGCTGCGTGACTTTGGCACATCCGATCCCGTAGCGAGTGGACTGTACCGCCAATGGGGTCCCTGGCTGCTTTCGGGATTGGTCCTGAGTGTGGGGTTGCTGCGATGGCTGGCGCAGTGGGGATCTCGCGCTCCGACACGGGCGCGGGGAACAGCCGTGGGGGGCTGGAGAGGGGTTGTCTCTCAACTGCTGGGACGGTGGTGGCAACCGACTTCGCCTCAAGAGCAATCGATCCGCTTCTACCAGCGATTTGAGGAGCTCGTGGCCAGCCGGGGCCTGGTCCGTCCCCAGGGCCAGACGCAACAGGAGTTCGCCAGCCAAATCGAGCGGGAATTGGCCCCGCCCCTCGCCGCCTCGCAGCTGTCGGATTTGCCCCAACGTCTGACGCGCTTGTTTTATGAGGTGCGGTTTGGCGAACGCCCCCTGCCGGGTGACGAAGCGGAACAGATCGAACACCAACTGGGGGAATTGGCCTTGGCCCTGTCCACGGGTCCGGGCGCTAAAGCCAGCCCTCACTCCGTGGGATGACCTCCCCAATCCACCGGAGCCCGGCTGTTCGCCTGCGAGATCACGATTCCAGACGGCTGTTTGGAATTGGGTGCCAGACAGCCCCCTCCCGGACCGGCACGCCTCTCTGGGGACAGCTCGTCGGAAAGCCGACTGCGGACTGGCTCTGACTTGGGCTGAAAGCGCACACCAGTCCCCCCCCGCCCGGGGTGCCAACTTTGTCCCCCCATCACTTCCCCACGCCTCCTCAAACCGCTCGAACGCCCCCCCCTTGTGACGGTCGATTTTGAGCAGTAACATATCAGTCGATGTTGACCCATGTGTCGATGAGGGTGGACGATGCTGCGCATTTTGAGTTCTCCCAAGCGAATGTGTGACGGCGTCACTCGCCGGGATCTGCTGCAGGTGGGTGGCCTTTCGGGCTGCGGGCTGGGGTTGTCGCATCTGCTGGAGCGCGAGGCGCGAGCGCAGGAGGGGGAGGCCGCCGGTTTTGGTCGGGCCAAGAACTGCATTCTGATTTACCTCTACGGGGCTCCCAGCCAACTCGAAACGTTCGACATGAAGCCGAACGCTCCTGTTGAAATCCGGGGGACCATGAAGCCGATCCCCTCGGTCTTGCCGGGGCTGGATGTCTGCGAGCATCTGCCGCACATTGCCCGCATGACCGACCGCATGACGGTTGTGCGCTCGATCACCCATCCGTATCCGATTCATGGAGTCGCCTTCGCCACGACGGGAATTCCGGCCATTGATGTGGCGATGGAACTGGCACCGAACGACTCGCGGCACCACCCGTATTTTGGCTCGGTGCTGCAGTACCTCGACGAGCACAATCCGCAGATCCGGCGCAGCCAGGTTCCACAGAATGTGGCGCTCCCCTTCCCCTTCTCGAGCCAGCGTGTGGGAGAAGTGAACCGGGCGGGGCCGTATGCCTCGTTCCTGGGTTCGACCTACAACCCCACCTGGACCGAGTTTGAAGGAAAGTCGGCGGGGACCGTGGTCAAGACCCTGCGCGACATGAAGGTCGACGTGCCAGATCCCTACGTCGCCTGCGAATCGAATGGGTACTTCCGGTTCTCGGCCGCGGGGCCCCAGCCCGATTTGACGCTCGACCGCCTCGACCGTCGCCGGTCGCTGCTGCAGCAGTTTGACGAACGCCGTCGCGAGTTCGACCAGAGCCGCGATGGCGCCACTCTCAGCCGTTATCAGCAACTGGCCTTCTCGATGCTGACCTCTCCCCGGGTGACCGAAGCGCTGGATGTGCGCCGCGAGCCCGAGTCGACCCGCCAGCTTTATGGGATGACTTTGTTTGGTCAGGCGTGCCTGGGTGCCCGACGGATGATCGAGGCGGGCACCCGGCTGGTCAGTGTATTCTGGGACGAATACGGCCTGGCGGGCGATGCCTGGGACACCCACTGGAACCACTATCCCCGGATGGTCGACCAACTCTTGCCTCCCTTCGACAAAGGATTCTCGGGGCTGATTCTTGATCTGGAGCAACGGGGACTTCTCAACGACACCCTCGTGGTCGTGTTGAGCGATCATGGGCGCACTCCCAAGCTGAACAACGCCGCGGGAGGTGGCCGCGACCACTGGTCACAGGCGTACTCGCTGGCCTTCGCCGGGGGGGGCATCGCCCTGGGGCGGGTGGTGGGGGCCACCGACAAGGAAGCGGGAGCGCCCATCGACCGCCCGGTCTCTCCCAAAGATCTGCTCGCCACCATGTATCACCTGCTGGGATACGATCCGCACACCCGGATTCCGGATCGCGCGGGGCAACTCATCCCGTTGGTTCCGGAAAGCTGCGGCGTCATTCCGGAGATGCTTGCCTGAGCGATCCCGGCCCCTGCGGCCGAGTGCCGTCGACGGGATACCTCCCGGGCTGGATTCGGAACTGACAACCTCCGTGGGAAAATCCCCATCGACAACCGGGGATGGCGAGGGGAACCGTCTCTGTCCAACCTTCGTCAGATGCGGAAACTGATGCGGTTCCACCAGAATCGTTCCATCTTTTCCAGAGGTGAATGAGGGACAAGTCGGAATGACCGTGTCCCGCGCGGGAGCGGGCAGTGAACGCCATTTTGATTCGATACGGACCGAGCCCGCGGCAGGCCGGTCCCCCGGCCGACTCAGCCCTTCGGCTGGTCTTCGACAAGTTGTTCCCGTAGCAATTCGACGGGATGCAGGGGCCGGTGACCCGTCCCGTCGAGAACCTGGTGCCGACATGAGAAACCGGGCGCACAGACCGATCCCTCACCTGTCTGGGAGGCATGCTCGCGGACAGCGGGAAACAGCACCCTTTCGCCGATCTGCTGGCTGACGTCGTAGTGCTCGTAGCCGAAGGAACCAGCCATTCCGCAACACCCCGAGTCGACCTCGCGGACGGTCAACCCGGGCACCAACCCCAACGCCTGCCGGGTCCCCTGGGTCCCCACGAGGGCTTTCTGCTGGCAATGACCGTGCAGCAGCACCTCTCCCGAGCGCGGACGGAACTGCAGGGAGACTTCCCCCGCACGAATCCGGCTCGCCAGCCAGCCATCCAGCAGGTGCGCCTGCTGCTTCACGCGTTGAGTCGCTTCGGACGGGAACAGGTCGGGATATTCATCGACGAGGGTCAGCAGGCAACTGGGCTCGACCCCCAGGATCGGAATATTTTCGCGGGCGAACTCATCGAGAATGGCGACATTGCGGCGCACCAGTGCTTTCGCCGGGTCGAGCAATCCCTTGGAAATGAAGGGACGGCCGCAGCACCAGAGATTGGCCCGCTCGACCACGTAGCCGGCCGCCTCGAGAAGTTCCACGGCACTCCGATTGACACCCGGCTCGCAATAGCTGGTCAGGCAGTCATCGAGCAGCAGCACGCGCCCCCGACTCCCCGCGCCCGGGGCGGGCTGATGCCGGTCAAACCAGCGGGGGAAATTCCGCCCGGTAAACCGGGGCAAAGGCCGCCGACGATCGATGCCGGTCAACCATTCCCGTAGACCGCCCCCGAAAGCCGCCAGCCAGTTCGAGACCGGGGCGAACGCCGACCCAATCCGGTTGATCCAACCGGTATTTGCCAGCAAACGGGTCCCCAGGGTGGGAGTGTGGGCTGAGTAGTAATGGCCCAGGAACTCGACCTTCAGCTTGGCGACATCGACATTGCTGGGACACTCGGCCTTGCACCCCTTGCACATCAGGCACAGGTCCATCACATCCCACATCCGCCGGGAGGTCAGCGCTCCGGGTGCCAATTGCCCGGTCAGCGCCAGACGCAGGGCATTCGCCCGCCCGCGGGTCGACTGCTCTTCATCGAGGCTGACCATGAACGAGGGACACATGGTGCCCGTCGCGGTCTTGCGGCAAACCGCCGACCCGTTACACGCCTCGGCGGCGGCCAGGAACCCTTGTCCTGGAGCCCCCGCGAAGTTCGCCTCCCGGGTGAAATCCTGAAAGGTGTCGAGCCGGGCCCCTGGATAATTCACACCGTAGCGCAGGTTGTCGGTCGGCGAGGGGCTTTCGGTGACCTTGCCGGGGTTCATCAGGTTGAGCGGATCAAACAGCCGCTTGACCTGACGGAAGGCCTCGAACAACTGCGGACCAAACAGCCGGAGGTTGTGATAGCTGCGGGCCAGCCCGTCCCCGTGCTCGCCCGTCATCGCCCCGCCAAACTCCTGCACAAGTTCGGCCACCTCATCGGAGACCGCTTTGAGAATCGCCAGGTCGCCGGCGGATTTCGTATCGACCATGGGCCGGATGTGGAGGCAACCGACCGAAGCATGACCATAGTAGGCCCCGGTGATTCCATGCTTCGTGAGAATCGCGCGAAATCGGCGGGTGAACTGCGCCAGGCGGGCCGGCTCGACCGCGGTATCTTCGACAAAGGCGATTGGCTTGCGGGCCCCGGGAATGCTCAGCAGCAGGGGGGCCCCCGCCTTCCGGCAATTCCAGATCTGCTCCCGTTGCTCGGCGGATGTGGCCGGGAGGAAGCGGTCCAGACCGGGCCATCCCCGCAACTTCTGCTCCAGCAACTGGAGAGAGTCGCGAACCACCACCTCGGAATCGGCCGAGAATTCGACGATCAACAGCGCCTCGGGGGTGCCGGAGACGAACTCCAACGACTTGCGGTATTTCAGATTCTGCCGGGAGAGTTCGACAATGTTCCGATCGAGCAGTTCCACCGCCGACGGGTCGCATTCGAGAATCCGGGGAGTCGCTTCCAGGGCGGCATCAATGGTGCGGAATTCGAGCAGCACCACGCCGCGTTCCCGGGGAAGAGGTACGGCATGCAGCACGGCCTCCGTCACCGCTCCCAGGGTTCCCTCGGCCCCGACGAAGATGCGTGACAGGTTGAACCCGGCGCGATCGGGCCAGGCCCGATCCAGCTCGCGGACCACCGCCGGCTGGGGCATTTGCCGGTACAAATCGGGCAGAAAGGCGTCGAGGTTGTAACCGCTGACCCGACGGAGGATGCGGGGATATTTGGCCAGAATCTCCCGCCGATTGTGCGCCACGATGTCGCTCAACCCCCGCTGCAGCTCGCCGACTCGTCCCGGCTCGGTTCGCACCTGTTCGAGGGAGGCCGCGGTCAGGGGAGCGCAGTGCAGACTGGTGCCGTCCGACAAGACCACGTCGAGTTCACGGACGTGATCGATCACCTTGCCCTGTCGGACCGAGCGTGACCCGGCGGAATTGTTCCCAATCATCCCCCCCAGGTTGGCGCGGCTGCTGGTCGCCACATCGGGTCCAAACTGCAGACCATGGGGTTTGAGGGCCGCATTCAACTGGTCCAGGACGACACCCGGCTCGATTCGCACCAAGCGCCGTTCGAGGTCGATTTCGAGCACACGGTTCATGTAGCGGCTGAAGTCGAGCACCAATGCCGCGGCGACCGTCTGGCCCGACAGGCTCGTCCCGCTGCCCCGGGGCAGGACGGGAAGACCACGCTGGCGGGCGATGTTGACGGCGGCCAGCACATCGTCCCGGCCCTTGGGAAACACAACCCCCACAGGGGCGATCTGGTAGATGCTCGCATCGGTGCTGTACAGCCCGCGAGTCATCTCATCAAACCGGACATCGCCCGCAATCTGAGCCCGCAGAGCCTGGACCAGATCACGCTGTGCCGCTTCCGTCAAAACCACCATGTCGACTCGTCCGTGACCTCAAGAACCGACCCAACCGTCGCCGCCCCACCCCTGGGACAACACCAGCACATTTGTCGATTATACCCGACACGGGGGGAGTTCGGCGACCTTCAGGATTTCTGGGATTCCGCCTCGGTTGGCGATTCGTCCCCCTCGTCTTTGGGACGCTTTTTGTCGACTGGCCAGACCGCCTCGCGCTTTTCCAGGAAGGCGGCGATTCCCTCGGGGGGTTCCGGGCTGGAATAACACCTCGCAAACAAACGGGATTCGTCCACGAGCAGATCGGTGAGATCGAGATGATGTCCCTCCGCCAGGAATCGCTTGGCCACGGCGATGGCTCCCGGAGCGCATCGCAGCAGCCGCTGCAGCCGGGCATTGACCGAGGCTTCAAATTCCGCATCGGGGAAGATCGCATCGGCGACTCCAATCTGGAGAGCCTCGGCGGCCGGAAGAAGTTCGCCCGAGAGAATGAGGCGGCGGGCGGCCACGGGGCCGAGGACCCGCACGGCGCGGGCCGCCCCTCCCCACCCCGGAATGATTCCCAAGGTCACCTCGGGTAGCCCAATGCGGGCGGTGTCGGAGAGGAAGCGGAAATCGCAGGCGAGCGACAACTCGCAACCACCTCCGGCACACGCGGCGTGGATGGCCGCCACCGTGAGGCAGGGGAGTTCCGCGATCTTGCGGAACAGCTTCTGGCCTCGGCGTGAATAGCGTCGGGCCGCACGCCGGTCGAGGGCCGCCAATTCCCGCAGCTCGGCCCCCGCCAGAAAGGTTCGCCCCGTCGCCTCAAACACCAGGATGCGGGGGGGCTGCTTGGCGATCACTTTCAGTAGTTGACCCAGTTGACGGCAGACTTCCTCGGACAGGATCTGGACTCCCTGCTCACTGGAGAAGCGAATCCGGTAGATCCCGTTTTCCTGGGAGGTCAACTCAACCTGTGTCTCGGGTTGCATGGTGTAAGGGAAACCTCAAAACCTTTGGGAAAACTTCCGTGGAGCACAACAGTCGAGCCTCCGAAGGGGAGGCATTGCGGTCGAAATCCTTGCGGAACCTTGCGATACTGTTGTGAAGATTCTGGCACCTGACCCGACCTGGCGCAAGACTTCATGAAAACTTCACGATCGCAGCTGCTGCCTGTGTGGCGAACGGCACTTCGGAAAGTGCTGGTGGTGTGCGGAATTCTGTGGACCCGGCTGGCGGTCGGGGCAGAGACACCCTCCGATCCGACGGAATCGGTCTTCGGGCCCGACAAGCTCTGGAAGCTGCATCTGCAGATCTCGGCCGAGAATTGGCAGGCGATGCTTCCCACCCGGGGACTGCGTCTGTTCGGGGCCCCCGAGTTTGGCGGCGAGTCTGGCAAATCTCCGGAAGGGGGGGAACGGCGGGAACCGGCCGAACGCCGGGGAGGCTTCAAGTTCGATTTTCGCTACGTTCCCGCCAGCGTCGAACTCAATGGAGAAAGAATTGAGCAGGTGGGGGTCCGTTTCAAGGGAAATTCGTCCTACGGAATGGTCGGCAATTCCCCGAAGCGGCCCTTCAAGATCGACTTTGACCGACAGGTGGAGGGGCAGACCTTTCATGGTCTGAAAATGCTCAATCTCACAAATAATGCCTTTGAGCCATCTCAACTGAGAGAATCGCTCGCCTTCGCCGCGTTCCGGGCGGCGGGAATTCCCGCCGCCCGCACCGCCCTGGGCGAAGTCTCCCTCACGGTTCCCACGAAATTCGACCACCAGTTCATCGGGCTCTACACCCTGGTTGAACAGGTCGACAAGTCGTTTCTCAAACGGCATTTTGGCAGCGCGAACGGACTGCTGCTGAAACCCGAGGGGCTCCAGGGATTGCCTTATCTGGGAACGGAATGGCAGCCCTACGAAGAGTTCTACCGTCCCAAGACCGAAGCGACCGAAGCCCAGAAGCAGCGCTTGCGGGATTTGACCCGCCTCATCAACTTCGCCAGCGACGAGCAATTCGCGGACCAGATCGACACCCTGCTGAACCTCGACAATTTCACCCGCTACGTCGCCGTCTGTGCGGCCATCGTCAACCTCGACAGCTTCGTCGGGATCGGCCACAACTACTACCTCTATCTCGATCCCGCCGACAATCGCTGGGTCTTCCTGCCGTGGGATCTCAATGGGACCTTCGGAGCCCTGGGACTGGCGGGGCCGATCGATCGCCAGATCGAATGGGGGGCCGACACCCCCGCCACCGGCTACAACCGTCTCGTGGACCGGGTCCTGGCGATCCCGATCTGGCGTGAGATGTATCGTGCGCGATTGCGGGAGGTTCTCGACAAGGCCAGCCACCCCGACGTGCTGCGTCCGCTGATCGACACCCTGCAGCAGACCGCCCGGGAGACGCTGGCACGCGAGGCCCAACTCCCGCCGCCCGAACTCCCCGGCATGTGGAAGATGCTGATGAAGCTGGGAGAAAAACCCCCCGAGCCCCTCGATTTCATCACCCGCCGCCACGCCGCTCTGCGGGCTCAGCTGGAGGAGAACCGTCCGGGTAAAACCCTGACGATCACCCTGGGCGGTCCAGTCCAGCGGGATGCCCTCGCCCGGCAAATCACCAAGCCCCTCTTTCGGGCGGTGGACCGCGATCAGGACAAGAAGCTCTCGTCCGGGGAAATCACCGCCGCCTTCGTCGCCCTGCACGAACGGGGGGCCGCCAAGACATCGAATCCGCTCACGGAACAATCTCTCGCGGCTGAAATCGTGAAGATTTTCCCCCGGCCGGGGGGTCTGTTTTCCCGCTTGGGCCCCGCACCTCGTCCCCAACCTCCCGGTTTTGGGGCGGGAATGCTGCTGTCGGGATATGCCCGATTTCTGGCGAGAGTGCCCCAGGACGCGCTGCCCGACACGATCTGGCCCGAGGTGACCGCGCAACTGCTGCAACGATTCGACACCAATCAGGATGGTGGGCTGCAACCCGAAGAACTGACAAACGCCCTCAACTGGCTCCCCCCGCCCCCCATTGCCTTCGATCCCAGCCAGGAGGACCGCCCCTCCGAGGCTCCCGGGGGGAAACCCGAGTCCGATTGAGTCACGCGCCTCGACCTCGACTTCCGGACCAGATCCATCCCCGGACAAGCCCCCTCCTCGCGGGGATGTTTCCGCACGCCCCAATCTCACCACCCGAGGGACCTCCCTCGAGTGCCGCGACGCTTCTCCCGTCAACGCCTGCTTGTCGGTGCCCGATCGAGCCGATACTCTCGCGGTGGGGTGGTGGCTGAACTGCCCTGCAACCCTTTCTGGCGGAGTTTTCGCATGGCCCCCCATCCGCTTGCAGCCCTTCACCTCCACCGCCGCAGTCTGCTGCGGTGTGCCGGAGTGACTCTGGCCAGTTCCGCACAGCAATTGCTGCGTGGTCCGGCGGCCGCCGCCGCTCCCATTTCCGACCAGATCGCCACGGCCGACCAGGTCGTCTTTCTGTGGCTGCCCGGGGGGGTGACCCACCACGAGTCGTTCGATCCGAAGCCCGAAGCCCCCGAGGAAATCCGGGGGCCCATTCGCCCGATCGACACAAACGTGGCGGGCATCCAGTTTGCCGAGACCCTGCCCCACCTGGCCCAGCAGGCCGACAAACTGGCGGTGGTCCGCAGTTTCGCCGCCGGCACCAACGACCATTTCGATGGTCAGGCTTACGCGCTGTCGGGCCGTAACATCCTGCCGAACGGGATTCTCAGCGAGCCCAATTTCGGCAGCTTCATCCACCATCAGCGGGGAGCCTCCGCCGGTTTGCCGGGTTACATCGCCGTTCCCGGTTCGACCCGCCCCGGCCCCCCCAACACCGACATGTTCGTTCCGGCGTGGCTGGGGCAAACCTACGCCCCGTTCTGCACGATGGGAGAACCTCGCGAGGCCGGGTTCAAGGTTCGCGATCTCGGTCTGGTCGAGGGAGTCTCGACCGATCGGCTGGAGCGCCGCCAGTCGCTGCGGACCGCCGTTGAAGCCCGGTTGCGGGAGGTCGAACGGGGCGGCTCGATGGAAGGGATGCAGCAGCTTTACGGGCGGGCCCTCGACCTGATGACCTCCCCCAAGGTCCGCGAGGCGTTTGATCTTTCGTTGGAAACCGAGGCCGCCCGCGACAAGTACGGACGGTCGAAAGTGGGTCAGCGTTGCCTGCTGGTCCGGCGGTTGATCGATGCCGGGGCCCGGTTCGTCATGATGGACTACGGCTACGACTGGGGCGACTACAACAACCTGTGGGACAATCACTGTGCGCCCGGGCAGAACCAGCCGCATATGTGGCAGATGTGCAAGGTTCCCTATCACCTTCCGGCGGTCGATCAGGCATTCGCCGCGCTGCTCGACGATCTGTCGCTCTCGGGAAGGTTGGAACGGACCCTGGTCGTCTACCTGACCGAGTTCGGCCGGACTCCTCAAATCAACAGCAATGGAGGCCGCGATCACTGGGGCTACTCGGGTTCGATCTTCTATGCGGGTGGAGGTGTGCAGGGAGGTCAGGTGTTGGGAGCGACCGACACCATCGGCGGCTACTGTCGCACCCGCACCTTTTCACCTGCGGATGCCGTCGCAACGGTTTACAAGGCGGTGGGAGTCGATCCGCACACGATGATTCCGGACCGGCAGAGCCGACCGGTCGCAATCCAGCCGACGGGTGAATCGATACCGGTCTTCTGAGAGAGACCGGTCTTCCGGGAATCGGACCGGGATGGAACGGTCATCCCCAACGGGACCGAGTGGCGACGCGTTGTTTCCAGCAACCAACGACCCCGTGGGCGACCCCGTGGGCGACCCCGTGGGCGACCCCTTGAGCGACCCCGTGGGCGACGGCTTGATTGACGGCGGCGGTGGGCCGTGTCAGTCGACGTACAGGAACTCATTCGAGTTCAGCAGGGCATGGCAGAGATCGACCACCGCCGACGCCCGGGCGGGATCGAGAAATTTGGGCATCCCCTGGGGCAGCAACAGAGGTGCTCCCGTACGCCCCCGTTCCGCCAGCAACAGGGTTTGCCGGTCGAGGAAACTGATGGCGGCGGGCAATTCATCGGCATCCGGCGATCGTCCCAGCGCGCGGGGATAAAGTTCCCCAATCACCCGCACACTGTCCGCCTCGGGGTTGTCCAGCAGCAGTTCGCCCGCCAACTGACGGGCGAGGCGCAGCACCAGTTCGCTGTTGAGCAGCATCAACGCCTGCGGGGCCACGGTGGTCTGCGAGCGCCGCGCACAACTCTCGTGCATGTCGGGAAGATCGAACGCCTCGAGCAGCGGGTACGGCAAATTCCGCTTGGCGTGAATGTAGACGCTGCGACGATTGCGATCGGCCTTGGAAGGCGAAACCTTCCACGCCTCACGGGTGTTGAAGCCCTGGGGAAGCTCGGGCCAGACACTGGGGCCCAACTGGGTGACATTGAGATCTCCCGAGACCGCCAGCAGCGAATCCCGCACCGACTCGGCCGACAGGCGACGTCGGCCAAAATGCCAGTACCCCTGGTTCAATTCATCGGCTTCCAGCGCCACCGACAACTGCTCGGCCGGAACCCGGTCGACTCCCCCCTGTCGATACGCGGTCGAGTTGAGCAGCAGCCGGTGCAGATTCTTGAGGCTCCACCCCAGTCCTGACTGGCCCGCGACCACACGGCTCTCAGGAGTCACGAACTGGGCCGCCAGCCAATCGAGCAGTTCCGGCTGCAGCGGGGGACTGGACTGCCGACCAAAGTCATTCCCGTTGTCGACGAGCCCCCGTCCAAAGTGCTGCTGCCAGACCCGGTTGACAATGACCCTGGGAACCAGAGGGTTGGCCGCATCCGACAACCAGCGGGCCAGCACACTGCGACGTCCCGAAGACTTCGCATGCGGGGGAGTGGCCACCAGATCGGCCGTGCTGCCGGTGGCCACAAACGAGGGGAACCCGGGCTGAACCTCTTCGAGCGGTTTGTTGTAGCTCCCCGCAGCAAGGCGATGCGTGGGCGGGGGTGTGCAGTCGACCTCGCCAGCCACCATTCCCTGCACTTCCGCCGGAGGAGGCGGCAGCCGTTTCCGCCAATTCTCCATCTGGGCCAACAGTTCCTTGCGACGGCCTTTCTCTTCGGCCGAGAGATTGGAGTGAATCCCCTCTTCGGTGATTCCCATCTGCCGTTCTCCCCAGAACGCCAGTTGCCGCTGCACGGTGGTCCGCAATTCGGGCGGGGTATCAATCGCCGCGAGGACCTCGGCCGGGAATTTCATCCGCCGATCGCCGGCGGCCTTCACCCGGGCTTCGGCTTCGATTCGCTGCAGTTCCAGGCGGGTCGGCTGAGAGTCGGTCAACCACTGGTCGTACTGCTGCTGCCAGGCGACCAATTGCGGCAGCGGGGCCACCGTGGCCGAGTCGCAACGGACCAACCCACTGAAGAACGCCTGGAACCGATAGAAGTCGCGCTGGGGAATGGGATCGAACTTGTGATCGTGGCACTGGGCACACCCCAGGGAAACCCCCAGGAAGACCGCGGCCACATTCCCGGTCAGGTCATTCAGCGATTCCTGCCGCGCCTGCAGGATGTTCGAGGCATTGCTCTCGTCGGGCCACATCAGGATGTAGCCGGTGGCCAGCAGCGCCTGGGCATCGTCCGGAAACAGCTCATCTCCGGCGATCTGCTGCTCGACGAACGTGTTGAACGGCAGATCGCGGTTGAGCGCCTGAATCACCCAATCCCGGTACTTCCACGCCAGGGGACGGACCGGGTCGGCGTTGAACCCGGAGGTCTCGGCATAGCGCACCACGTCCAGCCAGAACCGTCCCCAGTGTTCTCCATACTGAGGACTGGCGAGCAACCGTTCGACCAGTTGCTCGTAGGCGTCAGGAGCCGGGTCGTGGAGGTATTCGGCGATCTCGGCCGGAGTTGGCGGCAGCCCCGTGAGATCAAACTTGAGACGGCGAATCTGTTCCCGACGAGTCGCCTCGGGAGCGAATTGCAGTTGCCGCGCTTCCAGCCGCCGCAACAGAAACGCGTCGACCGGCGAACGCACCTGATGAGCCTGGCGGACCACGGGAACTTCACCGCGGACCACCGGACGGAACGCCCAGTGTTCGGCCTCAGCCGGATGGTTCGGCTCGGCGGCCAGGCTGACCGCGGCCGTCACCCAAACAGCGAGTGCGGCAACCAGACCCTGCGGGGACTGCGTTGTTGGAATCCGGCTCTGGCGAAAACCCAAGATCATGTGCGCGACCCGCGACTGAAAAACTTCGTTCCCTCTGGAATCGACCACAACCTGCACAAAATTATCCTACCAGTTCGACAGGGGGATGAGCAATCGAAAAATCTGGCCGGGGAGTGTGTCGCGAGCAAATTTGGTTGCCGGGGAACCGTACTCCGGAAAAGCGCGAGTCGCGCTGTCCCGGCTCCCGCCCCCTTCTGCCCCGCCACTTCAATAGTCGGCGATGGAGCCATCCTTGAGCTTCATGGTGGGCCACTTGTAGGTCTGGGGCTTTTTCGCTTCCTCGATCAGACGCGGTTCATCGACGTCAACCCCCAGGCCGGGCCCCGGCGGAAGGCCGATGTAACCTTCGGCATCGAGTTCGTACGGCATGCGGGTGACTCCGGGCAGGTTGAACCCGGCATTCTCGGGATAGAACTCGTGGATGAGGAACAACGGAATGGCCGAAACCACATGCAGACTGGCGGCGATTCCCAGGAAGGTCGCCGTGCAGTGCGGGGCGAGGGGCACGTAGTAGGCTTCGGCGAGAGTGGCGATCTTCTTCATCTGGCTGATGCCGCCGGTGTGGCAGCAATCGGGCTGCAGGATGTCGATGCACCGCTCGTGGAGGTAGGGAATCATCTCGTAGATCGTGCGGTCGCGTTCGCCCGTCGCCAGCGGAATGTCGATCTTCTCTTTCAGCCGCTTGAAGATCTCGATGTTTCCGGGAACGCCCGGTTCCTCGATGAACAGCAGATCGTACGGCTTGAGGGCTGACGCGAGTTGGATGAGGGTGGCGGGGGGAACCGCCGAATGGGCGTCGAACATCACGGCTCCGGTGGGACCGACCTTCTCGCGGGCGGCACGAATCGCGGCCACCATGCGGTCGATGTCGGCGGGAGTTCCCGAGTGCTCGTAGATCCCATGCGGCGGAACCTTGACCGCCTGGGGCGTGTGATAGACCCGGATGCGGTCGCGGGTGGGCCCTCCCAGCAACCGGTAAACCGGTGTGTTCCAGAGCTTGCCCGCGATGTCCCACAAGGCGATGTCGATCGCCGCCATCGCATGGATCAGGATCGCCCCTCCGCGGATGTCGCGGTGCGCCCGGAACAGCTTCTGCCACAAATGCTCGATGCGGGTGGGATTCTCTCCCTCCAGCAGTTCGAACAACGATTCGACCAACACCCGTCCCACGCGGACGTCGGTCCCCTTGAGGTCTCCCCAGCCGACGATTCCGTAGTTCGTCTCGATCTTCACATAGACGATCGGACCGACCCAGTAGGTCTTCAGCCCGGTGATCCGAATGCTCGAGGCCCGGTCGACCACCTGGTTTCCGGGGGTCTGATCCTGGGCCACCGCCTGATCCACGAGCGACCAACCAACCGCCGCCGCCCCCATCGATTGCAGCCAACCGCGACGGTGGAAGGACGAGACTTCAGACATCAGATCGACTCCTGGACACATGGTGCGACAGAGACATTCACGGGGGGCCCTGGCGGCACAACCGCGGGCGGCGGCCATCTCAATCTTCCCCGGAGAGTTCCCGCCGCGTGGGGGCTCTCGCGGAGAACCTGCTGACTAGCCGGCATGGGGCGTTTGGGGAAGCCGGGCCGCGATCTCCCGGGCCAAACGATTGAACGGCAGACTCTGAAGCAGAACCGTCCCAGTTCCCGACAACGTGGTCAAGAACATCCCCTCACCGCCGAAGATCATCGACTTCAACCCGCCGGTTCGCTGGATGTCGAACTCAATACCGGCAGAGAAGGCCACCACCGAGCCCGTGTCGACGCGCAGGGTTTCTCCACAGAGTTCCTTCCGCACCACATGGCCGCCGGCATGCAGAAAAGCCAGACCGGCCCCTTCCAGCTTTTCGAGGACGAACCCCTCACCGCCAAACAAACCGGCCCCCAGTTTTTTCTGGAAGGCGATTCCCAGTTTGGTTCCCAGTTCCGCGCACAAAAACGATTCCCTTTGACACAGCAAGCCCTCCGGATACTCGACCAGGTCGATGGCGAGAATCTGGCCGGCGTAGGGAGCTGCGAAGGCGACCATCCGCCGGTTTGCGGAGGGATTGGTGAAGTGGGTCAGGAACAACGACTCGCCGGCCAGCATCCGCTTGCCGACGGTGGCCATTTTGGAGAAGAAGCCCGCCTCCGAATCCGAACCATCTCCCAGTATGGATTCGAACTCGATATCGGCCTCCATGTAGTTCATGCAGCCCGCTTCCGCGATGACCGTCTGCCCCGGACCGAGGGTGATCTCGAGAATCTGCAGTTCCGCCCCCAGGATTTCGTAGTCCAATGACTGCACCGACATGCCAGACCCTTTCGAACCAAGGGACCCGTGAGAAAGAGAACTCCACGGGCCGGAATCCACATCTCCAACATCCGAAAACAAAAGGCACCGCCCCGAGCACTCCGGCGGGCACGATTGTCGGGGTCTGGCCGAGCGCACACAGACCGGCAAACTGTCGCCAGCCGCCGGTTCCCCAGGCAGGAATGCCGCCTGCATGCCTCACCTGGACCACGCAGCCCGCACCGCACTCTGCAGAACGCGGAAGTCGCCCCCCAGGATCACCGCCTTAGGTTCTCGAACACGTACAGTCCCGATTTCCCCGGACAGACCAGGTCAATATCCCCGTCGCCGTCGAGATCCCGGGCCGCCATCTGCAGCCCCGTGCCAGCCGTACCGCGGGGAAAATCCTTCAGCGCCCAGCGGTCCTTCGCCTGGGGCGGGGCGTTTTCCGCGGGACTTCCCCGGTAAATTGTCTGCTTCGACCACCTCCCAGCCCCCCGGTCGTAACGGAACGCGAGAACCTCGGGAGCGGCGACATCCCCCGGCTCGACCTCATGCGCGTACACCCGCTTCCCCGTGACCAGCTCGGGTTCTCCTTCCCCATCGAGGTCGGCGAACACGACGGTATGCACCTGCGAGAAGGTGTCGTCGATCAATTCTTTCTTCCAAGACCGGGAACCGTCGGCACCACGTGACTGGCGCAGCCAATGCAGACCAAAGCCATGTCCCATACCCCACACCACATCGGTCAATCCATCACCATCGACATCCCGCCCGGGAATCAACACGCTGGCCGTCCCCAGATCGAACTCGGGGTGGAACTTCCAGGCCTCTCCCTCCGCCGGCTGCTGGTACCATCCCTTGGGTGTGATCACATCGATCCGCCCATCACCATTGATGTCACCGGCCCCGAGACCGTGCCCGGCCCCTTCAGCCCCCAGATCGTGTTTCTTCCAGACCACTTCGGGTCGCTTCTTTTGCAACTCATAAAACACCACCCGTCCCCCGACGTTGGGGAGAAACTCGGGCTGACCATCTCCCTTCAGATCGAGCAGCTCGCCCGTCTCCATGGACCCGGGGAGATCGATCTCGTGCTCGGTCCAGGGACCGGTGGCGGTTCCTCCCGGATTTTCGACCCACCCCACCCGCCGTCCAAAATAATTGCAGGTGACGATGTCGGGACGGCCATCGCCATTCACATCGAGCGGAGCATCACAAAAGTCTTCGTGATAATGCGGATTCTGCTCGGCGGCTGGAACGGACCGCACGCGGTGCCGGGTCCACTTTGGGGCTTCGTACCACGAGTCCCCACTGAAGACGTCGAGCTGGCCATCGCCGTTGAAATCGGCCACTCCACACGCTTCGTAGGGAGACTGGTCGTTGAGCGTGTGCTGCTTCCAGCCCCGTTCCGCCTCGTCGGCCCAGAGCGTTGCCGCCGACACCACGAGGCAGCCCACGCCGGCGGCCAGCCACCGACCCATTCGCAGAAACCGGGAAGAACCCATCAGCACACACACTCTCGTTATGAGCCCACAGAATTGTCCGCAGAGACCAATCCGTGCGCCAGGAGGAGGGAAATCACTCAGGCCAAAGACTCCGCTGAGGGCCAGCCCTTCCCTTCGCGGGAGACCACACTCACCGGCGGACTCGAACACGACTACTCCAGCTTGAGTTCCAGGGCGCGGAACCGGACTTCCAGCTGGCCTCCCGAATGGAGTTGCAGGGCGATGAGGCCGCGGCGGGCCCCCTCGCGATCGTCCAGGTCCACGCAGGGCTGGTCGTTGATGAAGGTCCTGATGCGGCTGCCGCGGGCCTCGATGCGGTAGCGGTTCCAATCCCCCGGCCGAACGTGCGCATCACCCGGCTTGTCCCACAGCAGGGCCCGGCCATGCTCTTCGTAGAGCTTGCCCCACCAGCCGGCACCGATATCGGCCTGATAACCTTTCACCTCTCCCTCCGCGAGCGGCTGACTGCGGAACTGCACGCCGCTGTTCTCGCTGTTGGGAGTCAGTTTCACCTCGAAGGCGAGGCTGAAGTCACCCACCTGCATCTGGCTGATGAGGAATTCATTCCGCTTCAGCCCCGGGCTGCGACCCACGATCTCGCCATTTTCGACCGACCACAGCTGGGGATTCCCCAGCCAACCGTCGAGCGTCTTGCCGTTGAAGAACGACGCCACCGTGTCGGGCGTCGCCAACAGTGCGACCTGACGGGGACTGGCCAGGTATCCGGCCAGGGCCCGCACGTCGTCTTCGGAGAGGGGCTTGAGCAGATCGTCGGGCATCATGGACTTGTCCGACGGCTTCATCTCTTCGATTTCGTCCTTGGGCAGCACGATCGTCTCGTTGGCGGTCAACACCGTCACCGCCTGCGGCGTTTCCTCCTTCACCAGACCGGTGATCACCCGGCCCCCCTGGGTCGCAATGATGCGGGGGGTGTATTCGCGGGCCAGCACCGCCGATGGATCGACCACGTTCGAGAGCAGGTAGTCGAGATTGGCACGGTTCGAACCGGTCAACTCGGGCCCCACCTTCCCCCCGCTGCCGAACAGGGTATGACACTGCTGGCAGACCTTGGCGAAGACCGCCCGGCCGCGCGGGAGGTCTTCTTCCTTCGCGGGTTCGGCACTGATCAATTCCTTGTAGTGGCTGATCAACTTGGCCTTCTCTTCCGGCGTGTCGCGAACCACTCCCCAGTGCTGCTCGATCTTGGCGTTGAGGGGGTCGTTCTTGAGGTTGCGCAACTGCCGCACGAAATCGGCCGTCAGATCGGTTGCGGGCAATCGCTTGTCGCCAATGGCATCCAGCAACGCGACGGCGTATCCCGGCCGGGCGGTGAGTGTCGAGAGAACATCTCGCTTTTCCTGCGGAGGCAACTGGGCATACCGCTCGATCAGCAGCGCGGGGGCGGGTCCATCGTCGTAACCGGCCAGACCGCGAATCGCCGCGCTCCGCAGCGCGTCGTCATCGAGCAGCTGCCTCAGTACCGGAGCCAGTTGCGGATCCTTCGCCCCCAGAAGGGAGTCGAGGTAGCTCTGCCGCTCCGCGAGGGGGACCTGGCGATCCGCCACCGCGCCCCGCATCTTGCCGAAGACCGCCGGGTCCCCAAACTTCGCCGACAATCCAAACGCGAGATTGCGCAGCTCGGCGACCGGGCTGGCCTCGAGCCCGGCCCGCACCTCGCCCCAGCCCGCGGGCATTTCCACCCGGCGGCGTCCCTTCAAGGCCGCCTGCAGCCCCGAGAGGTAGCGTCGGCGGGTCTCGCTGTCGGTCGCTTTTCCCAATGCGGCGACGAGCTGATCGAGAGATTCGGGGGTCCCCAGCGAGCCGATCCGCCGGATCATGAATTCATGCACCAGCGGAAACTTCCCCTGTGCCGTCAGGGCGAGCGCCCGCGAGGCATCCACCTCGGCCAGCGGCTCGGCCGCGTACCAGTTCATCAGCGGCAGGTTGTGATCGTCGACATCTGCGGACTGCGACAACAGCCCCTGCACCGCGTCCCACCGTTGGTCGAGCGGCAGCCGCTGCAGGGCCGAGGCCACGTACAACCGCACCACCGGCGAAACATCGTGTGCCGCGAGCTGCGCGAGACGGCCGGGAACGTCCGCCCCGGGAGCCAGTTCACACAACAGCTGCACCATCCAGCCGCGCACGTACGGATCGGCATCGGCCAGCAACTGTTCGGCCACATTCGCGGGGATCCCCCCCGTGACATGCAAAGCCCATTGACCCCGCAGACGGCGGGTTGGTTCGGCGTGCGTGGTGGCGATCTGCCGCAGCCCTTCCCGGGCACTGGCTGAGAGACGCCCCGCCGCGGCCCGTTCCTGCAGCAGCCGCCGAGCCGTGCGAACATACCAGTCGTTCTCGTGCAGTTGGTACTGCACCAGCTGGTCGTCGGTCGCCTTGTTCAGATCCACGGGCTCGGCGCGCGATGTGCCGTAGCTGATCTTGAAGATCCGGCCATTCGAGCGATCGTGCCCCGGCACGTTGCCATGATGGCACTGGTTCCGGTCGTACCAGTCGATCATGTAGACCTGCCCATCGGGCCCGTACCGCAGATAGAGAATCTGCGACCACAGATCATTGGTCCGGCAGAAATCGGGGAGTCCATCCCCCTCATAACCAGAGCCCCGCGGAGTGAGCTTGTCGAGGTTCAACCGGGCTCCGTGGATGTTGTTCATGAAGAGTTGATTGCGGTATTCGGCCGGCCACGTGCCGCCGAGATAGATCATCGCCCCGGCATGGGCGTGCCCCCCGCCGTTGGTGTCTGACCGGGCGCGATCCGCCTCGTTCCACTGACTCCCCACCCAGTGCCGGTGGTTGGCGATGGTGCCAATGTCGGCATAGGTCTGTTTCTGGAAGTGCTCGCCCCCCTGCCGCAGGTAACGGGCTCCCTGCACCATGTGGAACAGGTGAGGAATGACGCAGCAGGTCAGGAAGCATTGCCCCTGGTCATTGAAATCGACTCCCCAGGGATTGCTGGTGCCGTAGGCGAAGACTTCGAACTGATGCCGGGTGGGATGATATCTCCAGATACCGGCGTTGAGGCGGGTGCGTTGGTCATTCCCAGCCCCGGGCTTCCCCACATTGGAATGGGTGAAGACTCCATGGCAGCCATAGAGCCAACCATCGGGGCCCCAGATGAACGAGTTAAGAGTTTCGTGGGTGTCCTGGTAACCCCAGCCGTCGAGCAGAACCTCGGGGGGACCATCGGGAACGTCGTTGCCATCGCGGTCGGGAATGAACAGGAACTCGGGGGCGGCCCCCACCCAGACGCCTCCAAAACCGACTTCGATGCCGCTGACCAGATTGAGCTTGTCGGCGAAGACCGTCCGCTTGTCGAACTTTCCGTCGCCATCGACATCTTCGAAGATCAGGATGCGGTCGCGGGCTTCTTCGGGTTTGACCCGCACCGGATAGGCATACGCCTCGGCAACCCACAACCGGCCCCGCGGGTCGATCGTCATGGCGATGGGCTGCTGGACGTCGGGTTCCCCGGCGAAAGCGGTGACTTTGAAGCCCTGAGGGACGGTCATCGCCCGCGCGGCATCTTCGGGGGAGAGTCCGGCGAATTCCAACAGGTCGGCAGGGCGCTGCGGGGGGACCCAGGGCTTGTCCTGGAAGAACCGAAAGTCATCGAAGTTGAGATGCCCCCAGGGCCCGGTCCCGCGATCGACCAGGCGGATGAAGATCTGCTTGCCCTGGTGCTTCTGCAGGTCGACCACCGCCCGTCGCAGATTCTCGGTCTGGGTGCCCACCGCCCGGTGGATCACCTCCCGGGTGTCTGCGCGGACGATCTCGACACAACTCTCGTCGGTGGATCCCCCCGCGATCAGGAAGGCCGCCCAGGGATGCGTCACTTCAAACGGGACTGAAGTCAGGGTCCCGGTGGGGCCATCTCCCGCGTTGTTCTCGAAGCTGCCGACCCAGAAGGTCCCGGTGTGCTCGCTCTTCATGTCCTTCCGGCGGGCGAACACCACGTCCCCCTTCACCGGCTGGCCCTCGAAAGCGGCTCCCTCAACGGTCCAGTCCTGGAGGGTGCCCGTTTCGAAGTCGAGATTGAGGGCCTTTCCGTTGGCCCCCTTCGGCAGCACGCCCACCTCGACCTTCCCCGCGGCGGGCGGATCCTGGGCGGCGGGCAGAGAGCCCCCCCCGAGCCAGAACAACGCAAGAGGAACAACTGCGAAACGGCGAAGCGAAGCAGACATGGGTTCCACCAGCAGAGAGCGGAGTGAGTTCAGCCTGTTTTTCGCCTGG
>CAIOTJ010000013.1 GCA_903861195.1 uncultured Planctomycetaceae bacterium | reverse complement strand
GGCTACGATATCCAGCGTCCAGGGCTGCCCAACCACACCACGGGTGGTTTGGGAACTAATCAGTTACCGACACCTTTTGTCGCCCTGGGACGGGCGCGTGGACGGTGGGGCGGGCGAGTAGAGTGTCGTGTTCATGAGGGTGAGACGCTGACCTGGGGTCGCCGACGCTGCGCTGCGGCAACCCCAGGCTATGGGAGAAATCCCCTGCAGGGATTGGGCGGTTGGGGCGGCCCAGGTTGGATCTGTGAATTGGCGCTTTCTGGCACCGCCTACGGGGTGCTGGCATTGTGGGGGGGCGTGGTCCGGGGGTGGTCGCTGCGCTCGACCCCCGGCTAATGTCTGGCACCCCTACCGGGGTGGGTCGTGCCGGGGGGCGAGCGGTTGGCGTGCGAAACGGCGCGGGTTTGGTACCGGGCTGTGGCGACTAACCTCCAGGTTTGTCGGATTCGTGGACGCGTGCAGCACCGGTAGCCGCGATGCGGAGGCGACCAGCCCCCAAGATCCGGATTGGGCCATGGCCATCGCGGAGTACCTCCGGTCGACACCTTGGTGTGACTCGCAGGCTGGAAGCCTACGCCACGACGGCGGGGGGCCTTTTTGCCCTCACCCCGACCCTCTCCCGCAGTCGTGCGGGTTTTGCTTGGCGGGAGTCGTCTTGCGGGAGAGGGGGTTACGCGCGGCGGTGCCGCTTGGATTGCCGCAGATCTCATTCCCCAACCGACGCGAGGTCGGTGGGGCCTGCGATGGCCGAGATTGTGGATGCGGATGGGTGGGGTGACTCGCAGGCTGGAAGCCTACGCCACGACGGCGGACACAGAAGTCCGCCCTTCCGTGGCCGGGTGGGCTCGCCGTTGGCTTCCCCAGAGTCCGTCTGGGCAGTCCGCACGAAACACTACCAGCGGCATGAAATCGGCGTATCCATCTGTTGGCAAACGACTTGTGCCGTAAGTTCACGATACCCGCCCAATCCAGGTGGACAAATTCATTGCTTTATATCTTGCACAATATGTGTCCACTGTTATTTTATGACCTATTCGGATTGTCATACCTTCGTGGGAGCGTTGCATGTCTCGTCACACTCGCAGGCTGCGAAAGCAGGCCCGGGCCCAGGCGGCCACCCGGGGAGCCACTCATACGACACAACTTCAGCCCGCACAAACCGGGTTTGCTTCCGGAGCGACCGCCGTTCTGGACCGGCCCGCGTCCCTCCCTCGACACCTCAGCCACACCCCTTGTCTCGACGAATTGGACCCAGATGATCTGGAGCTGGACGGGAGGTGGGCTGAGACGGACTTGGATGAGACGGCTGGGGCAGCCGAAGTCCAGACGCGCGAGATCGGTTCACGGGATGCCCGTCGCCGGGAACCGGGTTCCGCCGCCGTCGATTGCGCGGCGGGGGGGCCGGTGGTGCCAGTGCCGAAGGCCTCCCGGTCAGCAGGAACGGTGGCCCCGCGGCGGGTCATTCCGGGGCGCGAACCGATCGAGAACACGCCGCCGGGCCAGCGACGGCAGCCGCACAACGACGGCTGGCTCTGGCGCGACAAGATCTGCGTGGGAGACCTGGTGGTGATCGTCGGCGAAGAAGGGGCGGGAAAGACCCGCCTGCTGACCGACTGGATCGCCCGGGTCACCACGGGCCGGGCGTTTCCCGGCAGCGACGACCCTTCCCAAGCGCTCCCCCCCTCGGATGTGCTGGTCTTCAACTGCGTCGATGACTTCCGCCGCGACATCGTCGACCAGGTGTCTCTGAACGGCGGCGATGCCGAGCGTGTGCTGCACGCCTCGACCCAAGTGCTCGACTGGGGACACACGCACAGCGAATTCCCCGAGGGGCCGTTCGCGACCCCCGGACTGGCCGCGGGGGAACCGCCCGAACCCCGGGTCCGCCTCCACACCCAGGAGATTCTGCGGAAACTCGGGCAGTTTTTGCTGCGCCGTCCCAGCATTCGGCTGGTGGTGGTCGACCAGCTCAAGCAGCACCTGAAGACCGACAGCGAACGGGTGTTTGAAGATCTGATCCACGAGCTGCAGGTGCTGGGCCGGCAGACGGAAGTGACCTTCGTGCTGACCCAACGCCCCGACGCCTTCCGGAACGCCACCGGGATCAAGCAGTACTTCAAAAGCGACTCGCTCACCAGCGTGGCCCGCTGCATCTGGCGTGTCGCCCAGCCGGAAGATCCCGCGCAGGGGGACCGGGTGCTGGAGTGCCTGAAGCTGAATCACGGCTACGGCGATTCGGGACGGGAGCCGTGGCGGTTGTGGCAGGCCCCCGGTCAGCCGCTGCGGTGGGAGGTGGGGACTGGACAGGAATTTCCCCTCAGCAAGCTCGACGCCAAACAACGGCTGTTGTTTCACGCCAAGACGTTCATCGGGCTCTATCTGCGGATGTTCGGGGGACTGGCCGATTTCGAGACACTGCGGATCTGCGCCCGCCGGGAGGGAATTACGGGATCGAAGCTGATGGAGGCGTCGATCGTCTACAACTTCGGCTACGAGTTTGAAGCGTGTCCCGACAATGACCTGGGGATCCGCAAGATCATCGGAGCCTGGGAGGATATTTTGAAACGCCGTGAGATTCCCGAGCCCGACCGGCCCCCGGTGGTGGGTCCTCCGCTGCCCAAACGGCGGAAGAAGCCGGCCCCACTGGGGCCGACCCCCTTGGCCAGCAACGCGGCGGCTGGGCCTTGCGATGCCGCGCTCCCGCTGGCGAACACGACCGCCCTCCACGTCCCGTCGGCGACCGACTCCTCGGCAACGGCGGTTGCCGCGGGGGCGGTTCCAGCACCTGCTGCGGGAGAGGCCACCGGGTCGGTGGCCGTAGCCAGCCCCCGTCCGGCCCCCACCGAGGCCCAACGGCTGGAATCGCTGCGGGCCCGGGTCGCGCGGGGGGAAGCCCGGCTGCGCGAGTTCGACCTGGAGCGGTTCCGCTTTATTAAACCAAATCTCGCAACCTGCCACCTGCTGCTGAATCTGGAGGCCGATTTGGGGTCGGAAGCGCTGGTTCTGGAGCAGTTCGAGCAGGGTTTGAAGGAGATGGGCCGGCACTCCCCCGCCGATCTGCAGGCCCACCTCGAAGAAGTCCGCCGCCTCCTCCGCATCGCCCACCAGATCGACGCGGTCTGAACGGGGTTTCGGTCGAGTTGAGTGAGTCAAGACGCCCAGGGTGCGCACCCACCGGCCGTCCGTAGAATAGGTTTTCCAACCTGTTCCACACCCAAGTGTGATCCCGCCCTCCCAACAGCACGATGGGGTCCAGCGTCCCCACACACGCGGATTGTTTGACTGACAGGCTGGAAGCCTATCCCACGGCCGTGGCGACACACTTCCAGTTTGTCGAATCCTGGTGTGACACCGGACTCCCAACGGCACGGCGGGGTCCAGCGTTCGTGCCGAAAGTGACCGGCGAATTTGATCGAGCGTTCGGTCCTTCCGCCACGTCGAATCACCGACAGGTTGGAAACCTGTCGTACGACTTGCCGGTCAACGGCAAGGCTCCGCGTGCGAAGCGGCTTTCCAGACTCAGCTCCGCACTCTGCCAATCACGGGAAATCCGAGAATGATCCAGCCGCCGGGATTTCGAACTCGCGCCTTATTTGGCCGTTTGGGAGACGTTGGAGTAGCGAACCAGAATCGATTCGCCGGCCGCGACTTTCTGCCCCAATTGGGCGACGATTTCCAGCCCTGCCTCCCGGGGGACCAGCAGCTCGGTCCGAGAGCCCAGCTTGATCATTCCAAACTGCGCCGCCGTCGGCAGTTCTTCATCGAGCCGCACCCAGCAGACAATCCGGCGGGCAATGGCCCCGGCAATCTGCCGCACGATCAGCGGCCGGGCCGCCGGACCGGTTTCCTGCAACAGCAGTTCGAGCCGTTCATTCTCCTGGGCCGAGGCAGGCTTGAGCGCGTTCAGAAACTTCCCGGGGCGATACCGGACCCCCACCACGCGGGTTGCCGTGGGAACCCGGTTGATGTGCACGTTGAACACCGACAGAAAGATGCCAATCAAGAGGGCGGGCCCGCCGATGAACTCATCATGCGGCAGCTCTTCAATATGAACAACCGTGCCATCCGCCGGCGAGACGAGGGCCGTCGGGTCGTTGGGGGGAACGCGCCGGGGATTCCTGAAGAACCACACGATACAGCCCCCGCAAAAGACTCCCGCGAGAGCGAGAATCTGGAGCAGCCAGTTCCAGGGGGAGACGAGGGACTGGGCCCACCACCACCCCAATCCGGCCGCCAGCCAGAATCCCAAGGTCAGCATCCAGAGTTCGGTCAGCCCCGCCCGGGCGAAGGGCAACTGGTCCCGCCAGGCAAACGGGTCGTCTTCCGGCTTCCAGAAATAGCCTCCCTGATTCCGGTAGAATTTCAGGTCGCGTGGATCGAGCACTTCGAACGGACAGGGATTGAAATCTCCCTGCCGAAGTTTCGCCATCCGCTCGACATACCCCTTGCAAAAGGTCTTCAGCCACCAGCGTCGAACCGCTCCCCAGGCGAGCTCCAACCGCATGCAGACACCACTGCCCGGCTGGATGCTGGTGACTCGGGGGTCCATGGGAAGCGGAGCACGGCGTTCAACCGGAGTGGGCATGCGGGGAGACAAGCGACGGAGTGGGATTCGAAAGCGGACACTGTCGGCGGGGACCACCGACAGACCACACGCCCCCCCAAGGTGGCAAAATCGGCCCCGACTCGCAACAATGCGTCCCTTCTCAGGTGGTGGGCTGGCCCCGATTCGCCGGTGTGGCCGCCGCCATGGTTCAGTGAACAGGAAGCCAGTGAATGAGTTCGTTGATTGAGTCGGTGCACGCGCGGGAAATCTTGGACAGCCGCGGCAATCCCACGCTGGAAGTGGACATTGAACTGGAAGACGGGACGCTGGGCCGGGCGGCAGTCCCCAGTGGGGCCAGCACGGGCAAGCACGAAGCGGTTGAGCTGCGTGACGGCGATGTGAGCCAGGCCGACGAAGCGACCCGCAAGCGTTACCTGGGCAAGGGGGTATTGACGGCCGTTGAGAACGTCAATGAGCTGATTGCTCCCGAGTTGATTGGACTGGATGTTTGCGACCAGTTGCTGATCGACCGGGTGATGCTTGAACTGGACGGCACCAAGAACAAGAAGAAGCTCGGGGCGAATGCCATTCTGGGCTGTTCCCTGGCGGCGGCCCATGCCGCGGCCCGCTCGAGCTACCTGCCTCTGTTCCGGTATGTCGGCGGGGTGGGGGCGAAGGTGTTGCCCGCGCCGATGATGAACATCATCAACGGGGGAGCCCACGCCAACAACGGGATCGACGTTCAGGAATACATGGTGATGCCGCTGGGATTCGACTCCTTCCGCGAAGCACTGCGGGCGGGGGCCGAGATTTTCCACGCCCTGAAGAAAGTGCTGTCAAAAGACAAGGGGCTGAGCACCGCGGTGGGAGACGAGGGGGGTTTTGCCCCGGCCCTGGGGAACAACCGGGCCGCTCTGGACTGCATCATGACGGCCATCGAAAAGGCGGGTTACGAGCCTGGCAAGCAGGTCAAGATCGCCCTCGATGTGGCCTCGACCGAGTTCTTCGACGAGAAGAGCGACACCTACACCTTCGAGGGGAAGAAGATCTCCCCGGCCGAGATGGTGGGGGTGCTGGAAGACTGGGTCTCGAAGTACCCCATCTGCTCGATCGAAGACGGTTGTTCGGAAGACGACTGGAAGGGCTGGAAGCTGCTGACGGACAAGTTGGGCAGCAAGGTCCAACTGGTGGGCGACGACCTGTTCGTCACCAATGTCGAGCGGCTGCAGGAAGGGATCAACAAGGGAGTCGCCAACAGCATTCTGGTGAAGGTCAACCAGATTGGCTCTCTGACTGAGACCATCGAGGCGGTCGAACTGGCGCGGCGGAACGGGTATACGGCCGTCATGAGCCACCGGAGCGGCGAGACGGAAGACACGACCATCGCCGACCTGGCGGTTGGATTGGGAACCGGACAGATCAAGACCGGTTCCGCCAGCCGGACCGACCGGATCGCCAAGTACAACCAGCTGTTGCGGATCGAGGAAATGCTGGGTGACGAGGCGGTCTATGGGGGCCGCTTGTGGCGTAAATAACGGCCTGCGGGAGATGGGTCGAGTTTCCCGGGCAGACAGTCGAACAAGACCGTCATGCCGGACTTGCCCCCGTCTTCCGCCAGTCGTTCACAGGATGACAACTGGGCCCACCTTGCACTTGCGGGGTGGGCCTCGGTGTTGTTTTGGATCTGCCTGTTTGGGTGTGGAGGTGTCTATGCGGTGGTCTATCTGGCGCCGAAACTCGTGCTGAACTCCGACCTGCGAGGGATCGAACGAGTCAATCATCAGCGGTTATTGACCTGGCAGACCGAGACCACCCGGCTGCAGAGGCTGGCTGATGCCTGCGAACGCGACCCGGCGTTCGCCCGGGAACTGGCCCGACAGGCGTTTGATTTCCGCCCGGCCGAAGAAGAGGCCATTCCCCTGCCGCCGCATCTGACGGTGCCCGTGTTGGCGGGAGGCGGGGTTGCTGGAATGCCCCGCCCCGGGGAAGCTGACGCCGCGACAAACGCGGCAGAACCGTGGTTCTTGCCGCTGCTGCGCTGGACCATTCGGCACCCTGCGGTCAGTCAAGGCCTACTTGGTCTCTCGGGCCTGGTGACCATTCTGGCCTTTACGTTTTTGCAGGCTCCCACCGAGCCGGCCGACTGATGTGGGGGACACCATCGCGAGACCAGTGCGTCCTCTCCCGACTTGCCGCGATCAGCAGGCCAACATTGAATGCCGGGCCCATCCCCTTGGGCGAACGGCACGAAAAAACCACGGCGTCTCGGTGAGACGCCGTGGTTCTCTTGCAGCCAACTCTTGCGAGTTGTTCCAGCGAAGCCTCTCGGCTGGTCTCCGGAACTGTCCCGGAGGCCCATGGAGAGGACGGAACTACTCGGGCTTCTTCTCTTCGGCAGCGGGCTCGGCGGCCGGTGCTTCCTTGGCGGGCTCGGCGGCGGGCTCTTCCTTGGCACCTTCGGCGGCGGGCTCGGTTCCGGGAGCTCCCTCAACGCTCAGGCCCTGCTTCTTGGCCTCTTCCAACTGCTGGGGAGAGGGGCCCATCCCCTTCATTCCTTCCATCATCTTGCGCTGCATTTCCATCGGATCGGTCGCCTGGGCGGGAGCCGCCGGCTTCTGCTCCTGGCATCCGACCAACCCGAAAGACACCCCCGCCAACACCACCAAGCTGCACCAACGGTTCATCTGCAAACTCTCCGAAATCCTGGACTAGACAAAATGGCACCACCCCATGAAGGGGGGGGCCACGACTTTCCCACAGAGGTGTGATGCGCAACCCCCCCGGGTTTATTCCCGGCCACCGCTTGAGGAATCGGAGGGAGTGAAGGAAGATGCATCTCAGGGGTGAAACCCGAGATCGGATGATACGTTTGGCTCGCCGTCACGGTTTTCTCAACACACTGCTTTGCGGAACGCCTGACTGAGGGCTCCGCGGTCGCGGCATTCGACACCATGACTCCCCCGACTCTTCCGACTGACCCGCCTCCCCCCGCGCATCCCAACTTCGACCGCTTGCCGGCCTCGTGGACGGCGGGAGAAGCCTCGCTGGTGGTTTTGGCGCTGCTGGCCCTGGGGACCGCGATCACACATTTGGGCCCCGTGCTGCAACCGTTCCTGGTGGCGGTGTTTCTCTTTTACGCCATTCAGTTTGGAGTCCGGTCTCTGTCTCAACTGGGGATGCGTCCCTGGACCGCCACCACCAGCCTGATCGGGCTGTTTCTCATCGGCTCCATTCTTTTGGCACAGTTCGTCTATCGCGAGTCGATTCTGTTCCAGAAGACCTGGCCCCGGTATGAAGACCGGATCGTGGCCTTCATTAGCGCCTGGAGTCCGAGTGTTCCCTGGCTGTCGGCTCCCCTGCCCGCCTCCCCCCCGGCAGGCAATGCTCGTTCCAGCGGCACAACACCCGATTCAGTCCCGGAACCCTCCGGAGGGCCGTCTCTCAATCGCGGAGACGGAATCGGAAGTGAGACGACGGACAATTCCGAGACTTCCCGTTCCGAGTTGCCGGAATTGACTCCCGATCTGGATCCAAGCCGGTTGCGTCGCAAGCATCCCCGGCCGGGCATCGGTCAAACACCGGCAGGGGGTGACGATCACACCGAGACAGACGTCTCGGTCGACACCCACCGACCGAGCATGCCCGCGGAATTGAACCCGTCTCCCCGCACGTCCCTCACCGACCTGTTCCGGATCTCGTCCAAGGATGTGCTGAACTACGTGTTCGCCCATGGCTTCGACGCGGTGCAAATGGGGGTTCTGGTGTTCTTCTACCTCGTGTTCCTGTTCCTCGGCAGCCGCCGCATGGCCGAGCGGATTCAACGCGCCTTCCCCGGCGAGCGGGGGGTGCGGGTGGTTTCGATTGGCCAGGGAATCTCGGAATCGATGGAACGGTTCATGGTGGTCAAAACGGTGGTCGGTCTGGGTATGGGGATTGCCGCCGGCCTGATCATGTACCTGTTCGGACTCGACCATTGGCTGTTGTGGGCCTTTCTGTTTTTCGCCTCCAATTACATCACCTACATCGGCAGCATGGCCGCCTGTGTTCCTCCGGTTGTGTTGGCGTATCTCGATCTCGACAGCGCGACCACAGCCACCATCCTGGGAACGCTGATCATTCTCAACCGCATCTTCTGGATCGACTTCGTGGAATTGAAGATGTCTGGAAAGCAGCTTAACCTCGACTCGACCCTGATGTTCCTCTGGCTCTCGTATTGGGGCTGGGCCTGGGGAGTGCTGGGACTGATTCTGGCCTATCCGATGATGGCCGCGGTCAAGATTACCCTGCAGCATGTGGTTGGAGCCCAGGGCTGGGCGTTGCTGCTCAGCGACGAGTAACCGTCCCGCGTTTGAGCCCTCCCGCGTCTCCCCACCACCCGATCGGATCAAATCCCGAGGCCCCCCAGCATGCCCGTCCCCTCTGTCCGCCCTCCCCAGACCCTCTGCCAGGCCGGGGTCGCCCGGGGAGACATCACTCCCCCGGTGGGAATCTACCACCGCATGTGGGGGGCGGCCCGGCATGATCGCGCCACGGGAGTGCACCGCCCACTGACCGCCACTGTCGCGTGCCTCGCACCGTATGAAGCGGCAACTCCCGCTCCGTGGTATCTGCTAGCGCTCGATCACTGCCTGCTGTGGCACGGGGAACAATCGCGGCTGCTCGCCGAACTGGAACAACGAACGGGCATCCCGGCAGGCCAGTTTCTGCTGGCCTATTCCCACACGCATTCGGCCGGGCTCATGGATCTCTCGCGAAGCCATCTGCCCGGCGGTGAGTTGATTGCGCCTTACCTCGACCAGTTGACCCGAACCCTGGCCGAACTGGTGTTGAAAGCCCGCGACAGTCTCGCGCCGGCGGTCATCGATCATGCGGTGGGCCGTTGCGATCTCGCCGCCGAACGGGACTTCACCGATCCCGAGACCGGTCAGATCGTCTGCGGATACCATCCCGGAGCTGCCGCGGATGACACTGTGGTGGTGGGGCGAATCTCCCGCCTGACAGGAGAGCCAATCGCCACGTTCGTGAACTATGCCTGTCATCCCACGACCCTGGCGTGGGAAAACACCCTGATCAGCCCGGATTATCCGGGAGCGATGCGCGACGTGGTGGAAGGTGCCACCAAGGTCCCGTGCCTGTTCTTCCAGGGGGCCTCGGGAGATCTTGGGCCGCGGGAGGGATTTGTGGGAGATCCGGCGGTCGCCGATCGCAATGGCCGCCAGTTGGGCCATGCCGTTCTCGCGGCCCTCGAGGGACTGGGACCTGCCGGGCAGCGGCAGGTTTACCGGGGGCCGGTGGTCTCGGGCGCCACACTGGGGGTCTGGGATTGGCAACCGCTCGACCAGGAGGGTGAGGCCGCGGCCAGCCGTTGCGACGTGCTGACGGAGTGCGTTCCGTTACTCTACCGCACAGAACTGCCGACGGCCGCAGAGGTCCGCTCAGCCCGTGCAGACTGGCTCCAACGGGAGTTGACCGCCCAGCGGGCGGGAGATGCGGTGGCGGAACGGGACGCTCACGCCATGGTCGAGCGAATGGACCGGCAATTGACTCGTCTCGCGGTGCTCCCGGAGGGGCGCACGTATCCTCTGTCGATTCTCGCCTGGCGCTGGGGGGATGTGATCTGGGTGGCGATCGAGGGGGAGCCCTACCAGAGTTTTCAGCAAACTCTGCGCAACCGTTACCCCCAGACCACAATTGTGGTGATCACCCTCGCGAACGGGGCCCGATGTTCGTATTTGCCCCCCATTTCGGCATGGGGACGGGGGATCTACCAGGAATCGATTGCACTGTTGGCACCGGGTTGTCTGGAGCAGATGACCGAAGCGGCGGTTCGGGCCATCGGTCGCCTGTTGGCACGTTGACCCCCCGACGCGTCGACCCGTAGAATTCGTGAGATTCCGGCGGTTGACTCCGCACCGTCGCGAGGATGCCGCCGAATTGTTCTCTCCGCGAACCCGTTGTGTTTGATTGCTCTTTTGATTCTTCGAGGGGTCTGATGCGCACACCATTGCTCCACCGGGTCACGCGCGGTCTGGTCTGTGCCGCGTGGGCCATGCTGTTTTCTGCGCTCATTGTCACCTCGGCGGCGGCGCAAAACGCTGGCTCGAAAGACAAGGACAAAGAGAAATTCGAACCGGTTGTGCGGTCCCTGGAAACCAAGGACGGCGGCACCCTCAAGGGAACCTATTTCCAATCCAACCGCGGGAAAGATGCGCCCGTCGTCGTGCTGCTGCACATGGCCGACGGGAACCGCATGATCTGGCAGGGCCGCGACAGCTTTGCCGCCCGGTTGCAAAACGAAGGCTACGCGGTGCTGACACTCGACCTGCGTGGCCACGGCGACTCGAAGGGGGACGGTGCCGTGGGGGTGGTGGCCCAGTCCGACAAGAAAACGGCCCGCAAGGCGGCCCGGAAGATTGAATATTCCCAGATGGTGGAGTTCGACATGGAGGCGGTCAACAAATTCCTGCTGACCGAGCACCAACAGGGCCACCTCAACATGAACAAAACGGGCTTCGTGGGACCCGAGATGGGAGCGACCGTGGCCGCGTTTGCCGCGGCGCGCGACTGGCAGAAAACCCGCTATGACGATGCTCCGGCCGGTTCCGGGATGGAGACCCCCCGGGGTGAGAATGTGCGGGCTCTGGTGTTGATCTCCCCCGTCCAGAATCTGCAGGGGCTGAACATCGCCGCTCCCCTGAAGTTGCTGTCGGCCCCCCAGCGGGGAGTCGCCTTCCTCGTGGCCGTCAGCCAGAGAGACAAGGAAGACAAGGGTCAGGCCAAGAAGACCTACGAACAAATCTCGTCACTGCCGCGAAGTGACGAGCGAATGTATTTCAAAGAGTACCCCGGGACATTCCGCGGGACGGATCTACTGGGGAAGCGGACCAAGCTGGAAGACAACATGTTGGCCTTTTTCAACAAGCATCTGAGGGATTTGCAGATCCCCTGGACCGATCGCCGACCGGCTGACGAACGCGACAAGTAAGTCAGACTGGAAGCAGGCCACAGTGGGAGGGGAAGTCCCGGCGAGTGTCTGATCGACAGCCTGTCGGCTCAACTGCAAGTCAGTCGCGGCGTTGGCTCTGCCATTCTGCCGGCAAACAACCTCGCAGCCGGCTGCGGTGGTGTGTCCTCGATCGCCGCCAGTCGCTTCGCCTGTTGTTCTGCTGCCAACCGGTTCCAGCGCTACGGGACTCCCAACCCATTCCCCTCGTCAGTCGGGCCCGCCTTGTCAATTGGTGCCCGTCATCTGACTGCGGGACGACGCCAACGCAACAGGCCCCAACCCGTCAGTCCCAGCCCCAACGCGATGAGCGACAATCCCCACCGGCGAGCCGTTTGTTCTTCACTCTTCGTGGAGGTTTGCTGCTCCGTTGCCGAACTCTCCCGCTCTGGATTACGAAAAGCCGGGTTGGGAACTGGCGGCTCGAGGTGCAGGCTCGGCAGCGAAGCCCATAGGGAGGGGTCGTCGAGTGGAGCAGTCTGTGCGGCCGCCGATGGCAACTCCCGATTCCCGAGATACAGGCTGAGGTGCTCATCCGGCCGAGTGGGCAAAACCTCAGGATCGAACAGGACTCCCCGCTCGCTGACGATGGTGGTCACCTCGGTGACTTCAAGGGGGATATCGGGGTCGGCTTCCAGCACGACATGCAACCATGCTTCTGTGGTTGCCCGACATTTCACCCACGGTGCCACCTGGGTGATACCAAGACTCGAAAACTGGTAAAAATCTCCTGAGCCCACCACCGGTCCCGGACGGTCGGGCGATGAGGATGTCGAGACCCGAGCCGTCAGAAGGTAGTCTCCAGCCGAGAGAACCTCGAAATGGACAGCCTGCAATGGCAGGCCGACGTGGGGAATGGCACACGTGATGGTGAGTTCCCCGGTTGTGGCGTCGCGCGACGTGGACTGAATGGGAGCGGGGAACTCGTGATGCGGAGCCCGCACCTCGGACCGATTGAGCAGTCGAATCTGCCGCAAGGGTGGGGCGGGTACGTCGTTGGGGCACGTCACCTCCACGCGATAACAGGGGTACTTCGCTGGGGGAAATGAAATGCGGCTGAGTGTCTTTCTTCGCCCCGGTCGGGAGAGATCCAGCCACAACCCCTGGTCGGTTAACAGGGTCCAGTCGTCGGCATCCGCCGACCTGGCCCCCCACACACGAACGGCATGGCGGTTGTTCCGATATGAATCATCGACTTGCAGAATCAGACCGTTGGCCGAAGGGGGCGGTTCCGCGGTCTTCACCAGCCATTGCGGTCCCCTGGCCGACGCTGGCAGCGGGCTCCACTCGACAGGGTACTCTTCGATGACCTCCCGATCACGAGGACAGGCGAGCCGGAACGGAATCTCCTGAGGAGCTTGCGCAGGTGCCTTTGCGAAGAGCCGCAGATCGCCCAGATCTGGGCGGGCCAGTGCCTGAACTTCGGGCGGCAGGACGATCCGGACCGGATGCTCGCTGTCGCGATGGGCGAAATCCAGTTTGACCCGGGCCCGGTGCGAAAACCGGGCTTCCAGGTCTGGCTCCGCTGCCTGGGAACACTTGATGATCGTCAACCAGAGGCAGCACAGTAGCGGGAAACCGAGGCGGGGGGTCACCGCAGCGGACTTCAGCAGGAACTTGGAAAAGTGCGGCACGGCACAGAATCAGCCAAGGGACTTCGAAACGGGAACAGGTGGGCGCGAAGTTGTCTTCATTGTAACCACCCCTTCGATCAGCGGCAGTCGGAGGATAGGGGTCCTCCCCAACAGGTCCGTTGCGGCGGTTGCAGTTTGGCGACGCCACTGGGACCGACTCTCAACACCCTTGCCACGGGTGACCCGCTGTGAGATGCTCCCGCAACTCCCATTTGCGAGCTTTCACTTCCGGTGTTTCTCCATGTCGCAGTCCAGCACAAAGAACTCTTCCTCCACCACAGCCAAAGCCCCGGCCCCGTCCCTGGCGGTCTATCTCGCTCTGGGAGTACTGGGAGGACTGCTGGGGGCCTGGTTGCTGAACAGGTTTGAGGCCCAGTTCCCCGTGATTGTTCCCGAGGATCTGAAGGGCGCTCAGGGAATTTTCAACCCCGAGCAGATGGCCCGCATCCTGAATGAGCAGCGGCGTGCCGCACACAGCAACGCCCCCCTCGCTCTCGGCTGCATGGGGGCCTCGTTGGCCGGTGCGATCTCGCTGGCGATCGGTGCGAGTCTGGCAGGCGTACGGGGCGCCATCCGTGGTCTGGTGGCGGGATTCATCCTCGGCGGGCTGTTGTCCGCTGCTGGAGCCCTGATTTCCCTGCAGGCTCTGGAAGGACTGAAAAACTGGAACACGCTGGATTCGATGGGACAGCCCGATCCCATCAAAAGCCAGCTGCACGTGATGTCGCACCAGTTCCCCACATGGCTGGGAATTGCGGCCGCGATTGGACTGTCGGTCTGGGCTATCGTGGGGACACGGGGGCGACCCGTCCCATTGACAGGTGCCGCCGCCCTGGCATCGTTGATTTTGCTGCTCAGCTTCCCACTGATGGCTTCGTTGATTCACACCACCGATACCGCGGGAGTGATCCCCCAGGGATTCGGAAACAAATTGGGCTGGTGCTTGCTGGGTGGTGTTTTGCTGGGGGGAGTCGTGGGCCGAAGTGTCATCAAACATTCCGATCCCGCCCACACCCACTGAGCATTCCGCGGCCTGCACCACCGGTCACGGAAAAGGGGCCTCCAAAAGTCTTGGGGCAACCGACGGTCTGGCCCTGTTCGCGAGCTCTGCCGGGCGTTGATCGCCCGGTGGATCACAACCGACACAGACACTGCGGCTCACAGCATGCGTGGTCGGTTCTTGCAGAGATCTCCTTCCAGATCCACGCGGCAGGATCAGGCATTGATTTGGGATTCGACAGGCCAGTCGGCAACAGTCCAGTAGATCGACAGCGTAAAAGTAAGCCCGCCTGCTTCAGCGAGAGGCCCGTTTGCCCTTTTGAGCCTGAGCCGCGCGCTGCTTAAGGCTCTCGACCCACTCAAACACCCTCTGAGACTGCTCGGGATCACCTCCTTCGGTCAGACCGCCAGCCTGGGTTGCCCGTTCAATCGACTTGTCCCATTCTCCGGTGGCCGCGAACGCTTCGGCGAGGGCGATCAGAATGTCGGGGCGATCGGAATCCATGCTGGCCGCCCGCTCGAACCGCTGAATGGCCTCCGCCGGACGCTTCAACTCCAGCAACGCCAGGCCAAGGTCATACTGCAGCTGAGGCAGCAGCGGTTCAATTTCGGCCGCTTGTTCCCATTGCTCGAGAGCCGCCTCATACTTTTGGTTGCCGTAGGCGATTCGCCCCAACACCCCCAGCCCTGAGGCGTTGTTTGGATCGAGTTCCGCGACCCGCATCAGGTGGGGAATGGCTTCTTGAGGCTTGCCAAGAATGACCAGCACAGTCCCCAATTTGGCATGATAATCGGCATTCCCCGGATCAATCGCCAACAGTTTGTCGAGAGTTTTCTGGGCCTCCTCGGGTTTGTTTTTCAGAATCTGGTCGAGGGCGCGAGCCCATTCGAGGTACAGAAGTTCCTGCGCCTCCACCAGTTGGCCCAGCATCTCGCGAGCCTTGGGGGTCTCCCCGATCACCAAGGATTCACGCACTGCGGCAATCGCCGCCATGAACCGCTTCTCTCCCGCTCGGGCCTCAGCCTCGGCCAACCAGTGGTTGATGAGCCGCTCTGCCAAACGGGCCGTTTCGGACTGACTCTCAGAACTGGTCTGCTGCCGGTGCCAGTTCCACAGCACTTCATCCCGGGCGACCTCGTCGATTCCAATCCGATGCTGAGACCGGCGAATGGGAGGGACGAAATTGTCTCCCTCCACCTCAAACTTGACATTGATCTTGAGCCGGCTGGGCATGTGACAGTCGACACACTTCGATTGCAGCGCCTCGGGCAGAGATGGCAACTGACGACAATCGGACGTCTGATGACACTTCGCACAGGCCGACGAAACAGGTGCCGCAGACTCACGCTGATGCGGATCGTGGCAAGTGATGCAGGTCAGCGACTCATCCTGCTGAAAACATCGACTTTTCCTCAAATGCGTGATCTGATCGGCGACATGATCATTTTCGGAATGGGCGATCTGATGCGTGCGATACGAATCGGAGAGAGGTGTTCCAGGTCGATGGCTGTACGGTGGCTGGCGATGGGTGATGGCGTTGCTGTGACACTGCGTGCAGACCTCGATCAACAGCTCCCGATCGAGACTGACCGGGTTGAGAATGTGGGCGGCCGAGTGACCGGGATTCAGCCGGTGGTAATCGGCATGCTCTTTCCCGGGCCCGTGGCAGCGTTCACAGGTGACTCCCAACAGCGCCCCTTCCTGACGAAACAGATTCGTGCCGGGCGCATGCTCCATCCAGGTCGTGTGGCACTCCATGCACCGGACGGTCATGTTCCGGGCGAAATCTCCCTCACCAAAGGGGGTGCAAAAATGACTGGACGCCCATTGCTTGGTGGGCCACAGCCAGGCCACGGGAAGCTCGAACAACGCTCCATCCTCGCGCCAGGACAGATAGACGTCGTCCGCTTTCCCCGCCCCGAGGACGAGATCGATCGAAGTTTCCGACTGCTTGGGCCCCTGGGGAGTCGCGTACCGGCTTCGCTGATAGAACCGGTTCCCCACCTGTCGCATGTCGAACTGCACACCCGCCGAGCGGGCCAGGTAGCTTCCAGCCTCTGTCGTGAACGTGTCCGGAAGCTCACCTGCCTGAGGAATACGGCAGGTCCGGAAGTGGGGGCTGGAGAGGCACTCTTCGACGCGGGTCTGGTGGCATTCCGCACAGGACTGCGCACCAATATATCCGGGATTGACATCCGTCTTCTCAGTGAACGGATTGGAGGAGACAACAGGGCGTTCGGGAACAGGTTGAGTCCGCCACGCCGCCCAGCCCTTCCAGCCCAACCCCACCAGCACCACCAAACCCACCACGAGGGCCAACCGCTGGAAGAATCCGGGTTGCACCGACCCTGCGGAAGGGTCTGCGGAAGAAGGCAAGTTGGGAGTCATTTGGGGAGCGATCTGGCGAAGGGGGCGTGCTGAGATTTGCAGACGAGACTTCCAGTCTACGCTCAACTCAAGTGAATCCGCGAGAAGCGACGGCGGTTCACAGAGATCTTGGGTACTGCGGAGTGTGTGCGGATACTCCGTTGCTGTTGGAAGTCTTCGGGGGGGGGGAAAGGAGGAAGCACAGGTTCAGCGGCTGCCCAACAGCGGGTTTGCAGCTTGCTGGTGGCGAATCCCCAAAAGCGGGTTCTTGACTTCGGTTTCTGTCGACGTTAGCTTTTAGGGTCGAAGAGTTGCGGTTTTTGTCGTTGTGTTTTGTTCCGCCGGTTTTGGCGGGTTGCGGTTCTTGTTCCCACATTTTGTGAGGAGTTCCACATGAGCAACGTTCGGAGAAGAGCGCGGCTCGGGTTCACGCTGATCGAACTGCTGGTCGTGATTGCGATCATCGGTATTCTGGTGGCATTGCTGCTGCCAGCGGTTCAGCAGGCTCGGGAAGCAGCACGGCGCACGCAGTGCAAAAACAACCTGAAGCAGTTTGGGTTGGCGATTCACAACTACCACGATACGTACAACGCGTTGCCCATCGCCGGCACCTACTGGGGTCCCAACCAGGGTAGCACCCCCACATGGCAAACCAATGCCTGCGTTGGTTGGCAGGTGCGGTGTCTGCCGTTCATGGACAACAGTGCCATTTACAATGAGCTGGACTGGAAGACCGCCTTGCCGGCGTCACGGTATGAAGCGGGAAATCCTCCCGGCTTTGTGCCCACCCAGATCCTCTCGGACGGCCGTCCCGCCCGCGATCACCAGATGCCCTATGCCCGGTGCCCGTCGGACGTCGGCGAAAATGACAAGATCGGTGGCTGGGCTCAGTCGAACTACACCGGATCGCCCGGATCTCAGCGGTTCAACTCGGTCGATGGCGCCTGCAACCCTTACTTGCAGTTCATCCAGCCGTTGCCCGCCGGCAACAATCACTTTGCCGACACCACCAACCCGGCCAACCTCTCTGGTCTGTTCAGCCGCCTGGGCTGCACGATCAAGCTGGCCGACATCACCGACGGAACTTCGAACACGATTGCCGTGGGCGAAACTCTGCCAGACTGCTCTGATCACACCGCCGGCTGGTGGCTCTACAACGGACACAGCAACACCCACGCGTCGACCGCGGTCGTGATCAACGACATGACGACGTGCGACCGCAAAGCGCCGTCGCAGATTCGGTGGCCCTCCTGTACCGCCAAGAGCAACTGGAACATCTCTCACGGGTTCCGGTCGCGGCACACTGGTGGCGCCCAATTCCTGTTCGCCGACAGCACTGTGCGGTTTATCAGCGAGAACATCAACCACCAGACCTACCAAGGTCTGGGCGGTCGTGGCGACAACATGACCTTGGGTGAGTTCTAATCAGGGAAATGTGTTGTGGGTTCGCCCACAGGCTTTTCCTCTGAATTGGACTCTGTTCGTTTTGATCGCCCGCCTTCCTCTGGAGGGCGGGCGATTTGTTTCTTAGTCAGAAGATGACTCAACCATGAAGAGCCTCCTGTTCCTGACGCGGTTGTCCGCGGTGCTGTTGCTGGCTATGGGGTTTGTCGGATGTGGCAGTGGCAATTCGGGCCCCACGCTGTATCCGGTCGTCGGAACCGTGACCTATCAAGGAAAGCCCTTGGCAGGGGCACGGATCACCTTTATTCCGGAGAAGGAAGGGGCCATCGCCATCGCCTCGTCCGACTCTTCCGGAAAGTTCACGATGAAGTCGGGAGCCGATGCCGGGGTCGCGTCGGGGCCCTGCAAAGTGACCGTGGCCCTGATGGATTCGAGCGCCGGGGGGGGCGGTTTGGCTATTGATATGAAGCCGGAAGACATGCAGAAGCTGGCGATGGAGGGGAAGCTGCAGTCCGCCTTGCAGGCTCAGGAGAAAGGCTCTCTGCTGCCCGCCAAGTACGGGAAGTCAGACTCCACTCCCCTGACTCTCGAAGTGAAGAAGGAGAGCAATAACTTCGCCATTGAGCTGACGGACTGAACCGGAGATCTCGGTCATGTACCGGCCTTCAAATCGCGTACTGCGCTGGAGTGCTGCACTGACCGGCATGGCCTTGCTCTGGGGCGCATTTCAGTGGCGCCCGTTGTATGTCTCATGGAAGCTGAGTTCGGCCAAGGCCTTGCTGGATCTGGGAGATTCCTCCCGTGTCCGCGAGGCCTTGACAGTTTTAAGATCCCTCGAGGGAGTCGAGCGCCCCGAACGCGCCGAACTGCTGTTTCAAACCGGCCGCGCCCTCCGTCGGAATGGTGAACTGAAACCGGCATTTGCCATGTTTCGGCAAGCACAGGCCACGGGATGGCCAGCCCGGGAGATTGAGGAACAGGTCCAGTTGGGGATGTTTCAGGGAGGCCGCTTCGATCAACCGGGACCCACGCTGGAACAATTGATCGCCCGTAACAACAGCGATCCCTTCGCTTATGAACTGTACGAGTCGCTGTCGAAGGGGTATCTGCATGCATATCGATTTCTCGATGCCCAGCAAACTCTCAACTTCTGGATTGATTGGCGTCCCCAGGATGCGGAGCCGCGCCTCTGGAGAGCCGGCATCTGGGAAAAAATGGACAAGTGGGAACAGGCGGTTGGTGAGTATCAGGGAATCCTGAAATACAACCCCAAGCACTATGAGGCCCGTCTGTCGATCGCCCGGGTGCAGATGTCACACCTCAACAGTGTCGATGCCGCCCGGGAGCTTTTTGAACAGTGCCTCGCCCAGCGCCCGGACGACGTCGGAGCGATTCTGGGGTTGGCCGAGTGTGAACGCCGTCTGTCCGAACCAGACGCCGCAGAATCCCGCCTGCGGTCCCTCGAACAGCGAGAACTCAGCGATGATCAGAAGTCGGGGGTCTGGATGCAGCTCGGCCAGATCCTTATGGAACGTCGGCAGCTTCCCGAAGCGATTGACCTGTTGAATCGGGTGGTGGCCACAGAACCGCACAACAGCACCGCGATGTATACCCTGGGCCTGGCATATGCTTCGGACGGGAAACAGGCGGAAGCCGAAAAGATGTTCCAGTCCTCCAAGAGACTCGATGAGCAGTTCACCCGCCTGACCGACATCACCATCATCCTGGCCTCACAACCCAACCAGCCCGATCTGCGCTGGGAGGCGGGGCAGATTCTGATGGACCAGGGGCTCCATCGCGAGGGAGCCGACTGGATGGCGACGGCTCTGATGTTCGATCCCAATCATCTCAAGACCCACCGTTCGCTCGCCCAATACTACGCCGAGATCGTCCACGATCCTCAGCTGGCGGCCAAGCACCAAGGGAAGGTTCGCGAGCTCTCTCCGGCTGATGAGCCCACGCCATCCCCCGCGACAGAGACCGCACCTCCAGCTGATCTTCCCGGTTCCCAACCTGGCAAATCGGCCTCGTCCTGACGGCTCAGAAGGGCTGCGCGTCTCACTTCACGTTGCCCGTCACGGATTTTTGTCCACCCCATCGCAAGGTGCCCGAACCTCCCGTGGAGACCGATCGAATTGCCGAGCATGCGGCGCGTGACTTCCTGGCCGCCTTGCTGCGCCGGGGACTCGATCTGGGCGCATCCGACATTCATCTCGCCCCGGGATTACCGCCCTATTATCGGGTCCATGGAGAACTGGGGCCCGACCGCCAGGCCACATTGCTTGAGGCCGGGAGTCTCAGCGCGCTGGCCCGCGAGCTGCTGGTCCAGGCCCGACGTGGTCCGCTTCCCGAGCGCGGTTCCATCGATGGTGCCATTTCTGGACCGGGGGACGTTCGCTTTCGGTTCAACGTCTTTCTCCGGCGGAATGAGTGGGCAATTGCTCTGCGCCGTCTCGAACACCGGTTTCACAGTCTGGCCGAATTGGGACTGCCACTCGACCTATATCATCTCTGTCACCTGCACGACGGTCTGATCCTGGTGGCCGGACCCACGGGGGCTGGCAAGAGCACCACCCTGGCGGCCCTGATCGACCAGATCAACCAGACCCGTCGGGGTCACATCATCACGCTGGAAGATCCGATCGAATACCTGCATCCCCCGCAGGCCTGCCTCGTGAGTCAACGGCAGATCGGAGCCGATGCGGAGGATTTTCATGACGGCCTGGTGTCAGCCCTCCGGCAGGACCCAGACGTGATCCTGCTGGGAGAGATTCGCGATCTTCCCACCATGCGGGCCGCCCTCGCCGCCGCCGAGACCGGCCATCTGGTGCTCACCACGATCCATGCCGCGGATACATCGGGGGCGATCGAACGCCTGGTCGCGAGCTTTCCGGCGGACGAACAACCCGGCGTTCGCCAACAACTCGCTCTGGTGCTCCGCGGGGTCATCGCGCAACAGCTGCTGTTGGCGGACGGTCCCAGCCGCAACTCCCGGGCTCCCCGCGTTCCGGTGGTGGAGGTATTGATGGTCAACCATGGTGTGGCCCACCTGATTGCGTCGGGCAAGACCACGCAGCTCCCGACCGCCATTGAGACCGGGGCTGCCGAGGGGATGCAGTCGTTTGACGCCCATCTGGCCCAACTTTGGGCGGCCGAGCTGATTACCGAATCCACCGCCCTGCAACGGGCCCGTGATCCCCAGTCACTCCGGGACCGACATCGGTTGCTGCGTACGGGTGCACGTCGATAAGGACCTTTCGGGCCAGGGCGGATCCCGGCCGCGAGATTTCTAACTGGGCCGACTTGCTGCCGCGTCCCCAACACCTCCTCAGGACGAGGACTGCAGCAGCGTACGGATGTGGTCGATGAGTTGGGACTCGGGGACCTGGCTCTGGCTGCCCGCCCGCAGATCCTTGACCTGCCAAACCCCTGCGGCGAATTCGTCCGACCCGGCAATCACGGCAAGGCGAAAACCCTTTTTGTCAGCGTATTTCAACTGCTTGCCAACCCCCCGCGCATCGGGGAACACCTCGGTATTGAGGCCCGCCTGTCGCAGCAGCCGACCGATGCGGGTGTACTCGTCGACTCTGGTTGCATCGAATTGAGTCACCAGCACTGGTGCGGGTGTCGAGGCCTGCGCGATCATTCCGAAAGTCTCCATGGCCGCCAGCAGCCGATCGAGCCCGAGACTGGCCCCCACTCCGGGCAGTTTCTGCGAGGTGAACAGCCCTGCCAGGTTGTCGTACCGTCCTCCCGAGCAGATGCTGCCGATCTTCGGATCATCGATGAGAAAGGTCTCGTAGATTGTCCCCGTGTAGTAGTCGAGTCCGCGGGCGATCGACACATCGAGTTCCACGCGCTGGGGGGGAATGCCGGCGTGGGTGGCGACCTGGAACAATTCCCGCAGCCGCGCCACCCCCAATTCCCCGGTCGCGTTGCCCGTCAGCATTTCTTCCAGCCTGTTCAGAATCTCGACGGGGGATCCCGACAATTGGGCGAAGTCGAGCACCTGGTCCGCCTGCTCCCCGGTGGTCTGCACCCGTTCGCACAGTTCCGCCAGCACTCCATCGCGCCCGATCTTGTGCAGCTTGTCGAGGGCCCGCAGCACACCCGCCGATCGATCGGCCAGTCCCAGCTTTTCCAGCAGTCCGTTCAGAACCAGCCGGTTGTTCACCCGGATCTGGAACCGCTCGAACCCAATCGCCGACAGCAGATCATGGATCACCAACAGCGTTTCGATATCGGCGGCGTTGGAATCGGTGCCGATGGTGTCAAAATCGCATTGCACGAATTCGCGGTAGCGGCCGCGCTGGGTGTTCTCTCCTCTCCAGACGGGTGCCAGGTGGTAGCGTTTGAAGGGGACCCCAATTTCGTTGAGATGCTGGGCCGCGAAGCGGGCGAACGGAACGGTCAGATCGAACCGCAGGGCCACATCCCGCCCACCGTTGTCGGTAAAGCGGAACAATTGCTTGTCACTCTCTTCGCCCCCCTTCCCCAACAGGACTTCGGTGTATTCCAGCGCAGGGGTATCGATCGGGGAGAACCCGTAACTGCGGTACACCCGGCGAGCCACCTCCATGATCGCCTCGCGGGCCATGGCGGGGGCGGGAAGGTAATCGCGAAACCCCTTGAGTGTCGCGGGAGTGATCAGCGGCTTCGTCACGATGATTGGCTAGTTCAGGATGGGCAGGTCGACCGACAGACTGGATGCGGTCTTCTTTTTCTTGCGGGGGGGCAGAATCGCCTCGGCATACTCCCAGATCTGCTCGGGAGTCTCAAACAGCATGTCGTGCAGTCCCTTATCGTCATAGTCGCAGTGTCGGGTGCTGTAATCGCGACAGATCTGTGGCCGCGTCTCGTAGATCCCGCAGCGGTGATCAGGCTGCAGGTGGCGACACACCTGGTACGTACACAAGTACCAGACATCATCATGCACATAGGCGGTGACGGTGCCGTGGATCATGAACCAACGGATGTTGTCGAAGTCGTCCCAGGTGGTGGGAGTCTCCATGGGAAGTGCGTAGTAGTGACAACACAGGGCCGTGCAATACTCGCACAGATTCCCCCCGGGAGGCAGTTGCTCACGCTTGATGGGAAACTTGGACATGGGTTTCGCGAAGATCAAAAACAGGCCGATTCAAACAGTTCAACCGGTTGAACCGGATGAAACACGGGCACACCGGGACTGCCGGCCCAACTTACCTGGGATTCGTTCCGACCCAGCTGGCGCGCGTGCGGCGGGCAGAAGATCGATCCCGGCAGGAAGGCAACCGCAATCCACAACTTCAGGGTCCTCAGTCTCGCAAGAGAGGCCGTGGCTTTCCAGCCCGCGACCTCGCAAAACGGACCGGTTCAGTCCGATTGTCTGAGCATGGGCTCGGTCAGCGATTGCATCCGCCGGTTCGGCCTGCTAACACCGGGAGTTTTCTATCCTCCCGGGATGCCGTCTGTTCGCTGCAACAGGATTCTCCCGGCAGGGCTCCGGCTCACCACTCGTCCATTCGCCCTGGAACACTCGATGTCGCGCGCCATTGTCACCGACTTCACCTTCCCCGACCTTTTGATCGAGGAGCAACTGCTGAGTTCGGAGGGTGTCGCGCTGGCAGGGCACCAGGCCAAAACGGTCGATGCGCTGCTCCCGGTGGTGGCCGACGCCGATTTGATCATCACCCAGTTTGCCCCGCTTCAGCGCCCGGTGATCGAGGCCATGCGACGCGCCAAGGTGATCATCCGCTATGGAATTGGGGTCGACAACGTCGACCTGGTCGCGGCCCGGGAAAAGGGGATCCCCGTCTGCAACATTCCCGATTACTGCATCAATGAGGTGGCCGACCAGACCTTGGCCTTCCTGCTGGCCCAGACCCGGCAGGTGCTCCCCAACCATCGAATCATTGCGGACGGACGGTGGGGCCTGGCGGTCCCCCTCACGGGAATGCGGGCCCTGCGGGACCTGACGGTGGGAGTGGTGGGCTACGGACGGATTGGGCGGGCGGTGGTCGACCGGCTGATCCCCTTCGGCTGCCGGGTCTTGGTCCACGATCCTTTAATGGTTCTGGGCCCCGTGGGAGGCACGGCGGTAACCGCGGTCCCCTTGGCGGAGCTGCTGTCGGAGTCCGACGTCGTCACGCTGCACTGCCCATCCCTCGACAGCACGAAAAAGATGATCAACTCGCAGAGTCTCGCCCGGATGAAACCCGGGAGCCTGTTGATCAACGTAGGCCGTGGCGACCTGGTCGATCCCGAGGCGTTGCTCGAAGCGCTGCGAAACGGGCACCTGGCCGGGGCGTCGCTGGACGTCTTCGACCCCGAGCCTATTCCTGCGGATCACCCCATCCGTTCGCTGCCAAACGTGGTCCTCGCGTCACACATCGCCTCGGCCAGCCCCAGGGCCGTGCGTACCCTGAGGGAATCGGTGGCGAAAATTGCCCTGGCGGTGCATCGGGGCCAGACACCATCCAACATCGTCAACGGCGTGCGCCGCTGAGTGCAGGGGGACCAGGCTCGAGATTGCGTTTCCAAACCGGAACATCCCGAACTGCGCACCACACCGTCCCCCCACACAACGGTTGACGAAACCCGCGGGAGGCTTTCGGCAGAATCCCCTGACAGTGCCGCGAGGATCTACCGGGAATTCGCTCCCGGTCAGATCCGAACAGGGGTCAGATCCGAACAGGGATTCGAAACCGGACCGGGATCAGAACAGAGGGGGACGGCCCAATTTCCGGCGAACCACAGCCCACTGGCCCACGTGCATCATCAGATGCGATCCCTGCAGGCTGAACAAGTCTCCCCGACTCTTGGAGTAAGCCTGGAATTTTTCGGGGGCAGGCAGATCGAGATCCGTATCGGACTGGGCCCTCAGCAGAGCCAGCGTGCCCTGTCTTTGCTGTTGGTACAAGTCGAGATACTCTTGCTTCGACAGGAAGGTGCTGGCGGAGTCGATTCGCGACGTGGACTTGGAATGCCGGTCAGCGAAGCCTGCAGGCAAGGGGGGCATGGAGCCGGGTTTCAGCAGCTCCATCATTTCATGCTCACTCCCAATCAGATGCCCGAGTTGCCAGGCAATGTGGTTGCAGCCGGCTCCCGGACGGACCAGCAGGTCTCGATCATCGAGATCCCCCAGATACGCCGAACAAACCATATTCGCCATGTCGAGATTCAACTGGATCGCGTCGCGGGCATTCATCGGCAGCCAACCTCCGGCCTGGAGTTTCGAGTCACGGAATGGGGGGAGCGTCGAAGTCTAAAGAGAACCGCACGGGCAGATCAATGATCAGTGCGGGCACGCTGTAGACAAACGTGTCGCTGTTCCAAGGCTTGGAGAATGGGCCGAAACGGTAGCTCATCCCAACCGCTCCGTTGGCGTGGAAGGTGGGATCCGAAATCGACTCGCGGGTGACCCGCTGACCGGCGGCCGTTTCAAGCCAGGCGTCGTTGTGCAGCAGCCATGCGCGGTGCGATTCGAATTCGGGACCACCGCGGTTGTAGTTGACGGCGATTCGGATGGTGGCCGTTTGGGTGTCGTCAGTCTCGGGGCGCAGCATCACTTCTTCCAGGGTGACCAAAACCCCCCCCCGACGACGCTGGAGGCGCTCGGCAGAACCCGATTCCACGAGGTGATTCAAGCTGTCGAACCGGGCGGGAAGATTCAACGGCACTACCGTAGTCCGCAAATCTCCCCGCCACTGCCACTTCCCGGCTGGAAGAGAAACCGGAGGGATCACGTCCAGCTGCACGTGGGCATGTCCTCCAGCCGGGGGAAGCTCAAATCGGCCTTCGGGTGAAAACAGAGGGAAATCTTCTCCTTCGGCAGCCCCGACCGGATGAACAACCTGGTCCACCTCTCGCCATTGGAACAACAGGTGCCGCAGACGAGGCTCGCTGACCACCAGCAAGCGCAACCGCAGTAGCGGCGACTGACCATCCCTCGGGCGCCAAGCCGCCGTCTCCAGCGCGATCCGATGCGCTCCGACGTGGCTGACCTGCAGCGGGGCGGGGCGGTTGGGATCGGCCGGCACGAGGCGCAGGGCGACCTGTCCGGCATCGTGTTGCCAGGCAAGACCGGCGAGTTGGACCCAGGTTTCAAATTCGGGCCAGAAGTCCCCGGGAGGCCGCCGACAGGTTACCTGCCGCCCCTGCTCTTCCGTTGTCAGTTCGTCCACCAGAATCCGATTGGCGGTCTGTCGGGTGATTTCCACAGCCCAATCCGCAATCGAATGTCGCCCCTTCAATTCCAGCCGGGTGGGCCGAGTCGCCTCATTCGCGAGATCCTGCTCGAGGCTCTGCCGGACTCGGGCCACGGCGACGCGCACACCCGCGGGCTCCAGGTCATTCTCCGCCGGGAACCAACTGAGCGCCCCGGGCCCCAACGAGAGCAGCATTCTTTCCGCCCGGTCTCGGGTCAACTTTTGAGGCGAGCGCAGTTCCCGAATCAGACGGTTGACCTCGCCGCCCAACTGTTCCGGAGATACGCGAGCGGGGGGATCCTGCCCCCAGACGTGTTGGACATCGAACCAGAGGGCCCCCAGGCAGATGCCCATCCAGACCAAATTTCCCGGAACACAGCAGAGCATCGCAGGATCTCGACACGTCATGGTTGAGGCCTCTCCAGGAAAACAGCTCTTCATGAAGTCTCGCCACTTTCCGGGTCTCCCGCCACCGTATTTGGCTGACCGGCCCCTCGGGAGGCTGCTGAATTCTGAGTGGAAGGCCGCCGACTGTCGCGGGAGAGACCTCTGGCCCCCAGCCCTGCGCGAAACTTCTGTCCAGCACTTCGCGGCAGAAAGGGCCGCAACTCGGGGGGGGACAAGAGGCGATTATTCCTGTCGAATCTCAGTCCAGGTGTGCTGTGCACCTCCCAGGAATACGCACGACTCTTCGCCGGTGAGCAACTTCAACGCCTCGCGTTCGTGTTCGAGAGGCGCCATCGAAAGGTCGTCAATCAGATCGCCGGGGAGCCGACTGAGGAAAAACACCCGGGCCCATTCGGCCGCGCTGGCAATCTGCATGGCAGAGAGCATGTCGTCAGTCCCCAACCGGCGGACCTGAGCGAGAGATTCCCGAGAGAATTGCTGCTGCCGCAGCAGTTCCAGCGCGGGGCCTGGCTCGCGATCGAGTTCCGAGAGCACCACCACGCGTCCCCCCCGGGCGACGATGCGTTGCGCCGATGCCAAACCAGCCCCGACATGGTCCCAGGTTGTGCCTCCTTCGGCAGCATCGATGGCCACCACCGCCAGATCCACCCGCTCGGGGACAGGGACCCGCCAATACTCGCTCAGCAATTGCCGTCCGCGTCGGAGGACCGACTCACTCGCCCCGGCAAACACATCCGCGACCCCGCCCCCCGCCCCCGGGACCACCTGCACAGCGAACAGCGTCCCCAGCAACCAGGCCACCTCATCGATGGTTTGCCGCAGCGGGCGAATATCGTCGGGGTCGAGCTCTCGATGTCCCTCGCCGCGGGCACCAGCGATGGTCTCGGCATTGGACAGACCGGGGTAGAACGCCGTATGCGTTCCACGGCAGCCCAACAGGGGATCGAAGGTGACAGCCCCCACGGCAATGGTCATCTCGGCGTCGATGAGATCGCGGGCCAGGTAGATTCGTTCACCGCGAGCTGTCGTCGCGAGGTAGGCTTGTTGCTTGGGATCGGCCGGATCATGGACCTTCCAGGCCACCAGTGAACGAATGGTGTCGGGGAGCAATCGCCGGGGGTCGGCGAGGGAGGCTCCACCGGCAGCGGGAGGTTGCAGGATCAGGAGGTTTTCGGGCTGAACACCGCGCTGGGCCAGCACCTCCCAGATTCCAGCGACCAGATCCGCCAGACAGGGGGTCTCGCGATCGACGGCCAGCACGATCCGGTCGTCGGGCAGGCAGGCCTGTTCCAAAGGGGGAAAATCGATCGGAGCGACCAATTGCTTTTTCAGCCGGGTCCGCAGGTCGCCACGAGAAACAGGCCCGCGATGCACCACAAAACGACGCTGCGGATCGAGCTGAATCGGCAGTCGACCCTGGGCTCCGTAACTCAACTCAACTTGCATTCCTGCTCCCACTCCCCGGGGGGGAAACCCCGGAACCGTTTTCACGACGACGATGTATGGTAGGATGCGGCGAACCGACATGAACAGCCCCAACCTCGCCACCGATACCGCGGACGAAGACGATGGGCTCATGATCCGTCTTCAGGAAGGTGATCGCCAGGCGTTCCCCGTACTGGTGAACAAATACCAACAATCACTGCTCAACTTCTTCTATTCGAACACCCGTGACCGCCAACTCTCTGAAGATCTGACGCAGGACACGTTGCTGAAGGTGTACGACCAGGCGTGGGATTACATTCCCTCGCGTCGTTTTCGGGGTTGGATGTTCCGCGTGGCGCGCAATTTGTTGATTGACTCGGTCCGCAGGCGTACCAACGATGCCCTGGTTCAGGCTGTCTGGGGACAACCGGATGAGACCCCCCTGCTCGACACCCTGAGTGCGGATGAAGGGGATTCGCCGGTGCAGACCGCGGATCGCAGTGAACTGACCCGGGCCGTCGATGCCCTGCTCCCGTCGTTGCCCGAAGAGCAATTACTGACGTTCACCCTGCACCATTTCGCAGGGCTGAGTCTTCCCGAAGTCGCGGAAATCCTCGAGTCCAGCGTGGCGACCACCAAAAGCCGTCTGCGGTTGGCCCGGGAGAAACTTCGGGAAGAACTTGAGGCCCGGGGGTTTACCGAGTGATCCCTCCCGGGCTTTCCTGCGTTGTCAATTCTGTGTGACCGGTTTGTGCCAGGAGTTCCGATTCATGACCTACTACAGTCGCCTCAGCGACATCGTCAGCTACCGTCTCGAAGATCTGCTGGCTGAATCCCAGGATCGCCGGGGAGCCATTGGCCGGATTGTCAGCGAGATCCGCGACGGACTGGCTGGTGCCCAGCGCAGCGTGACGGGGGCCCAAAAGTCGGTCGATCGACTGCTGGTGGAACTCTCGGAGCGACAGGCTCAGGCGGAGTCCCTAAATACAGAGGCTCGACAGCAGCTGGTCGCGGGCAACGAAGCCGATGCCCGCCAGACCCTGCTGCGGCGGCGGGAATGTCTTGACCTACGGGCGGGAATCGAACAGCAGTTGGTCGCCGCCCATTCCACCCATGAGCACCTGCAGACGATTCTCAAGGCGGTCGAGGCGAGACTGGCCGAGGCGCTGCGGCTGCAAGCGGAACTGCACAGCGGCAGGCTGGTGCTGGTGGCGATGAACGACATCCCGGAGAAGTCGTTGTCGAACAATCCGCCGAGTGAGACCGCCCGCATGAAACTCGTGGAGGAGGATCTGTTGGCCTTGCGCCGGGAATTGGGTCGTACCTGAGGATCCTGGCGTCCCCGGACTCTTCCCGCCAACATGAGACAGAACATGGCCGGCATTCCAAATACCTCCAGACTCCGCGACTCCTTGTAATGGCCGACGCCTCGTCTCTCGAACGGCTCGAGTCGCTGCTGATGCATCTGCAACGCGACTTCGAAACCCTCAATGCCGTGGTCCTCGATCAACAGCGGCAGTTGACGCGCCTGCAACAGGTTCTGACCCGGGTCGATGACCGCCTGAATCGCCTCTCTCTGGACGAAGAACAGCGCGATCCCGAAGCGGAGCGTCCGCCGCATTATTAAGCGGCCGTCTGGGAACTGGCGACTGTTTTGTCGTCAGGTCCTGCGACAGTATCCCGCGTCGCCCCGCGAGTCGAGGCCCGCTGCTTGTGGCTGGTTGAACTCTCGGTACCACAGTTGAGTACCGATCGCCCCAATCTGAACTCAAGAGCACACACATCGAATCGCTGGTACGAATCTCCCGTACTTCCTGAGTGAAATTCGGCTGAAGATCCCAACCACCTCTGATCCGTGTTGGGGCAGACTGCGTTTCTCCCTCTGACCAGCGACAGCCGGTGGAATGTCGTCAAGAAACTCCCACCGGCTGCGAACGACTCTCCGACTCACCGTGTCGAGGGGAGGTCAGCGCTGCCTCACACAAATTCCTTTTTCCCAAAAGAAGTCGAACGATGCAGAATTCTGAGGAATCACCCGAATCGTCCGAACCCCCTGCCAAAATCATCTTTTTGGAGCAGGAGATCAGTCCGCGGACCAACGCGGGGTTTGAAGGTGGTCGCGGGGACAGAATCGAGCCCTCTTCAGGCGATGCCTCCCGGGGCCGATGGCTGGCCGGGCTGGCGGGCCTGGCAGTCTTCGGCATCGGCATGCTGACCACGACGTACAAATCCTTCGTTATCGACGTCCCGGCCGGGTCCATGGCGGTTCTGCTTCGCAAGACAGGCACCGATCTGCCCAACAAGGAAGAATTGGCCACCAACCCGGCATCCAAAGGAATTCAACCCGAGGTCCTTCGCGAAGGAAGGTACTTTTTCCAATACAATCCCTACGACTGGTCTTGGCAAGTTCTGCCCCAGGTGGTGATCCCCAACGGCAAGCTGGGGGTGCTGGTCCGTCTGGCCGGAGACGATCTCCCCCCCGGGGAATTGCTGGCCAAGGGGGAACATCAGAAGGGAATCGTTCCCGGGGTGCTGCAGCCCGGCCGCCACGACCTCAATCCCTATCTTTACCGTGTCGAGCAACACGATCCGGTGGTTGTCCCGGCTGGTTTCAAGGGGGTCCGCATCAACTTGACCGGCCCCATCCCACAGGCTGCGGACTATTGGGAGGATCCGCGAGATCCACGCCACACACTGCTGCTGGTCAAGCCGGGATTTCGAGGGGTGGAACAAGAGACACTCGACCCGGGAACCTATTTCCTGAATCCCTACGAGGTGGCGGTCAGCCTGGTGGACTGCCGGAATCAGCGCTTCAACCTTGGCGAAACCCGGGAACTGAGTTTTCCCTCGAAGGACGGGTTTTGGGTCAACCTCGACAGCATTGTCGAATTTCGGGTTCGGCCTGAAATGGCCGCGAAGGTCTTCGTCCTCTACAACGAACCGATCAACGGGGGGCAGATTGACGAGGAGGTCATGCGGAAAGTGATTTTGCCGGCCGCCCGCAGTTTCTGCCGACTGCAGGGCTCGAACAATTCGGGCCGGGACTTCATCCAGGGCCGGACGCAGTTTCAAGAGAACTACCAGACCACTATGAAGGAGGCCTGCGAACCTCTGGGAATCGAGGTCATTCAGGCCCTGATCACCAAGATCAATCCTCCCCGCCAGATCGCTGAGCCAGTCCAGGAACGGGAGATCGCCAAACAGAAGGCCGAACAATACACGCAGCAGATCCTGCAACAGAAGTCGGAGGTCAAGCTGGCCATCGAGAAGGAATTGGTCCGACAGAAGCAGGCTCTGGTGTCGGCCGAGCAGACGGTGGTGCGAGAGACGACCGAGGCGAAACGCGAACAGCAGGTGACGGTCACCAAGGCGGAAGAAAAGCTGTCCGTGGCCCGACTGCATCTGGAAGCGGCCGAGGATGAAGCCGAGGCCATCCGGGCTCGCGGCAAGGGGGCCGCCGAGGTGACCCGGCTCAAAAATGAAGCGGAAGCGGCCGGATGGAAACAGTCGGTCGCGGCTTACGACGGCGATGGACACCAGTTCGCACAATACGTGCTCTACCAGAAAATGTCTGGTGCGTATCGGCAACTAATGGTCAACACGGCCGACAGTCCGCTGATGAAAATCTTCGAGGGCTTCAGCCCCCGCGAACGCTCCCGCACCCGGCTCAACCCGGGCGAAGTGGCTGGACAAAAGTAACCGGGCGCGGCACGCCCGGCCGCGAATGATTCCCCGAACATATCCCTTTTTCCCTGGAGAAACCGATGAATCGTTGGCAAATCAGCGGATTCCGTCCACTGCTCACCCTGGGACTGCTGGCCCTGACCGTGTGGCAGACCGTCGCGTGGACAGTCAACCGCATCTCGGTCCCCCCGGGCCAGAGCCTGCTGCTGCGGTACAAGGGGCCGTTGCTGTTGGGTCGCGGGCAGTCGCCCCGCCCCGGTTATCTCGCCCGTCGCGACCCGCTGGAAGTGGGGGTGATGGAGCAACTGCTGGGCCCAGGCCGGCATTTCTACTGCCCGCTCTGGTGGGAGCGGACCCTAGTCGATGACATTCTCGTCGAGCCGGGTGAACTGGCCGTGGTGACCAGCCTGGTCGGCGGCAAGGCCGCCACCACGACGGGGACCGCGGCAAATGACCAGCAATACCTCGTCGAGGGAGAACTCGACGAAACGACCGTGAAGGGAACCCTGCGACGCGTCTACGGTCCAGGCCGTTACCGGATCAATCCCTACGCCTACGACGTCAAGAAGATCAAAGGGGTCGTGCAATCCCCGGGTCAGCCCGGGAAACTCGCGGGCTGGGTCAAGATCGACACCGGCCACGTCGGGGTGGTGACCAACCAGACCAGCAATCCCGCGACCGGCACATCCCAGGGAATTCAACCTCTGCCGCTGCCCCCAGGTCTGTATGCGGTCAACCCCCGTGAACAACTGCTCGACGTGATCCCGATCGGTTACCGCGAGAAAACGTTGCAGAGCGTCCCGCATCCGAAAGACAAGGGCGCATGGCCCCTGGACGAGAGTGGCGAGCCTGAGATGACCGACGCCTCCGGAGGAATTGTGTTTCCCTCCCGTGACGGCTTCACCATTCACATGGACTTCACCGCCATCTGGGGGATTCTGCCGGCCCAGGCCCCACGCGTTGTGGAGTTCAGCGGGAACATCGATGCCGTGGAACAGCGGGTCGTGGTGCCGCTGATCGAAAGCATCTGTCGCAACGAAGGTTCGAAACTCGGCGCGGTGGAATTGCTGGTGGGCGAGACCCGCGAACACTTCCAGGACGAGGCCACGCAGCAGTTCGAGAGCCGGCTGAAGGAAACCGGGGTGGACCTGCAATACGGACTGGTGCGCCATATCTACATTCCCAAGGAAGTCCGGCTTCCGATCCAACAGAAGTACCTGGCGGACGAATTGACCCTCACCCGCGAGCAGGAACAGCTCACCGCCAAAATTGAAGCCGATCTTCGTGAGCAGGAACGCACCGTCGAACTCGAAGCGGAACGGATCAAGGTGGAGACTGAGAAATTGGTCGCCGAGAAGCAGGCCGAGGGAAAAAAGAAGGCGGCCGAAACCCGGGCAGAGACGACCAAACAGGTGGCCGCCATCGACCGCCAGACGGCCGAGCTGGAACGGGAGGCCACTGTGCTGCGGGGAGCCGCCGAAGCCGATTCGCAACAGCAGATGGAAGTGGCCAAAGCCAGCCGGTTCGAATTGGCCGTCAAGGCCTTTGGAGATCCCGCGGCGTTCAACCAGTGGGTGTTCGCCTCGGGCCTTCCCGATGACCTGCAGTTGCAGTGGCTGTACGCCGGCGAGGGAACCTTCTGGACCGACCTTAAGGGACTGCCGGAGACCCTTCTGAGCCGCCAGGTTCGCGAACAGCAGACCACGCGGCAGCGTGGTCAGGAGACCCCGCGCCGAAGGGATGAGGGGACCGGAGACCCAGGGTCGAAGTAACGGGGGGCGAAGTAACCGGGCGCAACATCGCCCACCGCCAATGTCCGCGGCGGAAACCTCATTCTTCACCGCCGATCCCTTCGCCGGCAGTGGACTCCCCCGGGAGTGGGGTGTACCCCCTTGCGCCCCACGCTCACCCGGCAGGTTCCTCCTCCCCCGTCTCACTCTTGCGGCCCCGGATGCCGTTCCCCCAGGAGGGTTTGCCCCGTGGCGCCGGTTCGCTGCGGAGTGGTCCTGGGGGCGCTGGATTGGGATAGGTCCCTGGAACTGTCTCCACCACGGTTGCCCTGCAGCGACAGAGCCTCTTGCCAAGACGGATCTGCCTGGTGTTCCGCCCCTAACGACAAACCCGTTACCTGACCACGGAGAAGATAGACCGCCCCCCCCTCGGCCGATAGAATCAAGATTCGGTGATGTGTTCTCTCTGCTGGCCGGATCACACGACGGGAGTGCGGTGAACAATGCGTGGTTTCCTGCCAAACTGGCTGAAGTTGCCGCTGCTTGGAACGATGCTGTTGGGTGTTCCCGCTCAGGCCGAGGAGGTCGACTTCTCCCGTGATCTGCGCCCCCTCTTTGAGCGCTACTGCTCGGAATGCCATGGTGCCGAGAAACAGCGGGGCGGATTGCGGCTCGACCAACCGTCGGGACTGGCCTCCGGGGGAGACAGTGGCAAACTGTTCTCCACTGGGCAACCTGCTGACAGTCTGCTGCTGAAGGTACTGACGGGTGCCGAGGGGGTGTCGCTAATGCCTCCCGAGGGAAAACCACGTCCCAACGAGGCCGAACGCCGGCTGATTGAAGACTGGATCGCACAGGGGGCGAAGCTGCCAGAGGGAACCGGCGGCGGCGGCACCACCAGCTCTGCCACACATTGGTCCTTTCAACCAGTCCGCCGGGTGGCTGCTCCGGCTGTGAAGGACGCGTCCCGGGTTCGCAATCCGGTCGATGCCTTCGTGGTGTCACGGCTTGAGTCCGAGGGATTGCTCCCCAGTCCCGAGGCCGACCGAGTCACTCTGATCCGCCGCCTGAGCCTGGACCTCCTGGGACTTCCCCCAACTCCCGCGGAAGTGCAGGACTTCGTACAGGACACCCGTCCGAACGCGTACGAACTGCTGGCCGATCGGCTGTTGCAGTCTCCGCATTTCGGAGAGCGCTGGGGACGGCATTGGCTCGACAACGCCCGCTATGCCGACTCGAATGGCTTCACCCGGGACACAGCCCGGTCCATCTGGATGTACCGCGAGTGGGTCATCGAGGCGCTCAATCGCGATTTGCCGTTTGATCAATTCACCGTGGAGCAAATCGCGGGGGACATGCTGCCCAATGCGAACAGAGCCCAAAAGGTGGCCACGGGGTTTCACCGCAATACATTGGTGAACGAAGAGGGGGGAACCGACCCCGAACAGTTCCGGGTGGAGTCGATTGTCGACCGGGTCAACACCACGGGTCTGGTGTTTCTGGGTCTGACGTTGGGGTGTGCCCAGTGTCACGAGCACAAGTACGACCCCCTCACCCAGCGCGAGTACTACCAGCTCTACGCGTTTCTGAACAACACTGATGAACCTCGCCTGGAAGCCCCCTCGGCCGAGCAGGTGGCCCGCGGCGACCTCGAAAAACGGGCCACTTTGCAGCGACAGATCGCTGAACTGGAAGTGAAGTTCGCTTCCAGAAAAGAGGAATTCGAGGGGGCAATCGATGCCTGGGAAAAGAGCTTCCCCGATGCCGAACGCCCCAAGCTGCCCATGGAGGTGCTGAACGCCCTCAACCTGTCTCCCGTGATGCGCAGCGAGCAGAACAAGAAGGATCTGTCGAATCACTACCGCAAGTTGCCCGAAGCCCAGCAGAAATTTCCGGAACTGGCCGAGATTGTGAATCTCTCGGGACAGATCCCCCAGTTCGTCACCACTCTCGTGATGCAGGAACGAGCCCAACCGCGCCCGACGCACATCCATATCCGCGGAGACTTTCTGCGGCATGGAGCCGAGGTGCGGCCCGGCATTCCGGCGGCCCTGCCCCCCCTCGCGCTGCAGACCGATCATCCCAACCGCCTCGACCTGGCCCGTTGGCTGGTCGACACCCGCAATCCGTTGACACCCCGGGTGACCATCAATCGGGTCTGGCAAAAACTGTTCGGCCGTGGAATTGTCGAGACGGAGAACGACTTTGGAACCCAGGGGACTTCCCCCACCCATCCCGAGCTTCTCGACTGGCTGGCGGCCGAGTTCATGCAGCCCACGCAATCGACCGCATGCCCGGCCCCCGATGGATCCCTGGCCCCGGAAGTTCCCTGGAGCCTCAAGCGGATGCTGAAGCTGCTGGTCACCACCGCCACCTATCGACAATCGTCGCACTGGCGTCCGGAACTGGCCGAAGTCGACCCGGCCAACAAGCTCTTCGCCCGGCAAAATCGGTTGCGTCTGGAAGCCGAGACAATTCGGGACAGCGCTCTGGTCGCCAGTGGCCTGCTGTCCCGGAAGATTGGGGGCCCCAGTGTGAACCCCCCCCAGCCCGAGGGGGTGTTTGAGTTCACGCAAGACAAGAAGCCCTGGAACACAGCCACCGGTGCCGATCGGTACCGCCGGGGAATGTACACCTATCTCTGGCGTTCGAGTCTGTATCCAGCGATGGCGGTGTTCGATTTTCCCGACGCCAATATCACCTGCACCCGGCGTAACCGCTCGAACACCCCGCTGCAGTCGCTGACACTGGCCAACGATCAGCAATTTGTCGAGTTCGCACAGGGGTTGGCCAAGCGGGTGTTGACCGCAGGTCCGACCGATGATTCCAGCCGTCTGCGGGAACTGTTTCGTGTTTGCCTGGTCCGCGAGCCGGGCCCGGTCGAGCTGCAACGGTTGAGTGACCTGTTGACCCAGCAACGGCAGGGCTTCGCAGGCCAACCTGATGAGGCCAAACAGTTGATCTCCCCCGAGTTCGCGACGGATGTCCCCGCGACTGAATTCGCCACCTGGACATCAATCGCCCGGGTGCTGATCAACCTGGATGAATTCATCACCCGGGAATAGGGTTGGCCTATTCACCGGTCCAAACCTGTCCCACTCTCGCGTCACCGAGTCTCTCAGTCCGCGGATCGCACCATGCCTGGTTTCCCCCATTCAAGTGAGCCTGTCCCGACAATCTGGAATGCGGGGGAGCAACTGGTTTTGCGAGAGCAGACCAGACGACATTTCTTCAGCGACTGCGGAGTGGGGGTTGGAGCAGCCGCCCTCGGGTCGCTGCTGCTTCAAGATCGGTTGCTGCACGCCGCCAGTCCGGACGATCGTCGCACCAACCCCTTCGCCCCGCGGGATGGTCACTTCCCCGCCAAGGCGAAGCGTGTCATTTTCCTGTTCATGGCGGGCGGCCCCAGCCAGCTCGAGTTGTTCGACCCCAAGCCCAAGCTTCAGGAATTGGATGGGCAGGTCATTCCCGAGTCGTACGTCAAGAACAAACGGTTCGCCTTCATCAAGCAGGACGCGAAACTGCTGGGGGGCCGCCGCAAGTTCGCGAGGCACGGGCAGTCGGGAGCCGAGCTCAGCGAGTTGCTGCCCCATCTGGCCACCGTGGCCGACGACCTCTGCATCGTGCGTGGGATGGCGACCGACGTCTTCAATCACGGACCGGCCAAGCTGTTCGTCAACACGGGATCGCCGCAGTTCATGGGCCGCCCCAGTATGGGGGCCTGGGTGACCTACGGCATCGGAAGTGAGTCCACCGACCTGCCCGGATTCGTCGTGTTGCAATCCGGTCCACGGGGCCCGCGCGGTGGGGCTCCGTTGTGGGCCAGCGGCTTCCTGCCCACCACCTACCAGGGCGTTCCGTTCCGGTCGGGTGCGGAGCCAATCCTGAATCTCGCGAACCCCAAGGGAATCGACCCGACCCGCCAGAAACAGTTCGTGGATGCGGTCAATGACCTCAACCGATCCCGTCTGGCTGAGACGGGAGATCCGGAAATTGCCACCCGCATTGCGGCGTACGAGATGGCCTACCGCATGCAGACCAGCGCTCCGGACCTGATGAACGTGCAGGGGGAGACCCAGGCCACGCTCGACATGTACGGAGTCCAACCCGGCAAAAGTTCCTTCGCGAACAACTGCCTGCTGGCCCGTCGCCTGGTGGAACGGGGCGTACGGTTCGTGCAGCTATACCACACCGACTGGGACCATCACGGCAACGTGGGGACCGAACTGGGGAAATCACTCGAAGAGCGTTGCCTGGAGGTCGACCAACCTTGCGCGGCCCTGATTCGGGACCTCAAGCAGCGGGGGCTGCTCGACGACACACTGGTCGTCTGGGGGGGGGAATTCGGGCGGACCCCCCAGGGCGAGCCCCGCGACATGCTGGGCCGGGACCATCACATCGACGGCTACACCATGTGGCTTGCTGGTGGAGGAGTCAAACCGGGAGTGACCGTGGGAGAGACCGACGAGATCGGTTACTACGTGGTGAAGGACAAGGTTCATGTGCACGATCTGCAGGCCACGATCCTGCATCTGCTGGGACTCGACCACCTCAAGCTGACCTTCCGCTTTCAGGGACGAGATTACCGCCTGACCGACGTGGCCGGGAAGGTGTGTCCGCAACTCCTGGCGTGAGTTGACCCGCGCCTCGACAAGTTGGGCCGTCCGGACGCCCCACCGCACCCTCCAGGATGTTGCAGATGCGAGATGCGGGGACCCTCGAAGAGCGTGTTCAACCTGTTTCAGCATCAGGTTTCCCACAGCCAGCAGGTGTTGGCCCGCAGGATTTTGGTCCCGGGAGATCCGCTTCGTTCGGATCCCGAAAAGTTGTCTCCCCATCGGTCGGCCCAGGATGAGACCGGGACGTGGGAATCCAGTCCGTGGTCCCGCTTCATGCCGGAGCTGCGCCGAGTCACTCGCACGGCTCGCCTCGGCCCCCTCTCTCGGTCCATTCCCTTCGAAGCTGCAACGATGACACAATACCGGGCTGGTGTTTCACGAATTCTTCTGCCGACCCTCCCAACAATCCGATCGCGCTCCTGTGAACCTGACCACGACCAACACGTCGACCGATCACCATCTCGTCCACGTCAATCTGGCCGACCGCAGCTATGACATCGTTGTCGCCAGTGGGGAATTGCCCCAAGCGGCCCGAATGATCGAGAGCTGGTCTCAGGTCAGGCAGCACAAGTCTGGCAGCCGGTCGGCACTGGTTGTGACCGACGTCAACGTGCTCGAGACTCACGCTGGTCAAGTGGTCCGTTCGCTAAGGGAGGCTGGCTGGCGCTGTGAGGTCGAAGCCCTGCCCGCCGGTGAGACCACCAAGTCGCTGGAGCAGGCCAATCGCCTGTATGACAGGCTGATCGACCTGCAGGCCGATCGGCACACCCTGGTGGTCGCCGTGGGGGGAGGAGTGATCGGCGATCTGGCCGGATTTGTCGCGGCCACCTACGCCCGGGGAATCCCGTTCGTTCAGATTCCCACGACGCTGCTCTCGCAGGTCGACAGCTCCGTCGGCGGCAAGGTGGGGGTCAATCATCCCCGGGCCAAGAATATGATCGGGGCCTTTTACCAACCCCTGGGAGTCCTGATCGACACCTCCCTGCTCGAAACGCTTCCCGATCGGGAATACCGGGCTGGACTCGCCGAGGTCGTCAAATACGGCGTTATTCTCGACGCGTCGTTCTTCGAGTACCTTGAAACGCACGTGGCTGAACTCAATCGCCGAATCCCCGAGGTGCTCAGGCACGTGGTGGCCCGCAGTTGTCGTCTGAAAGCCGATGTCGTCGAGCACGATGAATTCGAGCGGACTGGACTGCGAGCCGTGCTGAACTACGGTCACACCTTCGCCCATGCCTTTGAGGCCCTCTGCGGATATGGAGAACTGCTGCATGGCGAGGCGGTCGCGATCGGCATGGTCTATGCCAGCCGTCTCGCAGACCGGCTGGGACGCATTCCCGTTGAACTGACCACCCGCCAGGAACAGCTGCTCAGACGGCTCTCGCTGCCGGTGCGGCTTCCACATCCCAAAGCGTTGCCAATCGACAGCCTTTTGGGTCGAATGCAGCTGGACAAGAAGACTGTAGGGGGACAACTGCGCTTCGTGCTCCCGAGCCGGCTGGGACATGTCGAGCTGGTCGATGGGGTTCCGCCGGCTGAGGTGACCACCGTCATCGCCGAATTTCAAGAACGGTCCTGATTCCACGAAGACTGTCCAAACACTGTACGCACCGACAGTTTTGTCATTCGGAGACGAATCGCGCACACTGGGTTGGGGTCCTGATTTCCCCCCGGCTTCACCCCGTTCCGAGTCTGGCATGTCGTCACGACCTCCCTCGCTGCCTGCAACACCCGCTGCGGGTCCCGCCGCGCGGACCGGTTTGGCAGGGCGTCTGCGGGATACGCCGCAGGAGGCCGAAGAGTTGCCGCCAACGACACTCACCAGACGCCTGTCAGCCTGGGTTGGCTTGGCCTGGAAGTGGGCCCGACAGAATCCTGGCTGGGGCGTCTCGATCGCCCTGCACACGCTGCTGCTGTTGACTGTTGGTGCCTGGGTGGTCCATCAGGAATTGGATACCCGCGGATTGGGTATCCAGGCGATGTTCGGCGATCACCAACAGGCAGCACCTTTCGAAACCATCGGCATTGAGGCCGAAGTCGAAGTCGCCTCTCCCGAGAACCCGGTTTCATCAATCTCGACCCTGACGAATTCGGGAGGAGATGGGGAGTTTGGCGGAGAGATCGACGACTTGTTGGGGGGGAGTGGCAAAGGAACGGGAGAAGGGTCGGGCGACGAATCGGGAGGCGTGGCGGACCCGGGACTGGGGGCGGCCTTCTTCGGTAGCCAGGGGGCCGGCAAGACCTTCGTGTACGTCGTCGACATGTCCGGCAGCATGTACGGGGCCCGGTTTGAGCGGGCGCGGAAAGAGTTGATTTCATCGATCGAAAAGCTGCAGGTCGATCAGTCGTTCCATGTCTTCTTCTTCAGCGACCAGACTTTCCCGCTCTTTTTTCCGAAGCCCGCCACGGCACTCATCAAGGCGAATTCCTCCAACAAGAAGAAGGCCGTCCGGTGGATTCGCGCCCGTGAACCGGGTGGGCTGACCAATCCCATCATGTCTCTGCGGTCTGCCCTGGAACTGAAACCGGACGTGATTTTTCTGCTGACCGACGGCGAGGTGGACGACCCCGATGCGGTCCGCAAGATCGTCCAGGACAACAATGTCCGGACCACGATCCATACCATCGCATTCGAAAACGAAGATGGGGCCACAACTCTTGAGCGGATCGCCAAAGAGAATCGGGGCTCATTCCGGTTCGTCCGCTGAGACGCTCGTTGCTGATATTCGGGAATTCGCCCCGCAGGTGGGCTATAACACGTTCAAATCGGACAGGCCGATCGGCTCGCGGCTCGCGTACGGTTCCCCGTAGTGCCGTCCGATGCTCCAACCCCAATATCGCGCCCGATCCCGGATATCGTCCAGGATCGTCGGCGGATCCGGATTGCGTCCCGTGATGAACTGGCTTTCATAACAGGCAATCGCGGCCATCTTCTGGGGCAGCTGCTGGCTGATGTCGAGCACGAACGCCGGCTGGGGATGGATCCGCAGGTGAATGCTGAAATAGTGCAGGATCCGGGGAGGGTGATAGGGCTGTCCGGGAATGTCGCTGCGACTGAGCTTGGACCAGAATCTCGCCGCCTCCACGAGGCTGATCGCCGCCAGATGATCAGGATGCGCGTCTTCCCAATACGGAGCCAGGATCAGCCGGGGCCGAAGTTGCCGAAAGACACCCGCCAGCAGCCGGCGGGCCTCCAGCGTGTGCTCCAGAGAGCGGTTGGGCAGATCGAGGCTGCCGCGCCAGTCGAGCTGCAGGATTTGAGTCGCGGCAGCCGTCTCCCGCGAGCGGATCTCCAGACTGCCATGAGGTGTCGGCTCGCCACTCGTCAGCTCGATCACGCCTGTGCTTTGGCCCCGCGCCTTGGCCAACAGCAGGGCCCCCGCCGCCCCGATCTCGGCATCGTCAGGATGAGGGGCCACCACCAGCAGATCGAGAGGTCTGGGAGCAGGCAACGTGGCAGGCATGGATCACACCGCGAGAGAAAGGAAGAAGACAACTGAAGCAAACTCAATCGACCACCCCACCGGGTGGTCCCACCGACACTCAGCCGCACTTCGAAACGGCTTTACTCCAACCACCACGAATACAACTCCGCTTCCCGCAGCGTTAACCGCAGACGAACCTGTGTTCCCACCGGAATCTCTGCGATCCCGTCCAGAGGTCCCACCCGTTCCCGCAGCCGATCTCCGGCCGGGGCGGTCCCCCGGGTGATTGCATTTCCTGCATCATTCTGGATCTCCGCGATGACCGCTGCGTGGGGACTGGAGTAGTTCAGATGCAATTGCCCCCCTGGCCAGGGGAATGGCCTGGTCACGAGGAAGCCCAACTGTTTCCCGGCGTCGAGAGAGATGAAGCCATCTCGCCGCAAAGTGACCAAGCCCACCGCGCCGGGAAATCGTCGTTCGACCTGTGGAAACTTCGCGCTGCGATGGGGGCCATTCACCATCGAGTAATGCAGATAGATGGTGTCGCCGACCAGGTTGATTCCCCGCCCCACCCGCGACATGCCGTCGTCCCACGCCCCTTCCGGACCATTTTCCAGAAAGGTCTGGCGATCGGCGACACGGCGCCAGCGACGACCATCGCGGCTGACGGCCAATTGGGTGTCGATTCTGGCATCGGTCCCTTCCCGGTACATCCAGAACATTCCCAGAAAGAGCTGCTCATACCGGTCCACCGGCATGCCATAGATCTGACCCTGTGGACCGTCGTCTTGATCGCAGGCAAGCACCCGACGAGGGGGCGACCAATGGAGCGAGTCGGCACTTTCCGTCAGAGCCACCGTCCGACCGAAGCCCATCCGGCCATAGCCGAGGTAAACCTGCCGACCGGGGTCGAACAGAATGGTGTGCGTTGTGTCACTGGCCTGGGGCAAGACGGGACCGACTGTCTGCCATTTCATTCCATCGGGGGAAAACGCCACCCACATGCCGCCAGATCTCTGCGCCTCCGACAGTTCCACAGGATCGACGGGGGTCTGTTTCAAGGCGGGCGGGACACCCGTGTCATCCTCTGGAGGCGGCAGGCGACGATCCCAAAAGAACGCCTTGTAGCGTCGCTGCGGATCGGGGTCCCCGGGGTCGTGAAAAATCCCCACCCCCTCGGGGTTGTCGATCCCAATGTCAATCAGATTGTTTTCCTTCGACCCTTCGAAGCTCACCTGATTGAGCACGGGCTTGGTCCAGTGGATGGCATCGGGCGACTCGGCATAGGCCAGCAGCGTGCAGTGCGGAACCCGCCGATAGCCCCCGACTTCCAGCCACTTCCTCCCCCCGGAAGGTGGAGCCGGTGTGCAGAGATACCAGAGGCGAAACTTATGCTTTTCGCGGTCGTACAACAGGGTGCCATAGACCGAGGCCGTGGCCTCCCAGGGAAGTTCTCCCCGCAGCACCGGATTCCCCGGATGCCGACGCGGCTGGTGCACGGTCGCCTTCAACCCCTCGATCGACTCGATTCCCACCCGGTCCAGAAACAGTTGCCGCACTCCCCGCCGGACCACAAATGTGGTCCCCTGTTTGGCTTCCCCCCCATTGAGCGACCACTCGACAGAATCAATCAGCCCCGTTCCTCGTCCGTTTTCAAAACTGATCTCCAGGGTCGGATCAAACACCGCCGGACGGGGATGTCCCTGGAACTCGGCCACCACAATTCCATCGACCAGCAAGCGACAGGGAAGCTGACCTGGCTGTGGACCGGGAGTCCATTCCAGCGTGTAGTCGTGCAGATCGGCCCCCCGCCAGCCGGGGACCTGGGCCAGGACTTGATCCGTCTGGTCAACCACCCGGTCTTCCATTCCCACCCTCTGTCTGACAGTACATTTCTGTCGGCCCAGATCGACCAGAATTCCCGCCCCGGGAATTGACGCGGCCAGCATGACGATCCCCTCGTACTGGGCGGCCAGTCGGATGGTGACGCTGTTCTTTCGCTCCGACCTTGATGGGTCAAAGTCGTGCGTACTCCCCCGGAGCGTGATGGTGTACCGGCCCGACTCCGTTCCGTCCGCTCGCCCCACGCGAATGCCACGATTGCCGTTGCCAAGGTCTTCCACCACGATCGATTCGGCGGGGTACTCGAGATTGTCGATGTTCCAGTGGGGATCCGCGTGGTCTGGAAGCGCATCGAAATCGCAACGACCGACATTCGGCAGATCCATCTCGGGACCGGCGGCGTGGACCTGGCCGGCGAAAATCATCCACAGACATACCAGCAGCCAGCGCATGGTGAAGTCTTCGCTTCAGGAAAATGGGGACTGGAATCGGGGACATTCCGGCACCGAACAGCCGCGAACCCGGAGTCGGGCCGACGAATTCACGGCGGTGCGGTGACCAGACTTCCCCCCGTCCGGCCAGGGACCGTCCGGGACCCGGGACACTGACGGAGGGCGAAACGACGGGTGTCTCAGGTGGTGTAATCGGCGTTCAGCCGAACGTATTCCGCCGTCAGGTCGCAGGTCCAGAACTTCACCGATTCATTCCCCAAGGGAAAATCCAGTTCGATCAACACGCGGCGATTTTCGCGGATCCCCTGCGACACCTTCGCGGCATCAAACGGCTGAGGGACACCGCTCTTGTAGAGCAGCAGACCGTTGAGGTGCAAAGTGATGTCCGACTCGGACAGGGGCACCCCGGCGTAGCCCACCGCGGAGACAATCCTTCCCCAGTTGGGGTCGGCGCCGGTGATGGCCGTTTTGACCAACGGAGAATCGGCGACCGACTTGGCGATGCGGAACGCATCGGAGCGGGACTTCAATCCCCGTACCGTGATTTCGATTTCGTGGTCGGCCCCCTCGGCGTCCCGGATGATCTGCTGGGCCAGGTCCGCGGCCACAGCGTCCAGCCAGGACTGGAACGACAGCCGCTCCTCTGGGGTGGTCGGTCCCACTTCGGCCGCGCCATTCGCCAACAGAATGACGGTGTCGCTCGTGCTCATGTGCCCCTCCACGCTGATGCAGTTGAAACTGCGGTCAACAGCATGTCGCAGCGCGGCGTCCGCCTCGGCCGGAGTCAGCCGGGCATCGGTCAGAATGACCGAGAGCATGGTTCCCATGTTGGGGGCGATCATCGCCGCCCCCTTGGCGACACCACTGATCCGCAGTGTCCGCCCCCCCAGCTTTCCGACGTGGGTCGCCTGCTTCGGAAAGGTGTCGGTGGTCATGATTCCCCGGGCCGCGTCCAGCAGCGCCGCATCACTCGCCGACAACGCCGCCGTCACACGCGGAATTCCCCCCGCCAACTTGTCGCGTGGCAGAAATCGCCCAATGACGCCTGTGGAGCAAACCAGAACGTCGTCGGCCACACAGCCGAGGTGGCGAGCCACTTCGGCTGTCATCCATTCGGCATCCGCCACACCCTGATCTCCAGTGCATGCATTGGAGTTGCCGGAATTAATGACGACCGCACGGGCGGTGGCACGCGGCACCCGGCGACGTGAGACCTTGACCGGAGCACCATGAACCAGGTTCGTGGTGAACACACCAGCAGCAGCGGCTGGAGACTGAGATACGAACAGCGACAGGTCAAACAGTGTCGCGTCTTTCTTGACACCGCAGTGCAGACCGGCCGCTGTAAAACCGGCAGGAAGAGGAACAGGGGTCTGGCTCATGCTGGTCAGGGTCTCAAAAGGACAAAACGGGGGGCGAAGGCAAGGTCAACCGCAATCGTTCGCCAAGACGGGGCCTGCTTCCCCATGGGAAGCATCGGAAACAGCAGACCTCAACCAGTGGAAACCAATGGGATTTCCCGTGTTTTCAGGCGAATGTCTCTGGGAATAGCCATTCCCGGGCTGCGATGCAACCCCGGCTGAATCTCACCCAGGCCGATCGGCAATCTCATCCCGAACTGACGCTCCTCTGGAGATCCCCCAAAGTCACAACCTCGCGGCGTGACGCCGAATCTCTTGTCAAACACTCGACAGCCCAGCCAGGAAAACTTTTCCCCACGCTGAAAACCGGATTCTTCAATCCGATTCTCAAACCCCGTTCTCAGGCAATTGCCGATGAACAGTGAGGCGGAGTGGCACCAAATTTCCCAGCGATGCCGTTTCGACCACACCGCATCTTTCAGTCATGTGAACACGAATCATGTCTTTGTCCGCATCCTGGCGTGAGGCTTGGCGATCGCTCAATTCCCTGCGTGATCAGGTGCTCCAACACGATCTGGTGGTGCCGGGATTTTCACGATTGGACGAAATCTCCGATGACCAGCGTGATTTCTGGAGTCAATCCTATCCGAGGAATCACAATTTTGTGCTGGGCAAGAGCCGTCTGATTCCTTCCCGGCGCTTGGCCGAACGGTTGC
>CAIOTJ010000012.1 GCA_903861195.1 uncultured Planctomycetaceae bacterium | reverse complement strand
CGGTCGGAACTGTTCGAGGACAGCTCCGCCGGCTCCGATCCGATCGATCCGACGAGGCAAACGCCGTGTCGGTCATTTCAACGCGACAACACCTAGGAACGCTTGCGGCGAACCATCAGCCCCACACCAGCCGAGCCCAGCAGCAGCAGGGCGTAGGTCGAGGGCTCGGGAATCGCCTGGGCGTAGTAGACGTCGACATGTTCCAGCGAAGCCTGAGCCCCAACCAGGTTCAAAGCCTTCAACTGAATCCCCATGCTGACGTGAGCCGTATCAACGCAGATAGGAAGACCATTCGTCGAGTTCGTGAAGTACTCACGGTCGATCGTGTTGTCGAGGCCGGGGTCGTGCACCCAAGCCCCCTTGATTGCCAAGGTCAGCGGGCCTGAAGTCACATTCTCGGTCACATCGATTTCCCCGTTGAGGGCGTTGCCGGTAATTTCAATCTCGTTGGCGTAAATACAGCAGACACTAGTGGCCGCATTCACCGTCACCGTGTAATCCAACCCGAAGTTGTAATTCTCGTTCCGCGTCAGATCCCAGTCCCCCGAGAGCCGGAAGCCATACTCGGTTGGACATGGCGGGCCACAAGCCGGCTGGCCGGGAGGCAACGGCCAGAGGGGGTCATTCAGATTCCGATTTGGCTGGCTGATCGTGGTCAGAAAGATATTCGCGGCCCCCAGCGGAGTCGCAGTCCCAGTCTCAGTGAAATTGTGAAAATTCGAAAAAACCTTGTCACCACTGACAAGCGTCGCTCCCGGAGTCAGCAGAGAGGCGAGCGACACTGATGCCGCCTCACCACGCCCGGCACCGGCGACCAACACCGCCACGCACGCCACAAACTTCCACAGTTTGAACTTCAACATTGACCTTCACTCCTGTTGCAATGGCGCTGACAGCACAGGTGCACCTGCGGTCGAACGCAACTCTCAGATATCTTGGCGGAAACACTCCGCCAAGTTGCTACTCCCCGCACCAACACAGTGCCAGGGACCCAATCACACATCACACACCAAATCCCACGCTGCAGGCCGATGTGCTTACCGCGCGCCGGCCCGCTCGGGGCAATGCTCCACTGTCTCCAATGCCGTCCGATCCCACACAACTCAATTGCCTTGTGTCCTTACGGGATCCATCCTTTAAAGTTTTCCTCAGCACTCGGTCGCTCTGTCTCTCAGCATCATCAGATGCAACGGAATCTCTGCCACAGTCTTCCTGCCACTGTCTTCAGTCGCGGGCAGACTCGTTCCACACTCGCACGAACGGTCCAACTCTCTTCGCTTGACGGAATTCACTCTTTCTTCGCATTGCCCGCGGGCCATGAGCCGTGACCGAAGCTACCGGACTCTTTTCGGCCCAGCAGAAACCCTTGCCTCTCATACAACAGGGCCAAGCCGAGCCCCGCCGCGAACGCCACACACTCGACCCAGAGAGCTCCCCAGCCAGTCCACCCATGCATGGCCAACCCTCCAGAAGTTTCTTATGAACTTGTTCGTAGTCAATCGGTCATCGACCGTCTTTGTGACCGTAAGCCTCACTGAGAGGTTGTTCTATTTTCCAAAAGTCATGAACACCAGCCCCATCCGCCCAGCCAT
>CAIOTJ010000011.1 GCA_903861195.1 uncultured Planctomycetaceae bacterium | reverse complement strand
GCTGATGGTTCGTCGACCTTCGATCGACGCCTTCCGGATCAGTTTTGACTCAAGCCCCGATCTCATTTCCTTCTGAACACTGGCGAGTGCTTGATTGCACTTTTTCAAAAGCAAGTTAAGTGTAATCTCGTGCTTGTTCAGAATGGGGTCGAGGTTCTCGTTTTGGGAGATACTCCTTAGAGTAATATGTGCAAGAGATTTACATTTCAAAGTCGACGGACCACCTTCTCTCTCCGTACCACAAGTAATCCATTGATTACCAGGGTTGCGTTCGAACTCACTCGCTGTTATCGGCCGCAATTGAAAAAAAGCAAATCTCTCGCATAGAAGCCTCTGCCTAGCTATGGCAATCGCTACGCGGCTGGTGTCAATTGCAATCCAACGGCGGCCCCACAACTCGGAAACGTATGGAGTTGTTCCACTGCCACATGTAGGATCAAGGACTAGGTCGCCAGGATCTGTAGTCATTAATATACATCGCTCGATGATTTTTGGGTTGGTCTGCACAACAAATATTTTGTTGAGAGCCGCACCGGTACCCGTATCAGTCCAGGTATTTGTAAGTGGATATGCCTTCCAATCGTCGAGATACCGTTTGAGTGACAGTGTGTTTCCAACAATTCCAATTCTTTCGGCCTTAATTGCCCTCTGCATGGCCTCATGAGGCATTCCCCACCATCTCTTACCTGCTTCAAAACTTCGCCCATACATCTCGACCGTGTAACGACTCCCAGGACCTGGTTTGGTTAAGTCACCGAAGCGATATACTCGACAACCTTTGCGAATTGAATCTGGTGAACTAATCTCCTCCTTAGTTAGTGGCCTGGTGGAGCCATCGTCTTGTTCAACTAGACGGTATGCGCTGGCACCAGAGGCATCGAGTGCTTTTTCGAAGTACAACTGTTTAAAACTCATATGCTCTTTATCTTTGGCATACCAGAGCAAATAGTCGTTTTGCCGTGGCAAAAGATTTGCCCCCAGGCCTGAGGAAACGGTATAGCTAATGATTGAAACGAAATTCTCGGTCCCAAAGATCTCATCCAGCAAAGTTCGAACACGATGCAGATTCTCATCGCTTATTTGCACAAAAATGCTGCCGGAGTCGCGCAAAAGATGATGAGCAGCAATTAGTCGACTACGTAAATAGCTTAAATAGGAATGAACACCGAGGTGCCATGTGTCACGGTATGCATGCACCATCTCAAGATCACGTGTCATGTCTGTTTCACGATCTTTGACATCACGACTTGAGATCTGTGGCTGAAAATTACTTCGGTACCTAATTCCATATGGCGGATCCATGTAGATCATTTGGACTTTCCCGGCTAGGTCCTCTCGGTGCGAAAGAGATGCCATAACCTGCAAGCTATCACCTAGTATCAACCGATTCGTCCAATCAATATCGTGCTTATAAAACTGCACGGCTTCGTGGTATTCCTGTTCCGGATCACTGAACAGGGTCCGCTCCACATCTTTTCTCGCCGCGATCTTCAGGATTGCCTGCGACGACACGCGTTCATGAATATGGAGGGCGACTGGATCGACTGAAAAGCCCGGCTGCTCAGCTTCTTGCTTGCCCGCCCACTCCAGCCACGGCTGCTGTGTCCGCAGCGCCTCGGCCAGGATTTGCGCCTCCTCTCGCGACAGCGGCCCCTTCGTCGCTTTTTCCAACAGCTCGGGCAGCCGGTCGGCTTTGCCCGTCGGGTCGAATCGCAACACCGGCGGGCGGCGCGGGCTGTAGGAGTAGGTGATCTTCGGCATCACCGGCACACTCCCCTCGGCCGCAATCTTCGCCGGAGGATTGTTCTTGCGCTTCGCCCCCGCATGCCGGTAGTCTTCGACGTTCAGATCGAGCGACTTCTGGGTCGCCTTCTTTTCCTTCGGCTTGGCGGGTTCGGCAACCGGGGCTGGATCGGCGACCTCCTCGACGCTGTCGCGCCCCAGCAGGCGGTCGACCAGTACCTGTTTCTCGCGCCCGGTGGTGTCGAGCCCCAGGGCCTCGCACAGCCCCTTCAGCTCGTCGCGGCTGCACTGCCCCAGAAACTCCTCGGGCTGCACCTTGCGGTTAACCGCCAGTGCGTCGACGATGCCCGCTTTGCTCTCGTTCGTCAGCCCCCCGACCTCAAACAGGCGGGCGATGTCGAGCAGCCCCGTGCGGGTCATCGCTTCCAGAATCTTGCGCTTGCTGGCCATCGTGGTCTCTTTCCGTCACATGTCGTACTTGCCGCACTGGGCATGCCGGCAGATCGCCCGCATGTCACACGCCCGGCACTTCGGCCCTTCCGGTCGCGGAGGGAAACTCCGCGCGGCAATTCCGTCGATCAACCCCTCGGCCCGCCGGCGGGCCCGGCTGATCGCCTCGGCATCCAATGGCACGCTCTGCCGCGTGCTTTCCTTCAGCCCGTGCAGGTAGGCGGCGGTCACGTCCAGCCCCTCGCCCTGTCCGGCGGCGGCGTAGATCGCCAACTGAAACGCAAACACGTCGTCGCTGCGGGGATCGTTCGCCGTCTTGTAATCGACAATCCCCAGATTGCCAACGACGCCCCCCTCCCGGTCGAGAATGACGTCGGCCCGTCCATTCACCGTCCCCTTGTCGAGATGCAGTTCGAATGGCCGCTCTGTCTCCCAGACCCGCAACAACTCGTGCCGGTATTCCTGCAGGTACTTCCCCACCATCTGCCGCGCCCGCTCCAGCAGGTTCATAAACGCCGGTTGGTTCGCGAAGGGGAGATAGAACTCGTCGTGAAACAGCCGTTCAATCTCGTCGCGGGTGGGGAGTTTTCGCTTCGCCCGAGTCCACTCGGCCAGGTGCCGGAGAATGTGGTGGATCGCCCGGCCATATCCCAGCTCGGCCACCAACTGCGGCTGAAAGCCCAGGGAGGTGCTCAGCCGGTATTTCAGCGGGCAGGCCTCGTACGAGGCGAGCTCTGAGAAACTCACCGTGGGGGGCTCGGCCGTGCCTTCATCGGGCGGGGTGAATGGCGGCGGCAGCGGCAAATCGCCGGCGAGGGGAGGGTCACCGCCGAGGATTTCCAGAAGAAACGTCGAGGGCTTGAACTTGTTCGATTTGCGGTGAAACCGGGAGAGATAGACGGCGTCTTTGGCCCGGGTCAGCGCCACATAAAACAGCCGGCGCTCTTCGGTCTCGCTCCCTTCGTACCGCTCGCGAACCGCGGCGGGAAACGCGCTTTCCGGCAGCAGCCACTCTTGCGACGCCCCCGACTTCCGCGAGGGAAACCGCCCCTCCACCAGGCTGGGCAGAAACACCACGGGCCATTCCAGCCCCTTGGACTGGTGCACGGTGAGAATGTCGACCGCATCGAGGTCGAAGGTGTCTTCTCCTTCGAAGTCTTCGTACGCGTCGAGGGCGTAATGCTGCAGGTAGTTGAACAACCGCCGGTAGAGGTGAATCCCCCGGTCTTGCCCCCCCCGAAAGACCTGTTCACCATTTTCCTCGACATACCGGGCGCGACGGATCACGTGCTCAAAATCGGCGAGCACCTCACTGAACCGGGCGAGTGTGCCGAGACTCGCCGAGCCGACGGGATCGTCGAGGTCCAGATTCTGTACCCCCAGAAGGCGGAGCAGCCGGTAGTAGTCGCGAACGAGATTCACCTGGGCGGTCGTGCTGTTCGCCATCTGCCGCCAGTCTTCGAGGAACTCCGGCAGTTCGGGAATGGGCTCGCCGTCATGGAAGGCGTTCGCAAACTCGCGGACGACGGTGTCGAGGTCGACCGGGGCGGGCTGGGCGTATTTGTTGTGCTTCCAGTCGTAGCCGGACAGGTAGGCGTAGAGCATGCCCAGCGCGGCCGCCTCGGGCTGCAGGAACAGCCCGGTGCGGCCGGCACAACGGAAGGGAATGTCTCGCTCGCGCAGTGCGTCGAGCAGCAGCGGAGACGACGTGCGCACCGAGCGGTACAGCACGGCGATGTCGCGGTAGCGAAACCCCCGGGCCCGCAGCTTGAGGATGGTTTCGGCGATGGTCTCGGCTTCGTCGATGTCGGTCTCGGCGGACCAGCCGTGGATCTCGGGCTCGGCCGAGTCGCGCGACCACCCCATCTTCTTCTCGAGCCGGGGGGAGATGCTTCGCGCAAAGGCGTTCGCCGCCTGAATGATGCGGGGGCGGCTGCGGCGATTGACCGACAGGGTGAGGCTGGTGGCGGGAGCGTACCGTTTCCGGAAGTCGAGCATGTTCGACACGTCGGAACCGCGCCACTGGTAGATCGACTGGTCGTCATCGGCCACGACGCACAGCTCGACCGGCGTCTGGGCGAGCGACGCGATCAGCCGTTCCTGGGCCGGGTTGATGTCCTGGTACTCATCGACAATGAGGTACCGCAGGCGGGCACGGACGCGGCTGGCGACCTCGGGCCGGGCGAGCGCCTCGACCGCCGCCGAAATGAGCTGTCCGTAGGTGAGGAAGTGATAGCGTTCGAGCGTGTCGCGGAAGGCGCGGTAGCAGTCGCCGAAGGGGGTTCCCGCCAGCCGGTCGAGGTCGATCAGTTCGTTTTCAACGACGTCGGCATTCCGCAGAAAGTCGGTGATGGGGCGCCAGTGCTGGGGACCGAGTTTGCTGAGTTCGAGCCGTTTGTGCTCGCGGCTGACCAGCCCGGCGAGGCGGTTTTCGTCCAGAAGGTCGTAGTTGCCGAATTCGGGAACGTGATCCTGCAGCATGCGCAGGCAATACGCGTGGATCGTTCCGACGAACATGGGGCCGAGCCGGTCGAGGAATTCCGGCCCCTTCACTTCAGCAACCCGGCGGTTGATGCGGGCCTTGAGAGATTCAGCCGCCCGTTCGGTGAAGGTGAAGGCGATGATCTGACACGGCTCGACCCCTTCCAGAATGAGCGTGGCCACCCTTCGGCTGATCGCCTCGGTCTTCCCCGCCCCGGCACAGGCAATGACCTGCAGATGGGTGCCGCGATGCACAACCACCCGTTCCTGTTCAGGAGAGAGCTGCAGCGGCACTGGCGATTGGTCGCTCATTGCTTGAATCTCTCTGCGGTTTGGAAGGGCGGACACAGGTGACAGTGATACGGAATGACAGAGGACGAGAGCAGCCTTCGATTTCCCATCGCACACCCAGTCGGGGATGAGCGATACAGTACCCACCTACAAGCCAATCATCCAGCGAGGGGGGGGCCATATCGGCCATCGCGTGGCCAGCCTTCCCGAATGATGACCGATACCCGGCACTGCGGTGTCAAAGTGGTGGACTGTCGAACAGAATTGCACGATTGGTTGATGGAGTCATTGAGACTTGGACGACTGCAGTCTTGTTCCCTGGAAACTGCGGCTGGGAGGTGCCGTGATTGATGTCGACCATCCTTGTTGTACCGCTGTCGATCGAACCGGCCCGCGGCGAGACGCAAGGCCAGGAGCTGCAACGAGACTGTTGAAGTGTCAACTCATGCCGCACATGTGTGCCGTGCCACGAGCGAACAAGGAATTGAGTTTGGTGTAATCCAACCAATTGCAATCATTGGAACATAGCTGCTGGCACGAACTGAAACCAACGGCGGTGGGGAGCGAGTTGAGGAGGAGATTCAGCGCGTGAAGTGCACTATCCGGAACGAGTTGAAGCCGGGGCGTTCCAGAATGGCCCAAACAATCACGGGCGTTCGTGAGGCGCCCAGCATCCACTCCGTCATTCCTCATCACTCTCGTCTGTGTCCGAGAGTTCGATCCGAGACCAGACCAGTTCGACGAGGCTCCCCTCGACAGTTTCCCGGAAGCAGACGAAGTCTTCGGAGGTTTCCAACAGAAAGCTCAGACCGCGATCGCGTTTGACCGACTTGACTTCGTCGGGCAGACTGAGTTGGCGGCGCCAGAACTCAATATCTCCGTCAAACCGCGCCCGCTGCCAGACGTAGGCCCAGCCCGTTCGTGCGTGGACATTCCAGCGCCGGATTCCGCCATGACGAAACCACAACTCGCGTTTGCGAAGATAATGTTCGCGCCCAGCATCCAGTTCAGTCTGGAAGAAGGCGGCAACCGCCGAATTGACCACTTTGGACAAAGCGGAGGGCCAGTCGGGCCATCGCAGGGGACGGCTTGCCGTGACTCTTCGTTTCAGTGCCTGCTCGGCAATCTCGGGCGCCGGAAAGATGTTGGAGCAAACGAGGTATTCGGCAGACCCTGTGGCGTCATGGGCGAGTGACAACTGGCAGCAGCGAATATCCACGCCGTGACGCTCGGCCAGCCATTCGGCTCCGGTCAGCACCGCATAGTCAAACGCCTCGGCCACGAGGATAATCCGCTGCCGACGATTGAGACTCTCGGGACCATCTTTCAGATGCCGGATCAAACGGTCTTTATCCCGCGTTTGAGCGAGATATTGAAGGAAATCGTCTGGCTGCCAGGAAGCGATCATCGCGGCATACGAAATGGCCTGAAACATCTGCCACTTGTTGTTACCCCGCTTCAGTTCGATGATCACCGAATGACCGCTGGAGTCGATGGCCAGCAGATCGATCCGATCGGCAACATCCCGGGAGGGCTGCACCTCGCTTCCCACGAGAAAGAGAGTTTCCCCCAGCTCGGCGAAAAATGCCTCGGGACTGCGGACAATGAAGTTCTGCAGATCGTGACGTTCCGTCAGATCGACATCGGCCAGGGGAGCCGACGCAAGTCGGACCAATTCCTGCCGTTCGCGGTCAATTCGAAGCATGGGGCGTACACGGTATGTGAAGTGAAGAGACTCTGGTGCGGGTGTTATTCGAGCAAACACGCCATGGCAAGCCTGCGTGCTCGCGTTCGACCAACCGCCGAGCCGATTGTGTCGTGATGAACGGTATTTCCGATTATTTCGGTCTCGACGAGGTCAAGTTGCATCGCCGCCCGGTTCGCTTTGGCCCGGACACCGAGGCAATTTGATCCCAACCACGCGACAGATCATGACGGCGGAAAAGCCGATTGCCGGTGGGGGGCTGGAATTGTCCTCCGCGCCGGCACTGTTGCCCCCTTTTCACGCGCCATCTTTGCGGTGCCGCGGTATTTGGGAGAGGCGTTTTGGGGGTTTCGCTTCGTTCAACCCTCGGCTAATTTCTGCGACCCCTACCGGGCTCGGCCATGCCTGGGATGGCATTTGTTCGATCCACTCCCGAGACAGCCTTGAATTTTGTCGAATCACTCCCATTCGACGCTGTGTCTAAACGATCCTCCTGATGACACTGTGAAAATGCCTTTCGGTTGCGAATGGTGTCTGTCTGGCACGGTCACTGTTGTGCTTTCGATCAATCGATCGATAAACTAACTCTCCAGACAGGAATCATTTCACGAGCGACTTTTCCTGTCGGAGCCAACGACGCACGATAGACATGTGAATTGGACTTACCTTGCAGGGATTTGAGTTCCATGCCGAAAGACTTTTGGGCGAGGGCGAGGGATCAGGACATTGAGTCACAAATCAGTTTTGCGGAAGCACGGTGGCTGTTCGAGCAGCGTGACAAGCCTCGTCCGGGCTGGGCTAATTCGATTGATTTCGAAGGACGTGATTTGCGTCGACAGCACATACGGAATTTCGATGAGGTCATGCGGTCTTTTTCCGAGT
>CAIOTJ010000010.1 GCA_903861195.1 uncultured Planctomycetaceae bacterium | reverse complement strand
GGTGACATCACGGTCTTAGCCCGTTGGCCCGTTGGGCAGCCAGGGGGCGGTCGATGGTGAAGATCGACGGCGCAACGAGCCCGGCCAGGCCAGCGGAAATTCTCGACCGTTCCCCAGCAGACCGTCAAGCAACCGCACAGCCCGGCACGCGACAGAACAGGGAATCAGAGGATGCGTGGCAGGGTGGGGCGTCGTACCGGTCGGGGGGGCAGACTCACTTCGCGCCGGCCCGCGCTCGTTCGATCGCGAACTCGATGAGCGGTTCGCAGCGGAAGAAGCCTTCCCAGTAGTTGTGCCCCTGTCCGGGGGCGACGTTGAGCGTGACAAGTTCCTTCAATCCCGCGTCGGCGTAGATTTTCTGGAAGGCTCCGGAATTCGCCTCCAGGGGGACCACCACATCCTGATCGCCGTGGATCAGATAGACCGGAATCTTCGCCTTGGCCAGCCGCGAGACCTTGGCGATGGGGTTGTGCTGGTCGAGCTGCTGGGCCAATTCGTCGGCGGTCAGCTTGTAAGCCGGGGCGGCCGCTTCGAGCTGGGGATAGCTCCGCAGATCGAAGACCGGGTAAATCCCCGCAAAGCCGGCGACCTTGTCGGTGTTTTCGACGGCCCACGCGGCGTTCCACAATCCTCCCCGACTGCGCCCCAGCAGCACCATCCGCTTCGCGAACCCCCGGCGTTCGGTCAGTTCCTCATACAGCTTCGAGAACAGGGCCCGCGCCTCGGGGCTGCCGTGGCCTTCCCCTACGTCGATTCCCGCCACGGCAATTCCCGCGGCCAGAAACTTCTCGTGCATCCACTTTTCGTGCTGGTCGGGCAAGCCCGGCAGAGTGGGGGAATAGCAGATCCAAGGTTGGGGCTTCCGGCGTTTGTCGGCCGCCGGCCAGAGGATGAACGCGGGGCGTTTGTCGACCAGGAACGACTCGCCGGGAAGGATCAGCTCCTTGACCGGCGGAGACTCCTGCGCCTGAACCGAAGCCTCCGTCAACAACAGCAGGGCCGCCAGCAAGACCAACAATCGGGGCATGACACACTCCAGAGAGACAAGGGACAGCGAGATCAGGAGACGCTGCGTCCCGGGGGGCCACCCCGGGACGCGGAGGCATGTCACACTGTGGGGAGTTCGAATTCCTTCCGGTGTTCGCGTCCCACGAACTGGTTGGCCTGCGGATCGTCGAACGTTTCGGTCTGGGAATCGAAGTGGAGTTTCTTCCCGGTCCGCCAGGCGATGTTCCCCATGTGGCACATCGCGCTGCTGACATGACCTGAGGAGATCTCCTGGGTCAGGTCAGCGGTCTTGCGGCTGCGCACCGCGTCGAGGAAGTTGCGGATGTGCGCCTGCTGAATCTCGCCCTGGCTGCTGTCGACCTGCGTCACCAGCTTCCCGGCGGCGTCATACGCCTTCCAGTTGGTGTTCGACATCAGCAGCCAGCCGTTCTCACCGTAAACCGCCGCCCCTTCCGTCAGTTGGAACAGCCGGGGGCGCGACCAGAGCCGCATCTCGTACTGCAGTACGTGCCGGGGGTAGTCGTAGCTGATCAGCATCGTGTCGGGCCATTGCTGGTCGTCTTCGAAGAAGAACTTCCCTCCCGAACACGAGACCGATTGCGGCATCGTGTCGAGCCCCATCAGGTAACGGCAGTAATCGATGCGGTGGACGCCGTCGTTCCCCAGGTCTCCGGTGCCGTAGTCGAACAGCCACCGCCAGTGTCCTCCCACGATGGTGGGGTTGAAGGGGCGTTCGGGAGCGGGGCCCTGCCAGAGGTGGTAGTCGAACCCGTCGGGAGGATCGCTGTTCGGGGCGAGTTTCACCGCGCCGTTGCGATCAGTCTCCCACGCCTTGCCGTAGACCACCTGTCCCAACGCGCCGCCGCGGATGTAGTCGCGGGCTTCGGCCAGGATCTTCGCACTTCGCATCTGGGTGCCGACCTGCACGATGCGCTGGTGTTTGCGGGCGGCGGCGACGGCGACCTTCCCTTCCAGGATGTTGTGGCTGGCGGGCTTCTCGACGTAGACATCCTTCCCCGCGAGGCAGCCGTGGATGGTCTGCAGGGCGTGCCAATGGTCGGGAGTGGCGATCATCAGCGCGTCGATGTTCGGGTTGTCGAGAAGCTCGCGATAATCGTTGACGAGTTTCGTCTTATTCGAGGTTTTCTCGAGCACTTCCGCGGCGCGCTGCTCGCGGACGGAGCGGTTGACGTCGCAGATGTGGGTGACGACGCAGTCGGGCTCGGCCAGGAAGCTCTGCATCACCGAATTGCCCCGGCCCCGCACGCCAATGCAGGCGACGCGAATCTGGGTGTTGGCCGGGGCAGCCGCGGGCGACAGTCCCTCCGTCACGGCGGACCAGCCCACCCCCACCGCCAGGGAGTTTCGCACGAACTGACGACGCGAGGCAGCGGTCATGGGGCACCGTTCCACGTGTGAAAGATGAAGGGCCGGGGACCGCAGACCGGGGACCGCAG
>CAIOTJ010000009.1 GCA_903861195.1 uncultured Planctomycetaceae bacterium | reverse complement strand
TTCAGCGACCCGCCGGTGGCGTTTTCGAACGTGTTGTCAGCCCCCAGCACCAGACTGAGGTTGGCGTTCACCACCTGCGTCGTGGCGGTGCCGAGGTTGACGGACACTCCCAGCGTCGTGCTGGTCGCGAAGTCGAGGGTGTCGGTCCCACCCGCCGATTCGTCGAGCGTGTCGGTCCCAAGGGATGAGGCGGTGTTGTAGACGAAGGTATCGTTGCCGAGACCACCGATGAGGGTGTCATCCCCCGCCAGGCCCTGCAGCGTATCGAGACCGGCTCCGCCGTCGATCCGGTTGGCGAGAGCGTTTCCGGTGAGGCTGTCATTCAGCGAACCGCCGATCGCATTCTCGACCGTATCGGCCGCATTGAGCGTGAGCGTCAGATTGCTGGCAGTCACCGCCTGGGCGGTGATCACTCCCAGATTCACGGCAATCGTCTTGGTCGTCGTCTGCGAGAAGTCGAGCGTGTCGATCCCGCCGCCAGCCAGCTCCGTGATCGTCTCGGACCCCAGCACGAGGTCGGTATCCAGCAGGTAGGTGTCGTTGTCGGCGCCCCCCTGCAGGCTGTCGTTCCCCAGGCCGCCGTCGAGCGTGTCATTCCCGGCCCCACCGACCAGGGTGTCGAGCCCGGCATTGCCGACCAGCCGGTTGGCGAGGGTATTGCCGGTCAGCGTGTCGTTGAGCGAGCCGCCGGTGACATTCTCGAACGTGTCGACGGCATTCAAGGCAAGGCTCAGGTTGGCATTGACCACCTGCGTGGTCGCCAGCCCCAGATTCACGGCGACCGCCAACGTGGTGGTCAGCGAGAAGTCGAGCGTGTCCGCCCCTTCACCCGCCAGCTCGACCAGCGTATCGATTCCGAGGGCAGCACTCGTGGTGTAGCTGTAGACATCGTCCCCGGTGCCTCCCGCCAACGTGTCGTTCCCCGCCCCGCCGCTCAGCGTGTTGGCGAGCGAGTTGCCCGTCAGCGTATCGGCCAGTGAACCGCCGGTGACGTTCTCAAACGTGTCAGTCGCATTCAGGGTAACATTCAGATTCCCGGTGACGGCGGCCTGAGTGGTGGTCAGGCCGAGGTTCAGGGTCACCCCCCTGGTGGTGGTGGCTGCGAAGGAGATCAGGTCGATCCCTTCGCCGGCCAGTTCCACCAGCGTGTCGCTGCCGAGCGCCGTGTTGGCGTTGTAGACGTAGCTGTCGTTACCCACTCCACCGGCCAGCGTATCGTCACCCAACCCGCCAGTTAGGAGGTCGTTGTTCCCGGCTCCATTCAGGCTGTCGTGGCCAAGCCCGCCGGTCAACGAATTGATCAGACTGTTCCCCACCAGCGTATCGGCACCGTCACCGCCGATCGAGTTCTCAAAGACCGCGCCGTTTTGCAGGTTGAGCGACAGGTTGGTGTTGATCACCTGGGTGGTCGCCAAGGAGAGGTCGAGCGACACACTGGCCGAGGTGCCGGTGAAGTCGATCAGATCGGTACCGCCGGTGGCCGTTTCAATGAGAGTGTCGGTTCCCAGAAGAGTATCGGCATCGAACAGATAGGTGTCGTTGCCCGTGCCGCCGGAGAGCGTGTCATTCCCGGCACCGCCGGTCAGCACGTTCACCAGCGTATTGCCGGCGAGCGTGTCATTGGCCGCACCGCCGATGATGTTCTCGAACGTCGTGGCCGAACCCAGAACCAGGGTGAGGCGACCGGCCGCGATCGTCTGCACGGTCGCCAGCGACAGATCGACCGTGGCGCCGATGCCGGTCGTCGGCGAGAAGTCGAGCGTGTCGATCCCACCACCGGCTTCATTGAGGGTGTCGGCCCCGAGACTTTCATCGAGATCGAACCGATAGAGGTCGTTCCCTGCCGCCCCGGTCAGGGTGTCATTGCCGGGACCGCCGATGAAGGTGTTGGCCAGGGTATTCCCGGTCAGCGTATCGTTCAGACTGCCGCCGGTGACATTTTCGATGGCCGAGGCGGAAGTGAGCGTGAGCGTCAGGTTGGGGTTCACGACCTGCGCGGTGGTCAGCCCGAGGTTCAACGCAATCGCCTGTCCCGTCGTGGCCGAGAAGTCGAGCGTATCGATCCCGACAGTGTCGTTCACGGTGTCAATTCCCAGCGCGGTATCTGCGTCGAACAGGTAGGAGTCATTCCCGGCCCCACCAACCTGCGAGTCGGTCCCGGCTCCGCCGACCAGTACGTCATTACCACCCGCGCTGGCCAGAGTGTCATTGCCGTCGTCGCCGTAGAGCCAGGCATGGCGGGTGATGGTTGAGGCCATCGTGACCCCGTCATTCCCCGCCTGACCGAAGACAACGATGCGACCGGTGGGAGCAAACGCACCGGCCGACACAGCGTTGATCGTGACGGTCGTGTTCGTTCCCGAGAGGGCGAGGGCAATCGTGTCGTTGCCGGTCGTTCCGCCGACGAACAGATCGGTCTTGGTGGGATCGAGTTCGCTCGTCTGAAGGTTGGCCGCGACGATTGAGACACTCTTGGTCTGGCTGGTCGCGGCACCGTCATCGTCGGTGAGGGTGATGGTGATCGTATAGGTCCCCGTCGACGTATAAACGTGGGCTCCGGACACTGTTCCCACACCGGCCGCTTCCGACACGGTGCCCGTGGAGGACGTGCCATCTCCCCAGTTGATCGAGGCGGTGTGGGTGTCAACCGTCCCGGCATCCGAGAACGGCAGACTGTAGCTGACCGACTGGCCCCGGACGGCCGCCGCGAGACCGGCGATGGTGCCGACCGCGGGAGCCGCGTTCGAGACCGTCGCGACAAAGGTGTCGGAGACCGTCGTCGTCCCATCCGTCAGGGTCAGGGTGACGGTGTAGCTGCCGTTGTCGGCATAGCGGTGCGTGTTGGCGATCGTGCCGCCGTTGGTGCCGCTGGTGGGGACGAGCACACCGGGTTCGTTGGAGCCGTCACCCCAGGCGATTGTGAGGGACAGGTTGCTCGCGGACAGCGGGCCGTTGTAGGCG
>CAIOTJ010000008.1 GCA_903861195.1 uncultured Planctomycetaceae bacterium | reverse complement strand
GCCCCTGTCGCGGCACGCTCCCAAGCCTCGGTCCAGGCGGGGGAACGCTGGCTCTTGGAGGAGGCCACTGACAGATTCAACACCGTCTCGTCCCGACACAGTAGCAAATCGTGGGCTCCCGCCTTGAACAACTCGGCTCTCTGCGGGGCAGGCCCTCCCAGCAGGCGGTAGCGGAGGTCGCTTTCAGGATGGTTGTTCAGATATTCAAAGGCAGCATCCCGAATCTCGGACGAATGAAAGTTCAAAATCACTCCGTCCGGCAGCAGGGAATTCACCTTCCCCGCCTCTGATCCGTCAGAATCGACCCAAAACAGGGAAATCTGCCCCAGGCCGTTCACAAGCTCATCCGGCCAGTGATTCGCGGGATCGAACAGCAATGTCGACAGAGAATGCTTGCCGCGAACCTGCTCCGGCGACCACACCATCCAACCCGCGGCGGTCTCGGGAACAAATGTCGAGGTCAGCCGCATCTCCGGCGGTTCAGCAGCATCAGACCCGGCCAAGGGACGGAGCCCTGCCAAGACCAACCCCACGCACACCAAAACCCCGCGGACTGCCGCCCGCCACGAGAAAGAACCCTCTCCCGCCTCGAGTTTGTTGCCCCTCAAGAGTTCAACACGGGCCATCAGCATGCCGGGCTGTGGAAAGAAGGTTCGGGCCGCCCCGGGCAGAACAGCAACATGGTCCTTCAAGGCCATTCCCGCCAGCATTCGCAGATAGGGCTTGTGCCCCCCCAGAACACGGACTGCCGCGGCGTCCGCAGCCAGTTCCTGCTCCAGATGCAATCGGTGGACCAACCAGGTGATCAACGGGTGGTAGAAGTGCAACGACAACACCAATTGGGAAAACAACCCGGTGATAAAGTCGTGGCGACTGATGTGGGCCAGTTCATGGGCCAACACCCCCAATCGCTCCTCCTCAGACCACTCCTCCCAGTCGACAGGCAGGATCACAACCGGCCGCAACCATCCGATCGTCGCCGGAGAGGTCATCTCCGCTGTTTGCCTCAGTTCCACGGGCAACCGAACGCTCAAGGCCGCCCGCACAATATCCAAAGATTCTTCAAGAGCCGGCGAATCAATTCGAATCGAGCGTCGCCGAAAACGACGCAACTCCCACCAACCCACGGCCAGTCGCAGCAGATTGAAGGTAACCCCAACCAACAGGGCAATTCCTGCCAACCAGCCCCACCGTAGCAACACCTGAAATTGTGCCACCAGCCAGTCCCGGAGCCCCACCGCCCAAGACAGGGTCCACTGGATGAGTCGTGCACCTTCCTCAGTCCAACTGTAAGATGACGCAGGCTGCGATTCGGTGGTTTCGAAAGGCTCGCCTGGAGCCACCTCAGGATCAACCTCCATTCCGGAGGCTGAATTCGGGACTGATCCGGATTGGGGATTGACGGAAGCGACCTCGATCTCAGCCACTTGCTTCTCAATTGCAAGATTCGGCCGAGGCACCACAGACTGCACAGGGCCAGAGACCAAACCCGCAGCGGCACGACCTTCGGGTCTGATAATCCCCTTAACGCCTCCCCCTTCCGTTTCAACCCCCATCCGAACGGTTCGGGACCCCCCGAGATCCAACGTTCCGGTCCAATTGGGATAGGGACTCAGACAGAGAATGGAGAGCGCCAAAACGACGAACACCCCGGTCGACGCAATGAAACTGCGAAAACCAGGGTGCGTACGGCGACTGCACAAATAGCAGACCGACACCACCGCCGCCAGGAGAGTCACCTGCACAACGCAGAAGGCGACCGCCAAACCCAAATCATCCATCCCGTCCACCCCTCATTAATAACAATATTAATGGCGGTCCTTCAGAACCTCTTCCAGCAGTCGCCGCTCTGCGCTGCTCAGCTTCTTCTGTTCCATCAACCGGACCAGCAATTTTTCGCGTGAACCCCCGAACACCTTCTTCACCATGTCGGTGACCAGATTCGAAGACACATCCTCAAAAGTCCTGATCGGCTTGAACCGCAGCGGACGCTCGTCGTTGGTCTGCTCGAGGAACCCCTTGTCGGTCAGAATGCGAACCAAAGTCGCGACCGTCGTGTAGGCTAACTCCCGCCCCTTGTCAGCCAATTGGTCTTTTGCCGATGCAACAGTCTGTTCACCAGACTTCCAGAAGGTATGCATCACTTCCAACTCACGCTCAGTCAACTCCGCCGCGCGGGGTCTCGCCATCGAAACAACTCCTAGAAATTGTGAAATCTTGGCCGCAGCGAGACTACCCGCAACAGCCTGGAAAGCAACGATTCTCCTGACCGCTCACAACTTCGAGCAATCGTTGGTTTCCTCGATTGTTCAATGATTGAGTCTTGGTGTCCGCAAGTCAAGGTCTGTTCTCCTCATTCTCTGAAAAAACAAATGACAGCGCCCTCTGCTCGAGCCTGGCAATCCCCCTTACCATGCTGTCGTGACCATCCGACGTGGGCCGCAGGTGCCGTCCTTGAGCGCCGGTCTCCTCACTCTCCACCTTTTCCGCAAGTTCTTCCCATGTTCCCCTCCCGATTGCCAATTGCCCTGCTTCTCTCAACGGCCTCGTGGATCGAGCTCCACGCTCCCGGCCATCTACTCGCCCAAACGGCTGACCCCGACCGATTTCGCCCCCCCGCCATCGAAACCCAGAGCGTACCCAACATTCCCTCCGGTCTCCCAGAACGCCTCCGCCAGTACCAGTCGGTCCGCAACGCCGCCTTCCGGGGGTGGTATCCTGATCGACAGGGAATGCTGATCGTCACCCGATTTGGCGACACCAATCAACTCCATCGCGTCCTCCAACCAGGAGGCCGCCGCGAGCAGCTCACCTTCCAGACCGAGCCGGTCAATGGCCGACCGATTCCGGGAAGCACCGACGGGACCCTGATCCTGACGGTCAGCCAGGGAGGAAATGAAAATGATCAGGTGCTGCATTCCAACCCGTCGACGGGCCAAACCCGAATCCTCACCGATGGGACGTCCCGCAACCTGCTGGGCCCCATCCACCGCGAGTTGCGCTCGGCCGTCATCCACAGCAATCGCCGCAATGGACGGGACACTGATCTGCTGCTGGCCTCTCTCAACGCCGACACGCCGCTCCAACCCCTCCTCGAGGTCCGCAACGAGCACTGGAATGCCCTGGACTGGTCCCCGGATGGTCAGCGCCTGCTGCTGCAGAAATATGTTTCGATCAACGAATCCCTCCCGGCGATTCTGGAGATCGCCTCGCGCCGCCTGACACCCCTGCCGCTTTCTGGCGAAGCCCCCAGCGCCGCAACGGCAATGCGGTTCTCGGCCGATGGACGGTCGATCTACCTCGCGACCGATCTGCGGGGAGAATTCCGGGAATTGGCCAACTACGACCTGGAAACGCACAAGCTGAAGTGGCTCTCTGGCCAGATTCCCTGGGATGTTACCGAGATCGAGGTCCACCCAAAATCCGGGCAGGTCGCTTTCCTCACCAATGAAGACGGTGCCGGCGGACTGTACTTCCTGGAGGCCGGACAGCTCCGCCGCTTTCCGCTCCCCCTGGGAACCCTCGCGGACCTCGAGTTTGATCCCGACGGACAGCAGTTGGGGTTCACCCTCGGCAGTCCCAGCGCCCCGACGGATGCCTGGTCGCTGCGGATTGCTGATGGGGAACTGACCCGTTGGACTTACAGCGAGACCGGCGGACTCCCGGCCGAGTCCTTCGTGACCGCACGACGCATCTCGTTTCCCAGCTTCGATGGTCGCGAGATCCCCGCCTATTACTTCCAGCCACGAACCGCGACCCCGCTGTCTCCTGCTCCAGTCCTGATCAACATCCATGGGGGACCAGAGTCGCAGTACCGCCCCGTGTTCAGCGGACTGGATCAATTCCACTGCAATCAATTGGGAATCGCAGTCATTCACCCCAACGTTCGTGGTTCATCCGGCTACGGAAAAACCTATCTGAAACTCGACAATGCCGAACGTCGAGAGGACTCGGTTCGCGACATCGGAGCGCTGCTGGACTGGATTGCCCAACAGCCGGAACTCGACGCGTCAAGGGTCGCCGTCATGGGGGGATCGTATGGAGGCTACATGGTGCTGGCCTCATTGACGACCTACCCGGATCGGCTCCGTGCCGGTGTCGATGTGGTCGGGATCGCCAGTTTCCGCAGCTTTCTCAAGAACACCAGCCCCTACCGTCAGGATCTGCGGCGGGCCGAATACGGGGATGAGCGAACCGCCGCCATGCAGCAGTTCTTCGCCCGCATCGATCCGCTGGAGCGAGCGGAACAGATTCGGTCGAAACTCCTGGTGATTCACGGCAAAAACGATCCGCGGGTCCCTTTCTCAGAAGCCCGACAAATCGCCGACCGGGTGCGTGAGCTCGGACGCGATGTCTGGACCGTCTACGCTGACAACGAAGGGCATGGCTTTTCGAAGAAGCCCAATCGCGATTATCAGAACGCTGTCGTCGCGCTGTTCCTGCAATATGCGCTCGAACTGCCCCGGGCCGAGCCTGGTCGGACCCCCTAGTCGCTCCCCACAGCGGTACGGGGGGCAATCCACAGTAAAGCCTCAACTCGTTCGCCACGCCGATTCCGGATTCATCAAAAAAACTGAGCCAGGAGAGTGACGTTTCGCTCACTCTCCTGGCTCACTCTGGATCCAGAAGGCAGGAGATTCCTCACTCGACGAACCGGCCCCGTTCCATCATTTGACCCGTCCGCCCAGCTCTTTAAAGACGTGCTCGATGTTCTCGACCTGCTGCCGTACGGGAACGCCGGCCCAATCCCGGTACCAGGGAAAGTCGATGTTGTCCTTGATTTCAGGCAGCGTCTTCCCTTTTGAGAGCGCTTCTCCAATGAACTGTCGCAGCTCGACGAAGTATCGGCGCTGCAGGTCAATCAGTCCGGCGTCGCTCATTTCTCCATGCCCCGGACAGACTTTCTGAACGGGCAACTTCTTCATCTCGGTCAGGGCCCCGATCCAACTCTCGGTGTTCGAATCTCCCATGTAATTGAAAGGGCCATTGAGACAACTGTCGCCGGTGAACAGAATCCCGTGTTTCGGCAGCCAGGCCACCGCGTCTCCCTTGGTATGCCCATGCGCGATGTGCAGCAGTTCCACCCGCTGCCGGGAATCCTCGATGACCAGCTTCTTGGGAAAGTACAGGCTGGGGGTCAGATAGTCGAGTTTCCCATACTCGGCCGTCTTTTCCTTTTTCGCCTGCTCGAATCCCTGAATGCCCTTTGTGCGAAACTCCTCGGCCGCGTTTTCGGACGCGATCGCGGTGGCACCAATCTTGCCAAAAATCGGGTTTCCATCGGCATGGTCCCCGTGGTAATGCGTGTCGAACACATACCGGATCGGCTTGTCGGTGGTTTTCCGAATCAGCGGTATGTTCTCTTCCGCCTGGTTGGGGAAATTCGCGTCGATGACCAACACGAAGTCATTGAAGATCACCCACCCCTGGTTGCAGCCGATGAAGTCTGGCTTCCAGCGGGTCTTGCGAAACCAGACCCCCGGAGCCACCTCAGTGACCG
>CAIOTJ010000007.1 GCA_903861195.1 uncultured Planctomycetaceae bacterium | reverse complement strand
CTGCCGGGCCGTCACTTCGGCCACCGGATTCGAGAGCGCCTCCTGGTCGAACCGCGACTTCATGCGGTACGCCGCCCAGACATCCATCTGGTACAGGGCGATGAACAGCAGGATCCCGGCGGGAACGATGCTCCACACCACCTCCAGCAGGTGGCTGCCGTGCTGGTAGTGCGACTTCTTGCCTGGCACCGCGCCGAACTTCCACAGGATGTAGCCCAACGCCAGGTGCACCCCGATGAAGGTCACCCCGGTGATCGCAAGGATCAGGTAGAACAGATCGTCGATCTGCTGACCCAGGGGCGACGCAGCCGCTCCGGGGAACCACCAGCCCATCGAAGGACCGATAGCGAAGAAGACGACCGCCAAAATGGCCGCCACGCTGAAAAAGACACACCAGAGACGGTTCACGGGATCAACCTCTGCTCAACCAGACTGGAGCGAAGTGTTCACTGGGGGAGGGAGCGGTCACCGGGACCACAACCTAGCGGCTCGCGGTTTCGGGAACGGTCTCGCCCCCCGCCACCCCTTCCGGGGCAGGAGCGGTCCCATCCTGGTAGGGAATCGACAACACGTAGTTGACGATGTCCCAGATCTGTTCATCCTTCAAAGTCTTGCCGAACCCCGGCATCGGGGTGCCATTGATCCCCTGGTGCACGCGGCGGTAGATGTCCAGCGGACGTCGGCCAAAGCGGTAGACACCCCGGGTCAGGTTTCGCGGCATGATGATGTTGCCCCAGGCATCCCGCAGTCCGGGCTCGTCGTAGTTGCGGGCCGGGCTGGCCCCGTCGATGGCGGAGAACTGTTCGGTCTGAGGACCATCGCCCCGGCCAGCCGGGCCGTGGCAGTCGCTGCACTTGTTTTCCTTGGAGAGGTAGAGGGCGCGCCCCCGAGCGATTGACTCGGCATCGGCCACGACCCGCTTCGCCACCGGCATCACCAAATTCTCGGCATTGTTGGCTTCATTCCAGAAATCCACAACATCCTTGGCCTTCTCAGCCACGGTGTCGGGCCAGGAAGCCTTGACTTCGGCCAGCAGCTCATCGCGAACTGTGTCGAGCGTGACCGATTTGTCTTCCGTCCGCTGCTCGCGGACGGTCCGTTCGAGATCAGCCGTCTTCAGACCGACCTGGGCCAGTTCAATCGCCAGCCCCTCTTCAATTTCACCCCGCATGCTCAACCAGCGGACATAGTCGACAAGCAGTCCGAGCTGGTCTTTTCCGAGCAGCGCGAACGAGGGCATGTAGGTCCCGGCAATCCCCTCTTCGAGGATCCGCATCAGATCGTCGTGTGTGGGACGATTGCCGCCAGCGGTCGACTTGAACTTGTACTTCCCCTGGCGATAGTCGCGGGGGCGGGGGTTGAGGAAGCGGGCTGTGGTGCCATTGCCATCGCCGGCCACTCCATGGCAGTGCAGACAGTGGACCATGTACAGGTCACGCCCTTCCTTGAGCCGCCAACCATCGGCTTGACGATGGGCTTCCGCCGCGGTGGGCGACCCCTTCCCGTAGTCGATTGGCAATTCCTGCCAGGCGACCAGATTGTTGGGGGTGCCGAAGTTTTCCACGAGGGCTTCGGATATCAACTGTTGGGCAGCCGGGGTCAGGGCGGCTGTCTTGGCGTTCAGAGAGAACTTCGGTTCGGGAGGCTGACCACATCCTGCCAAGAGGAGGGTCAGACCACATAGCGAGAGTGACAGGCTGGAAGACCGCACGACAACATCCTTCCGGAGGACATCGATCCGGGTGGAACCATCAGAACAAACCTCCCCGGGACCCCAGTGCGGGCCCGGGGAGAGGCAACTCACAACAACCTACTTCGTCAGCGAAACCACGGTGCTCTTGGGCTGGGGGCCCTCGAACGTCGCGAACTGCTTCGCTCCGTACTTCAGATCAACCGACTTGCTCTCGCCCGCCTTCACTTCCACCGCCAGCTTCTTGTCGAGGTAGCCCTTCTTTTCGTGCCAGACGGTAAACTCGTGCTTGCCGGCGGGCAGGCCTTCAATCTCGAACTTGCCATTGGCGTCCGACACCGCCATGAACGGATGGTCCAGGATCAGGTGATAGGCCTTCATCCAGGTGTGGAAGTCGCACTTCACCTCGATGGGCAGCTTCTCGGCCTTCGAATACTTGAGCTCAACTCCCTTGCGGTCATTCGGGGAGACCGTCTGGTTGAAGCCGGCGTTGCGGAGGGGGAAGGTGTGCGTGTTGTGCGGGACGCCATCGTCCGACAGCACCTTCACCGTCTGCCCCACCTGAATGCACAGGCTGTGCGGCAGGAACTTGCAGTTCTTCTGGTCGAAGATCAGTTCCTTATCGGCTTTGGGGGCCTTGTAGCCAGTCGGTGCCTTGGGCAGAAACACGAAGACATTGGCGATCCCCTTGTTTTCGGGATTGACCACCAGCTCTTCGTTCGGAATCTCTTCGCTCGCCCCGCAGACCGCGGGATCCTTCGTCGAGCCTCCCTTGGCCACCAGCGGTGCCAGGGCCTTGAAGTCGTCGCTGAAAGAGACGGAGCCGGTGAGCTTGGCTCCATCGGCAAATCCGACGGTCGCCTCAGCCAGAGCGGGGGCTACCGCTTGAGTCGCCACTGCGATTTGCACCGGGTGCGGTCCCTGGGCTTCAGCCGCCCGGGGTGGCGTCAGAATCAAGGCCGCCGTCCCGGCGAGGCACAGGCTGGAACAGCCCATCATCGCCGCGGCGCGCCAAAAACGCTTGGAATTCAGAGACATCACTGCTTCTCCCGTTGTGTCACTTGGATTTCGCCCCCTTGGCGGAGCCGCTCGTAGGCCACCGCAGGCTGGGGAGCTGGGACCGCCGCGAACTTTGCGGGGGCGTAGCTCAAATTCTTCTCCGTGTCGCCATCGACCGCAATCTCCACCACGACTTTCCGCTCCAGGAAACCTCCCGAAGCCGCTTCGTGCCAGACGTTGAACGTATGCTTGCCGGCGGGGAGCCCGTCAATTTTGAATTTGCCATCCGCGTCGGTCACTGCGAAATACGGGTGATCCACCGGGAAGTGATACGCCTTCATCCAGGCATGGTAGTCGCAGACCACCTTCACCGGGGTCGCTTCTGGCTTGGTGTACCGACACTCCACCCCCTTGCGATCATTTGGGGAAATGGTCTGGTTGAAGGTCGAATTCCGCTTCGGATCGGTGTGCGTGTTGTGTGGGATCGGATCGTCGGACAGCACCATCAGCGGCTGGCCGATCCGGAACGCCACAACACGTGGGAAGAACCGGCACGCCTTCTGGTCGAAGATCGCGGGGTCCTTCGGCGGTTCGACCAGTTCAGGCTTGATGGTCGCCGGGGCCTTCTCGAGGAAGATCACCGCGTTCGCGATTCCCTTGTTGGCCGGGTTGATGATCAGCCCCTCATCAATCGCGTCCCCTGCGGCACAGATCGCCGAGTCTTTCACCGAGGCATCACCAGCCGAGAAGAGCTTCTTGACCGCCGGGACGTCGCCTTCCAGAGTGAGGACGCCGTGGAGATTGCCATAGCCGGCCACCGCGGCCGCTTCGGTCTCCTCGGCTGCGCCCTCGGCAGCCCCGCCGCTGCCCGCCTTCATCCGCACTTCGACGTGATGCAGTTCGGGGCAGCCGGCAAGCAGAGTCACACAGGCCAGGCCCAGCCCGGCACGCGACAGACGCACAATCCAGTTCGACAACGAACTCACTTCGTCTCCTCCACCTGGGCGGTCTCGGCTGCCGGGGCCGCAACGGCTGCCGCCGCGGGTGCCGCCGCCGGGGTCGGCGTCGGCTTGCCGGTCTTCTCAAGCATCCGCAGGTAATTCATCAGGGCATCCCGCGACGCAACCGACTGCAACTGGCCGTCACCACCAAACAGTTCGGGGAACTGCTGCTTGCCAGCCGGGAAGTTCTGGGGCATCGAGGTGTACGGGGTGATCCACTTCGGGTTGTAGACCCACAGCTCGACCCAGTCGGGCTGCAGCCGGTTGTAAACTCCCTCGAGGTTGGGACCACGCACCACCTTGGTCGGATCGCCAGCGACAAACTCCCGGCCACCGACCGAGTGACAGCCCGCACACAGGCCGGTCGGGGGAGCCATCGTCACCAGATCCCAACTCTGCTGCAGGTAGTTGGCGTGAGCCGAATCCATCTTCTCAAGGTAGGCCGGGTCACGCTGCGGAATCGGCTGGTAGGGGAATGCTGCCCCATCCACCGCCGCAAAGTAGTTCGCCAGAGTCTGCGCCTCGTGATCGCTCAGCGAGAACTGCGGCATCCGCAGCAGGGTAGTGTAGCGGATCTTTCCGGGGTTCTTCAGGAACGAATAGAGCCACGGGGTCTGAACCTTCACCCCCTCCTTGTAGAGGGGCGGAGGAGCCATCTGACGGGCCTTCGAACGGTCGAGACCGCGGTCGTTGCCCATCGAGTGGTTGGTCAGCCATTCGGCAAACTCGCCGCCGCGACCCTTGGTGGCCGCGAGTTGCTTGAGAGCCGGGACCAGCATACGGCTGCTGGGAACCTGCACCTTGTTGCCAACCTTCAGCGTCTCCCACAGGTCATAGCCGAATTCCTGATCCGCCGGATCATCTTCCGGATCGGGGACCGAGTTCACGAGCGCCTTGAACTTCACCAGCAGTTCACCCGGAGTCTTGCCGGCACCCACCAGACCATCCATCGGCGGCTTGAGCTTCATCAGAGCGTCGAACGCCTGCGGATGATCAACGGAGGTGCTTTCCACGATCGCCAGCGTTTCGACAAACGGCAGGAACCGCTTGTAGAACGCCTCAACACCCGCGTCCGGCACGGCCGCCCGCAGCCGGTCGTGCAGGGCCAGCAAGGCATCGGTCGGGATATGCACAGCGGGCTGTGCCTCGCTCGCCGCCTTGATTCCTTTGGTGATCGACTCCAATTGGGTCAGATCGACCGTCGCCAGAGCGGCAGGGTCGACTTCGCGGGCGTAGATGCGGTTCGGGGTCCCTTCGAGATACTCCTTGAGGGCATTCCACCGGCCTTCACCCGTCACTTCGATCGCTTCGCCCGCCGCCAGCTTCTCTTTCTGCTCATCGGTCAGGTCGAGCCGGAATTCACCCACACTGGCCGCATAGCTGATTTCCGGCAGGTCGAGCATGTGGCAGCCCGAGCAATTGAACTTGGTGATCAGCTTCTCGCCTTCAATGCGGGCCTTGTCGGCTCCCTTCGGCTGATACACAAACTCACGGGCGGGAGGCTCGGCCGTCAGTCCCAGCACGAAGGTCGCAACCGCCTCGATGTCGGCCTCGCTGAACGGGAATCGGGGCATCTTCAGACGTTCGTCGAACCCCTTCGTCTCCACTTTCTTGTAGTCGTAGCTGCGGGGTTCCCGCAGTTTCTGCCACAGGAAGCCGCCGCGGCCGTGATGGTTGATCTGGTCGACGTAATACGCGGCCGACAATTCCTTGTCCGCCGACTCCGCCGACTGGAACCGGCCATTGATTCCATCCTCCACCGCCTTCGCGACGCGATCCATCGTGCTGGATCCGTCCTTCTCGCCGTGGTGATGCAGGTACTCTTCAATATGCTCCAACGCCAGCTTCGAGGGATCCTTGCGGCCCCAATCCTGCAGGGCGGTTCCGATGGGTCGTGCCTTCTCAAACCCCGGGATTTCGTGGCAACCGAAGCAGCCATACCGCGAGATCGTGCGGCGTCCAATGTACCGCAGCAGCGCCGCGTCGTTCAGTTCCCCTTCCGCCAGTTCGATTTCGTCCGGCTTGATCGGGGCGGCCTTCAGGCGATCGGCTTCGATCGTCGGGTACTTCCGTTCGGCCATCGCCTTCTCGACCGCCTCGTTCGACAGCACCTTCACCAGGTTCATCCGCACGAGGGCGTCCAGAGCCCGGTCCAGCTTGACCTTGACCTTCCGCTCCGAGCCGTCACGCCACAAGGTGAGGGAGACTTCGGTTCCCGGCTGGGCAGCCGAAAGTTTGCCTTCCACCTGGGCGGCGGTCGAAACCGCCTCGTCGTTCCACGACAGAATCAAGTCGTCCAACTGCAGACCCGGCTTGTCGACCACCAGTCCCCCCTTCTCGGAGAGAACCTGATTGGAAAAGTTCGAAACGCCAGCGGCCCGGGCTGCAGGACTGAACGGAGTGACTGCGGTCACCCGCACTCCCTTGGGCTCCGACAGTCCCAGACGGACCGCCTCGGCTCGGGTGAAATCCTTGTCGAGATCCGCTCCCAGAATGACCGGCAGCGGGGTTTCAGCGTACTCCTGGGGACCCTTCGAGAGCAGCCAGGCGACAATGTCGGCCGCTGGATCGACGGTCACTCCGTTGACGGTTTCCGGATCGAGATACAGATTCGGCATCCGCGTGCGGGCACTATGACGGCTCGGCTCCCGGATCCACGAATACAGCCACTGGGGAGAAACCAGCTTCTTGTGCACTGTGGTCAGGTCGGGCCCGAAGTCGGGCTTGATCCCTTCCATCTCTTCATGGGCGTGGCAGTTCACACAACCCCGCTGGGCGAAGAGCAGCTTGCCGCGTTCGGCGTTGGGAGTGTAATCGGCCGCCCAATTGTCGAGTTTCATCGACTCCGACTTCGCGAATAGATACTCCACCACCCCCGCAATCTCGACCGGCTGCAGGTTGTGGGCGTGCGCATCCTGCTGATTCGGTTGGTCGAAGAATTGGGGCATGCGGGTTTCGGGACGGAAGTCACGGGGGTTCTTGACCCACTGCTCGGTCCAGCCCCGACTGGTCTTCGCCGCGTAGTGTCGCAATCCCGGACCCACCTTGCGGAAGGTGCCGGCTTTCGCCATCGGATCACCGGCGATCCGGTCCGCCTCTTCCTGCGTCTGGGGCTCGAGACGAATGTCCGGTCCAATGGGCTGACCCGCATTGTAGCCGTTCATTTCATGGCAGCCGTAGCAGCCGTATTCGGTGATCAGCTCATAGCCCCGGTACAGCTTGGGAGCCGAGGCTCCAAACGTCGGATTGACGCCCAGCTCGACGACATCGTGATGGCACTGGAGACAGGTTGATTCCATCATCCGCTTCGGCTGCATCGGGTATTCCCAGTAGTGGTTGAAGGAGTAGCCGTACTTCTTCTTCCACTCTTCAGCCTGCGCGGGAGAGTTGGGACTGTGCGAGGCGTTCTGGAAACTGGTCCCCGAACCGCAGCCGTTGTGGCACGAGGTGCACCCAAACTTCTGCATCGGGTGCGGGCTGGCCGAAGTCAGGTACAACTCGGGATTCGGATGGGTCGAGTACGGATGCGCGTAGCCAACCTTCGAACCATCCTCCCGGACCAGGTTTTTCTTGCCCGACAGATAGTCCTGGGCATTGTCTGGGTTGATTCCGTCAGGATCGTGGGGAAACGCCGGAACATTCCCGGCAGCCACGCGGTCAATGTTGACGTGGCAGGTGGTGCAGCGATCGAACCGGGCGACGTTTTTCATCCCGCCGTAGTTCATCTGCAGGTTCGGCAGCCAGATCTGATTGATCTTCAGATGCCCGTTGAACCCGTCAACGATCGGCAATTCCATCAGCCAACGCTTGGCCGCGGCGATACCGGTGGGTGCAATGCGGTCTTTCGCGCTCGAGAGCCGGTCGAGATCGAAGCGGAACTTTTTCAGATCCGCCTGGGCAAGATCCTTCTCTTTGGTCACCTGGGCCTTTTTCTCTTGAGCGGCGGAGAATTCGGCCTGCAGAACCTGCAGTTTGGCTTCCAGATCGTCGACGAGTGCCTGCGCCTTGTTGAATTTCTCACGCAGTTCGCGCACCACGCCGGAGTCGAGCTGATCGCGAATCGCCAGGTCGTAGTTGGCCCGGGCGACGTCCCGTTCGGCCCGCTTGAAGCGAACTTCCTGCGACCGCTTCTGGAATTCGCCGTCGAGTTTCTTCACTTCGGCGGCGACGGTGTCGGAGTCGGCCTTCCGTTCGGTGACCAGGGTATCCGCCGCGGCCACATTGGCCGAGAGCGTCTCCAACTGTTTGTTGAAGTCCCCTGAGGTCAATTGCGCCAGGTCGGTGTCAATCAGCTGCGTCTGCAGCTTGTTGTTGACCCGTTGGATCTTTCGCCACTCGTCCGCATAGTCCGAGCGGAACATGAGCAGGGTGGCGCCAAACAGGGCCACCGCACTCACGGCGAAAATCTTGTGCATCAGCGGAAGGCTGCGCCAGACGTTTTCTGTGGCAAGCATGGGAGGTCGGTTTGACTCAGATGTTGAAGAACCACTCGGGGATGGCGACGATGTACTTCAGGTTGAAGGCCCATCGCAAAACCATCTTGATCGGCAAAGCCGCCATGAACAAAACCAGATTCGCCAGCACCATGTACCGCACGAACCCCATCTTCACGAAGAACTTCTGGAAGATCGTCGCCGCCATCAACGGCGGCAGGACCAGCAGGTAGGCGGCAGTCGCCGCCAGACCAACCCATTCCCGCTTCAGAATCGCCAGCACCTTCTCCAGACCCGAGGCGTCGGCCGCGGCCGTGGGCAAGGGCTGATTCAGCGAGCGAATCCAGTAGTACTCCGACAGATTGACGTTGTTCAGCACTTCGAGCTTGTGGACGTCCCAGTACTCATAAATGCCGAAGAAGTTCCAGTTGGGTCCCCGCAGGAACGTTCCCAGGATGATCAGTCCGATCCACAGGGGAATGAACCCGAACAGGAAGGTGATGACCGAGAATTTCCGCTGGTTGAAGGTGTAATAGCCGTTGCCTTCCTTGTTGAAGTCGATGTAAGGCAGAGCCATCAGACCGACCAGGATCACGCTCGGCAAAACAACACCCGCCATCCAGGGGTCGTAATAAACCAGCATTTCCTGCAGACCCAGGAAGTACCAGGGAGCCTTGGACGGGTTGGGGGTCTTCACCGAGCTGGCGGGTTCTTCCAGCGGAGCCGGCAGCACCACACCCCAGATCACCAGGATTGCCGTCAGGGCAATCATGCAGATCATTTCGGAGTAGACCAGGTCGGGCCAGACCAGCACCTTTTCGTCGGCTTCCTTCTCGAGCGTTGGCAGCCCGGCCGCGATGCGGCGATCGTTCTCGACCGACCGGCTGAAATACAGCCACGTGAAGAAAGCCACGATGAACAACATCGCCACGATCGGCACGTTGTCCGGCTTCCCCACAATCTGGCGGAAGTCGTAGTCGGTCATGCTGAGCGCCAGGAACAGAATCGAGGCATTCAGCAAAATCCACGACACAGTGGGCTTCGTCCACCATTCACGCAGCACGATCATCGCGATGAACAGCAGCGTCGAGATGGCGAAAAAGATCACCGGGTTCGCCAGCCCGTCGATCTGTGTTTTGATCGCCTGGGGCATCACGAACCACCAGGAGCTCTGCGGATCGGCGAACTTGGTGATGTGCACCAGTCCGACGAGGGCCAGACCGGTGCAGTAAAAGGCCCAGCCGGCCAGCGAAGACACACTGGCCTTCTGCTTGCTGAGCCGGAACGTCCAGACAATGTTCATCGCGCACAGGAGCAGATACAGCCAGCCCAGGCCGCGAATGACTTGTGCCGTGAGATCGGGATGGGGATTCATGGTTCAGACAGAATGTGCGGGGATGTCGGCTTAGAGGGGTCCACTGATGCCGCCGTCCTTACGGACGCGCCAGAAGTGAATCGCGATCAACAGCGACACCACCAGCGGAATCGCCACACAGTGCAGGATGTAGAACCGGTTCAACGTCGCCTCACCCACGAACCGTCCCCCCAGCAGGATGAACCGGGCATCGCTGGCGTTGGTGATCAGGTCGTAACCCCCCAGGTTCAGAATCTGGGCTCCAGGACCTTCATGCCCCAGGAAGGGGGTGGCCCGGGCCATGTTCGAACCGACGGTGATGGCCCAGATCGCCAGTTGGTCCCACGGCAGGAGGTAGCCGGTGAATGACAACAGCAGGGTCAGCACCAAGAGCAACACCCCCACCACCCAGTTGAATTCCCGGGGGGGCTTGTAACTGCCGGTGAGGAACACGCGGTACATGTGCAGCCACACGGTGATCACCATCGAGTGGGCGCCCCAGCGGTGAATCTCACGCATGATGCCCAGGGTGGTGACGTCCCGCAGCGCGAGGATGTCGTTGTACGCCCACTCCAGCGTCGGCCGGTAGTAGAACATCAACAACACCCCGGTGATCGCCTCCACCAGGAACAGGAAGAAAGTGATCCCCCCCATGCACCAGGTGTACGACAGGGCGATCCCCTGCTTCTTGATCGAAACCGGGTGCAGATGCAGGAAGAAGTTGGTCAGCACCACCACGATGCGGTTGCGGCGGTCGTGGGGCGCAGGATGCCGGAAGACACTCTTCCAGATCTGCGAGTCTCGGATGTATTCGCCGATGGACATCGATGCGGCTTGCCGTGACAGGACGAAGGAAACAGACCGAACAACAACTTGATGGCACGGGTGTGCCGTCCGCCCGGCCTGCTGTGGACAGCGGCCGGGCCACGCGAAAATCCGCCCGTCAGGCGGTCACTTCGAAGAACGAGGCAGCATCGTTCCACTGCCCCATCTCTTCCTGGAACTTGACGCTCTTGTCGACCTCGAGCATCCCGTCTTCAGCCAGCCGGATTCCCACCCGCTCCAGCGGCCGGGGGGCCGGACCTTCAAAGTTGATTCCGGTGATGTAGAAGCCCGACCCATGGCACGGGCACTTGAACTTCCGCTCTCCCTCCAGCCAACTGGGAGTGCATCCCAGGTGGGTGCAGACCGAGGCCAACGCGTAAATCAGATTCTGGCTCCGATATTGGTCGGTGTGCACGATCCAGATGCCGAATTGAGCCACCCACTTCGTCGCCACCGTCCCCAGGTCGTAGTCGGTCGGCGGACCAATCTTGAACTTGCTGGGAGGTTCGGTCAGCACGTTGGGCAGCATGAACCGCGCCAGTCCCAAACCGGCGAACCCGGCCGAGGCGGTCAGAGCGGTCCACGCAATCACAAACGGCGAGGCAATCGTGGCGGCGATGGTGCCAAGGAATCCCCGGCGGGTCTCACCGGCCGCTCCCTTCGCACCAGGCTTCGCCGCAGCGGGCTTGGCGGAAGGACGCACAGGTGCCGCGGGAGCCACTTTGGCTGCCGGTGCCAGCACGGGGGTCGCCTTCGGTTCCGCCGGGGCGGCCGCGGCCGGCCGGACCGCCGCCAGCATCTCTTCAACCGACAGCTTGGGGCCGTCTGCGGTCGCCGCGGCAACGGCTCCCTTGGCCGCTGGTTTGGAGGCGGGCTTCTCAGCCGGGGGGGCAGCGGCGGGAGCGGCAGCCGCCGACTTGCCGGCCCGCGCGGCTGCCAGGATATCGGCCGTCGACTTCGGAGCCCCACCGGCAGCACTGGCCGCCGCGGGCTTGGCAGCCGCCGGTTTGGCCGCGGCGGGAGCTTCGCCAGCTCCTCCCTTGGCGGCCCGGGCGGCGGCGAGAATCTCGGCGGTCGACTTGGGCTTCGCTCCGCCGGCGGCGGCGGGCTTTGCCGCAGGCGCAACGGTTTCTGCGGCCGGTTCGGCAGCGGGAGCGGCACCCCCGGCTTTCTGGGCCCGAGCCGCCGCCAGAATCTCGGCGGTGGTTTTGGGCTTGCCTGTGGACGCCGGTGCGGCTGGCTGGGGGGCCGCCGGTTTGGCCGCGGCAGCAGGTGCCGCTGACGCCGACGAAGGAGGAGCCGCGTCACTCGCGGGAGCCGCGCCAGACCCACCCTTTTCCCCGCGGGCCTTCGCCAAAATCTCGGCGGTGGTCAGCTTTTTGCCGGTTGAATCGCTCGCCATGTCTGCCTCGTGTCAGCTCGGTCTGGAGAGACTCTCTCCCCAGAGTAAGTCGTCTGGAGATTCTGCCAATCGACCGGAAAGGGAACAACATCGGAACCGCGAAAGCGCGGGGTTTTCTCACAAGCTGGAAGGGACGTAAACTCGTTCCCAACCGGAAGAAACGCAAGTTTTCCACAAGTCTTCCCCAGGCGCTGATGACCCCTCTTCCGGGGGGCGATCGGGACCCTTCCCGACTTCCGGCGGGCGGCCCGGCTGGCCTCCAGCCTCCCTACTCCCGGTCCCCGGAGTGCTCCCGTCAGAGCCCCGGTTGCCGGGACCTGGTGGGGAACGACTGGCGACCGATCCCCCGCTCCGGACGGCCCCGGCCCAGAGTCTCTGAAGAGCAACGCAAGATGATATCAGAAAACAGGTTGTGGTGAATCGTGTGGGCCGGCCGAGGGGGCGGTTCGAACGATTCTGTCTGGACAAAAGATCGCCCCACCGGAGATCTCCAGATTGAGCTGGAATCCCCGGTGGGGCGGATGGGTTGGCCGGGCGGCCCCAAGGGCTGGGGCGCTGCCGGTGTCTCAGACCTTGCCGCAGAGTGTCTTCCCGGTCGACAGCAGGTCGTCACAGGCCGACCCCAGCCGCTCCGCCACCCCCTTCTCGGCCGCTTTCAGGTACGACCGGGGGTCGTACATCTTCTTGTCGCCAATCTCGCCGTCGACCTTCAAGACCCCGGCGTAGTTCTTGAACATATGATCCGCCACCGGCCGGGTGAAGGCGTACTGGGTGTCGGTGTCGATGTTCATCTTGATCACCCCGTAGTTCAGGGTTTCCCGGATCTCCTCGACGGGGGTTCCCGAGCCGCCGTGGAAGACCAGGTCGAACTTCGCCTTCTGGCCGTACTTCCTGATCACGGCATCCTGGCCATTCTTGAGGATGTCGGGACGCAGCTTCACCGCGCCCGGCTTGTAGTGTCCGTGCACGTTGCCAAACGTCGCGGCGAACATGTACCGCCCCTTCCCCCTCAGCGCCTCATAAACCGCCAACATGTCTTCGGGAGTGGTGTACAGTTTTTCCCTGGGCAGGCCGCTGTGGTCGACCCCGTCTTCCTCCCCGCCGACAACCCCCGCCTCGACCTCGAGGATAATCTCATTCGCAGAACATTCGACCAGCAACTGCTGCGAGAGCTTCATGTTTTCGGCCAGGGGCAATTCGCTGGCGTCGAGCATGTGTGACTGGAACAGGTTGGGGAGCCCGGCCTTGCGGCGGCGGGCGGTCTCGGCGATCAGCGGACGCAGGAAGCTGTCGACCTTCTTGGGCTGACAGTGGTCGGTGTGCAGGGCGATCAGCACATTGTGCTTCTCGGCCAGGCGGTGGGCCGCCTCGGCCAGCACGATCGCCCCGAACGCGGCGTCTTTCACATTCAAGCCCGCCGCAAACTCACCCCCACCGGTCGAGATCTGGATGATGCCGTCCGACTTCTTGTCGGCAAACGCCTTGAGCGCCCCGTTGATGGTCACGATCGACGTGACGTTGATAGCCGCGTAGGCGTAGTCCCCATTCTGGGCGGCATCCAGCATGGCGGCATATTGTTTGGGCGTGGCGATGGGCATGAGAGCAGACCTGCAGCGGAAAAAACCAGGGTTGAAGAGAGGCTCGCGCGTTCGTCCCTCAGGCAGAACAGCCCAGGACAGAACGCGGCGGCGGCACGGCGCGAAATCACAATCGACTAGGTGCCCGGCGCGGTGCACAGTTGCCAACGAACGTAGTGAAAAAGTGGGTTTTGGGCAAGACCGGGGGGTGGCAAGGTGCGACCTGTAAGGCCCCCGGAAACGTCGAAGCGGCTTGCGACGAGAGATATGCTGTCAGAGAATTTCCGGATGACGGAAGGAACCGGGTGCGGATGTCGCCCCAGTCTCCCCCGTTTCAAGTTGCACACCATTTGGTCAGTGAAGCGGCTGGTGCCGCCCGCCGTTGTTCCATTTCTCACATTAGGCCGTCCGCCCGTGACAACGCCCGACCAATCCAATGGCTTTCAGATTGTGGGCTCTCCGGAATCCCGGGAGATCGCCGACGGGGTCTGGGCTCGTGAAATCTCATTTCAGGATCCGATCGCCCATGTTGAATGGTCACCCGATGGACGGTGGTTGGCCGTGCTTACGGCCCACCGGGAACTGATACTGCTCGACCAAGGTCTGGTCCGAAAACGCGCAGTCTATGAATCTCTGGGACAAATCGAGGCGTTTTGCTTCGACCCAAACGATGCCGAATCCCTGTTGGTGCTGCTTTGGGATTCGAGAGACGATCGGCTTTTGATCCTGAGAATCTCCTTGTCTACGGAATCCTTTCTGCAGATCCGGGATCATGTAGGCTTTGATCTGCTGTACGAAATGCAAGGGTTTTTTCCTGAAACAACCAATCTGTTGCAGCCGCTGATTCCTCGACTTGTCAAGCACGGAGCGCGGATTGCAATGACCGACGGCGTCAGCCATCTCGCGTGTCTGACTGAAGACGTCAAACGAGAAATGTCCCGGGTGGATTTGGGGTCGGCCAAGGTGGCCGAGGTATTGTTTTCTCCCTGGAATCCGGATGAACTTCTGGTGGCAACGCCGCGTGGATTGCAGGTCTGGAATTGCACGGGTGACGGCAAGTTGCTTCTTGAAGACGAGACGCTCGGTCCGTTTCCCTTATTGGCCTCAGGGCGTGGCACAACCCCCACTCCCGTGGTCATTGGAACGCGGCACTCGCGCGAAGTCTGCCTGCTGACGGAAAGCTACGACCATTCGGCTCGTCTGCAGACCAACCTCGATTGGCTGGGCGGGCTACAGATTTGCGACAAGGGCAAATTGCTGGTCACGATCGGAACACGCCGAATGGATTCCGAGTCGACGTCCTTTTGTCAGATTTGGAATCTGAAAACCGAAGGAATGATCGAGTTTGGGTTGGGGTCGTGGGAGACGTCACCAGACCTGATGCATCGCGGTGCCTTGTGCTCGAATCCCGCGGCGCGCCAGGCGGCAATTCTGCGGAATGACTTCTGGCTGACGGACGAAGGTTCAAAGATCTTGCTGCTGGATTTCCAACACGCAATGGCATCCGGCGAGTCCAGTCTGGGAACCGGGTCCAAGGTCGTTGTCACCCGACGCTACACCAGCGCGAAGATCGTCCTGCTGGGAGATTCCGGGGCCGGGAAATCCACGCTGGGGGGGCAGCTCGCGGAAAAGAAATTTCAATATTTCGAATCCACGCACGGTCAACAGTTTTGGCGCGTCGATGATCTGGCACCGGCTGACCCGCAGCATCCTGACGTCGAATGCGAGACCGTGTTGTGGGACCT
>CAIOTJ010000006.1 GCA_903861195.1 uncultured Planctomycetaceae bacterium | reverse complement strand
GCCATCGCAATCAGCCCACCACCTCAAAGCAGGCGTTTGTTTGGCGTGGTGCTGAAGAGTCGCAATGGGTCTCGGGCATCGCCGACGTCCGGCCGGGCGACACGCTGATCATTCCCCAAGAAGTGGGAGGTGTCGACTCCCTGGGGTATGTGCCGGCCGAGGCCCAAACGGCTCTCGATGTCGGGGATCTGTGCGCGTGGCAGTCCCGGCAGCGGGCCCTGCTGCGGCTGCACCCGGCGCTGTTGTCTCAATGGACGTCTGCGGGCGGGGGGGCTGTGGCGGTCTCCGGTGTGCAGCGGGTGGCGCAACTGTTGGGTGTCGATGTGTCCCAACCCGACCGGCCTCCCCCCGACGAGTGGGAAGTTGATGAAGGGGAACTGCGACAGGCCCTCGGCGACCTCGGTGTTGGAGCAGGCAGTTGGCTGACCGCCCCACTCGCGCACCTGGAAGAGGCCGAATTCGTCCCCCATCCGGCGGGTGGGCTGGTGCTGCAGGGACCGCGCCCCGCGCAAGCGCATTTGGCGCACAGTGTCGCCGAGTGGCCCGAGCCCGACCGGGATGCCGATGCCGGATTGTTCAACCAGGGGCCGGTCGAACTGGGACGGCACCTCAAGGGAGTGACCCAGCACGCTCTGCACTTTGCCCGGGTGTTGGGCCTTCCCGAGCGGTTGCTGGCCAGCCTGGAATTGGCCGCCCAATGGCATGACGCGGGGAAGGCTGACAATCGCTTTCAGACCTGGCTGCACGGCGGCAATGCCGTGGCGGCCCAGTTGGCCGGGTCCCTCTGGGCGAAGTCGGCCGAGGTGGGGCTGGATCGGGCCGCGTCTCGTCGGGCGGCGTGGCAAAGCCGCCTCCCCTCTGGGTTTCGGCACGAACTGTTGTCGTCGCAACTGCTGCAGGCGTCGGCTGCCTGGGCCGATCTGGGGGCTGCCGTCGATCGCGACCTCGTCTTGCACCTCATTGAAGCACACCACGGACACTGCCGTCCGTTCGCCCCGGTCGTGCTCGACGACGCCCCGCCGGCCCTCGGCTGGTCAGACGCGGCGGTTGCGTTTGATGTTCCCGCCGATGTCCGCGCAAGTTGGCCGGCCCCGCATCGCCTCGACAGCGGGGTTGCCGAGCGGTTCTGGCGGCTGGTGCGGCGCTATGGGTGGTGGGGGTTGGCCTGGTTGGAGTCGATTCTGTTTCTGGCTGTTCAGCGCGAGAGTGAACTCGAATAGTGGCAGGCGCCCGTGGCGCGCCAAGGAGGAAACCGATGAGTGCACAGAACGTGTTGCTGCTGCCGGGTCCCGACGGCAGCAATCCCCTGGGGTTCCTCGCGACACTCGGGCTGTTGCGAACACTCTCCCGCGAGCCTGATCTCGCACCAGTCGCGCTGCGGTGGGTGGCGGCCGAGGGCTGGAGGCCCGAATTCACCTGCGGAATCCCCCTGACTCCCACGCAACTGGTCGAGCGAATCCAAGCCCGACTGAGCGGCACTGCCGACCGGCCGGAATTCACCCGGTTGGGCAAGAATCTGACCGCGAGCCGAGATGAGCTCCATCGGTTTCTGGCCGAAGCGGGGGAGTCGGCCACACGGGGTGAGACGACAGCGGCCGACTTCGGTGCCGCCTTCGGCAGCGATGCCCTCGCAAGCGACGAGGGGCGGATGATCGACACCGCATGGCGCACCATGGCCGGGGCGGGGCATCAGCACTTTCTGGAGACGATGCGCAATCTGATCCAG
>CAIOTJ010000005.1 GCA_903861195.1 uncultured Planctomycetaceae bacterium | reverse complement strand
CCGTCCGACTGTTGAAGCAGTTCCCGCAGCCGGCGTCGGCGTTCGGACTGCTCCCACTCCTGGAGATTTTCTCCCAGAGTTTTTCCGGTGGCCGTCAGGGCTTCGAGCCTGAGCAGCCCCAGTTCGCGGAGATGCAGCATCACTTCGGGCACACCCCCCGCGAGGAAGAACCGCACGGTGGGATGGCCAACCGGTCCATTGGGCAGCACATCGACGAGGCGCGGCACGAGCCGGTTCAGCCGATTCCAATCGTCGGCGGTGGGCCGCCGCAAACCCGCGGCGAAGGCAATCGCGGGAATGTGCAGCAGCAGATTGGTCGAGCCGCCCACCGCGGCATGCACCATCATGGCGTTGTGCAGGCTGTGCTCGGTGAGGATCTCGCGCATCGTCAGTCCGGCCTCATGCAGCCGCACGACAGCCTGGGCCGCCCGACGGGCCGAATCCAGCCAGATCGCCTGACCCGAGGGGGCCAGGGCGGTATGCGTCAGAGCCATCCCCAACGCCTCGGCGACAACCTGTGACGTCGCGGCGGTTCCCAGGAATTGGCAACCACCACCCGGGCTGCCGCAGGCACGGCAGCCCGCTTCGGCGGCCTCTTCGAGAGTGATTTCTCCATGGGCGAATCGGGCCCCGGCCGACTGGACCTTCCCGGCATCTTCCCCCACAGTGGGAGGCAGTGTGACGCCCCCGGGAACCAGCACGGCGGGGAGCTGTGACATTCCGGCGAGGGCCATCATCATGGCCGGGAGACCCTTGTCGCACGTGGCGACCCCCACCACTCCCTTGCGCTGCGGCAAAGAGCGGATCAATCGCCGAAAGACCATGGCCGCATCATTGCGGTAGGGCAGCGAGTCCATCATGCCGGTGGTTCCCTGGGTGCGTCCGTCACAGGGATCGCTCACGTAGCCGGCGAAGGGAAGACATTCCAGCCGCTTGAACTCCTCGGCGGCCGCCCGCATCAGCAGCCCCACCTCCCAATGTCCGGTGTGGTATCCGAGGGCAATCGGGCGACCGTCTTCCGACCGGATGCCCCCCTGGGTACTCAGGATCAGGAATTGAGGCCTAAGCAATTCGTGCGGTTCCCAACCCATCCCGGCATTCTGCGTCATGCCAAACAGGTCCCCGCTGGGGCTGTCGAGCAGCATCTGCTCGGTGAAGGGGAGTTTGCCGACGGGACCGGGGCCATTTGTATGGATGCGGTACAGTCCAGGATCGGCGGAATCGAGGCGGTCACCGGGCACGGTCGGCATGGAAGGGGGGAGGCTCGCGGGAAGAAAGGTGAACGGGAGTTGAAACGCCAGCCGAGATGATCTGGGCTGGTCCGGCGAACAGCAAGGGTTCCGGGGCCGGGCCGGTCGAATTCCGGAATCCCATGGGATACGATTTGAATCACAAAGTCCGTGTCGCGCCGTCGCGGAGGTTGCCCCCGAGACAAAGTTCCTGCACGCAGATCGCCCCCCGCCATGTTTTCTTCCCCCGTCGCCATGCCCGAAACCCGGCTTCCGACCCCGGACACCGAATTTGATGTCCTTGTGATTGGGTCTGGCCCCGGGGGGGAGGGGGCCGCCATGCAGGCCACCAAGGGAAGACAACGCGTGGCGATTGTCGAGCAGTATCCCTTGATTGGAGGCGCCTGTACCCACTCGGGAACCATTCCGAGCAAGGCGCTGCGGTTCGCGATTTTCCAGGTGACTGAAGCGTCGCGGAACCGTCTGTTCCGGGAAGCGGGAATCCGGCCGAGGTTTTCGTTTGGAGATCTGCGACGTTCGGCTGAAACTGTCATCTCGCAGCAGGTCGATGTGCGCAAGACGCATTACGACCGGAATGAGATTCCGATTTTTCAGGGCCGGGCCCGGCTGAAGGATCCGCACACGGTGGAGGTCGAGCACGAATCGGGCGCCCGCCGCGTGTTGACGGCCAAATCACTGGTGCTGGCCGTGGGGGCCCGTCCGTATCGCCCCAAGGATGTCGATTTCAGCCATCCGCGAATTTTCGACAGCGACACGATTCTGCGGCTGGAAGAAACCCCGCATTCGATCACCATCTACGGGGCCGGGATCATTGGTTGTGAATACGCCTCGATGTTCCGCAACCTGGGCTGCAAGGTGAACCTGATCAACACCCGTGCGAAGCTGCTGGAATTCCTTGACGACGAGATCACCGATGCCCTGGCCTATCATCTGCGGGAGCAGGGAATCCTGATCCGGCACAATGAGGAGTACCAGTCCATTCAGGGGCAAGCTGATGGGGTGGTGGTCTCCCTCAAGTCCGGCAAGCAGATCAAGAGCGATGTGGTCTTGTGGGCGAATGGCCGGACGGGCAACAGCGACCGACTCGGCGTGGACGCGGTTGGACTGACCCCCGACGGGCGGGGCTATCTGGCCGTGAATGAGGATTTCCAGACGGCAGTCCCCAACATCTACGCGGTCGGAGACGTGATTGGCATTCCGTCACTGGCCAGTGCCGCCTATGTTCAGGGGCGGTACGCCGCATTGCATCAGGCGGGTGAACAGCCACCGCGGATGATGGTGCGGCAGATTCCCACCGGCATCTATACCAGCCCGGAGATCAGTTCGCTGGGCAGGACGGAACGCGAACTGACCGCCGAACGGGTCCCTTACGAAGTTGGGCACGCCTTGTTCCGCCATCTGGCCCGGGCCCAGATCACGGGGCGGACCGCCGGGATGCTGAAACTTTTGTTTCATCGGGAGACGCTGGAGATTTTGGGCATTCACTGTTTTGGAGCCAATGCCTCCGAGATCATCCACATTGGGCAGGCGGTGATGATGCAGCCCGCCCCGCACAACACCCTGATGTACTTCATCAACACCACGTTCAATTATCCCACCATGGCCGAAGCCTACCGGGTGGCGGCCCTGAATGGTTACAACCGGGTTTTCTAAAAACCGTGCCTCGTGACGGGCCGGCCCCGATTCCCCCCGAAGTGCTCCGCAGCGCTCCGGAGTTGGGTCGTGGTGTTTGAGATTCGATTGGGGTGGAATTGATGGGAACTCGTGAACCGCTCGTCCCGCTGCCGGTGGACGATGTGCTGCCGGAACTGCTGCAGCAGTTGCGGGGGAGTGGATGCGTGGTGCTTCAGGCACCGACGGGATCGGGCAAGACGACTCGGGTGGCTTCGGCAATCCTCTCGTCGGGCGTCGCCGATCTCGCGGATCAGCCGGGCCGGGGGCAGGTGGTGATGCTCGAACCGCGACGTGTCGCTGCCCGTGCCGCCGCCCGGCGGATCGCCTGGGAACGCGGCGTGTCGCTGGGGGCCGAGGTGGGGTACCAGGTGCGGTTCGACTCCCGGACGGGACCCGAGACACGTCTGCGCATCGTGACCGATGGGGTGCTGCTGCGGCTGCTGCAGGACGACCCGTTCCTCGAGCAGGTTTCGGCCGTGGTGTTTGATGAGTTCCACGAGCGCGGCCTGAATGTCGACCTGGCTTTGGGGATGGTCCGCCGGATCCAGCAGACCGTGCGGCCCGACCTGAAGATTGTGGTCATGTCGGCCACGTTGTCCCCCCAGCCGATCGCCGCGTATCTGGGGAACTGCCCGATCGTCGCGGCTCAGGGAAGCCTGTTTCCGGTCGATGTGGAGTACCTGGGCAAGCCGGGCCAGATGTTGCCCATTTTCTCTGCCGAAGGGGAAGAATTGCTGGTGCGGGCGGTGCAGCGCGCCGCACGGGAAACCAGTGGTGGCATCCTGGTGTTCCTTCCGGGGGTTGGTGAGATTCGCCGGGCGGCGCGGGCCCTCGAGTCGTGGGCGGGGATGGCGGATCTGATGGTGCTGCCCCTGTATGGAGATTTGCCCCCCGAGCAGCAGGACAGGGTGCTGGCCCCGCAACCGCAACGCAAACTGATTTTGGCCACCAATGTGGCCGAGACCTCGCTGACCATTGACGATGTGACGGCCGTTGTCGATACGGGACTGGCCCGTGTCCTCCATTACAACGAACATGTGGGAATGGACCGGCTCGATCTGGGGCGCATCTCGCGGGCCTCGGCCGATCAACGGAAGGGGCGGGCGGGCCGTACCGCTCCTGGCCGCTGTTACCGATTGTGGAGCGAGCGCGATCACCGCGCGCTGCCGGAATTCGAGACACCGGAAGTGGCCCGGGTCGATTTGGCTGGCCCCGTGCTGCAATTGCGGGTTTTCGGTGAGCACGATGTCTCCGCCTTTCCCTGGTTTGAAGCACCCCGGTCGACCTCCATCGAGGCCGCCCAGCGCCTGCTGGATCGCCTGGGCGCACTCCACAACGACCAGGTGACGACGCTGGGGAAGCTGCTGTCGCGGTTACCGGTGCATCCCCGGGTGGCCCGGTTGTTGGTTGAGGGACGACGCCTGGGGTGTGTGCGGTATGCCGCCCTGGCGGCGGCCATGCTGTCGGAACGGGATCCGCTGCGCTCGGGCCCGCCGCAGCATGGTTCCCGCAAGGTCCGGCAGCGCGCGGGGGTGACCGAGTCGGATCTCGCGGACCGCATTCACGCCTTGCTGCAGTTCGCCGCGACGGGTGCCGAACGGACGGAATACGGGGAATTGCACGGAGGCGGTGCCCGCTTCATCCTGCAGGCCGCCAATCAACTGCTGGGCCTTGTCGAGGGGATTTCAGGAGTTGAACCGCACTCCCCGAACGAGTCGGGGGAAGACGAAGACAGCCTGCTGCAGAAAGCGGTTTTGTCGGCCTATCCCGATCGGGTTGCCGTCCGGCGGGGGAGCAGTCTCGAGCGGGGTGTGATGGTGGGGGGCCGGGGAGTGCGGCTGCATTCCGATTCGAAGGTGATCGAAGCGCGGTTGTTTGTCTGCGTGAATGTGGATGCCGGGACCACCGAGAGCATCGTGAGGATGGCTTCGGCGATCAACGAGGAATGGCTCGATCCCGATCGCAGGCAGACGCGCGAGGAAGTGCTGTTTGATGAGCGCTCCGGTCGGGTGTCGGCCGTCCGGAGGATCGTCTGGGATGATCTTGTGCTCGACGAGGTCGAATTGGGACATGTGCCCGAGGAACTGGTGGCCGGGGCCCTCGCCGAGGCGGCCGGACGGAACCTGGCCAGGATTCTTCCCCGTGACGATCCGGCGCTTGAGTATGTCTCCCGAGTCAAATGTCTGCGGGACTGGATGCCCGAGTTGGAACTCCCTCCGCTCGACGATGACCAGCTGCGGTCGCTGTTGCCGATGCTCTGCCAGGGCTGTCGCACCCTCGATGATGTGAAGCGGGCTCCGTGGTTGCCCTGGGTCAAAACGCTGCTGACCCCCGCCCAGCAGCAATTGGTCGAGCGGGAGGCCCCCGAGCGGATGACTGTTCCCACGGGGAATCGCATCGCGGTGCAGTATGCACCCGGAAAACGGCCAGTGCTGGCCGTACGGATTCAAGAGCTGTTCGGCTTGGCCGAGACCCCCCGCATCGCCGGGGGAAGGGTTCCGCTGCTGATGCATCTGTTGGCTCCCAATCTGCGTCCGCAGCAGGTCACCGATGACCTGCGCAGCTTCTGGAACAACGCCTATCAGCAGGTGCGGAAGGATCTCCGGGCCCGCTACCCCAAGCATGCCTGGCCGGAGGACCCCTGGAATGCGCCCCCCCAAAGCAGACCGCAGCGCCGGGGAGGGGCGTAGGCGTTGGCTTCGCGATCGGGAGGGCAAAACCAGGAGGCCGAGCGATTGGTCTGGTCACCCCGGGGCCGCACCGGAGTCATTCGTATGACCGCCGTTGCGTGCGCGGACCTGGCACAGAATTACTCTGCGACCTTGGTCAGGCGCTGGGTCTGTGCGGAATACCGGTAGAGCGTGCGTTCCGGCCAGACCGAGCGAATCTCCCCAATCGAGGCCACTTCGGGGCGCTCACGAGCGAACAGAATCGGGCCGGTCAGGGGCGGGGTGTTGACCACAAAGTCGATGTGCAGGTCACTGGGGTCCGCCTGGATCAGCACCAGCGCGGGCCGCTCGGTCACCGTTGCGTTGACCAGACGTCGGAATTGCCCCTGCTTCTCCCGGGCGAACTGAAACTGGCTGAGACCATCCTGAAATGGAGCCGACCACAGCCCCTGTGTCGTGGTGAAGTTCAGGACCCCGCCCACAACCAACGCCAGCAATCCCCAGAGGGGGACCAGGGGGCGGCCATCGCGGACGAACACCTCCCGGCTGGCACAGCCAGCCGTCGCCAGCACCAGCAGCCACTGGGGCAAAGATTCCAGCACGTAGTGAAAGTGCAAAATCCCGTCGTACCAATAGGGAATGTGCACGAGGTGCAGCGTCACGATCGAGGCAAGGCTCAGTCGGGCGGGAGTTGAGATCATCCTCCAGCAGGTCCCCCAGAGAGCCAGCCCCAACACCACCGGCAGCAGGCCCCAGGTCCATTGGATGCTGCTGAAGAGCCGATATGCGACATTTTTCAGCGCCAGCCGGGGAGTCAGGTTTTCGGCCCAATCGTCGTATTTCTCGATGCGCCGCGCGGGCCGCGACTGCTCTCCCCGCCGTACGTTGTCGAATCCATAGCCATGCTTGGGAGTGTGGAGGGCCGTGTACTCTCCGTAGGGGGTCTTCCAGGGATCCCCGGTGATCTTCCCGTCGTACCAGAGTTGCCCGACTCCGGCCGCCACCAGTGGTGCCGCCAGCCAGGGCCACAGTCGCAATTCGCGCCGCTCGCGCCAACCGCGCCCCAGCAGCCAAAGTCCCCAGGGAAGGCCAATCCCGACCGCGGTCATCGGGCGGGCCAGGGCAGCGAATCCCAGGCCGCAACCCGCCAAAAGTCCCCAGACGCCGCTCCTGCTGCGGACCATCTTGGGCAGGGCCAGTTGCATGACGGCCAGACCCAGCAGGGTCGGGTGATGGGCCAACAACAATTGGGAAAACAGGATCAGTCCCGGACACAGGGCACAGAGCAGTCCCGCCAGCTTTCCACAGGTCCCTCCTCCCGCCTCACGGCCAATCCAGAACATCAGGCTGGCCAGAACTCCCTGCGCCAGCCACCAGCCCCACCAGGGATTCCCGAGGGCCACAAAGGGGGCCATCCAAAGCCCGGTGGCCGGGAAGTACCGACTGGCCATGCGCCCGTCATTCAGCACATGCATCTGGTCGAACAGTTCGGGCAGCGGCGGACTGGGGAACGAGGTCTGCCCGGCCAGGAAGGTGTGGGCCTGGAAGAGATAACTGAATTCGTCATGCAGCCCCGGGGGGAGGTCACTCCACCGGCTGCCGGTGTTGGCGGCAACCCCGCAGGCCAGAATGCCCACTCCACACGACCACAGCAGGTCGTTGCTGAAGGACGATTCACGCGGTGGCAGTCGCGCTGCGCCGTCGGAACCGGGGCGCGCGAGGCGGGTCGGCCAAAACCAGGCGACTGGTCCGATGAGCAGCAGCCCCAGCCAGACCAGGGATTCCAGGCGGGCTTCGACCATCCATCGCCAGGGAGAGGGCCAGCGTTCTCCCAACAGCCAGGCGGGGGCCAATTCGCCGGCGGCAAATGCCCCGCAGCCCAGCATCCACGGGAGCCAGAACAACCACCCGGCGGTCAGTCCCGCGCGCGCCGTTGGGGGCTGGAGTGGCGGTTGGTGGTTGGTGGGCATGTGGAACGTGTTGATCCGGGGGCGACGGATGATGTGCTTGGAGACCTCACACCTGGGTGCGGGACCAGCCGCCGCGGGCGAAGTAAATTCCCGCGACAATCGCCCGGCACAGAACGTCGATGCTCATTCCGGACCAGGCCCCAATCAATCCCAGTTTCAGATGCAGCCCCAGCCACCATGCGATCGGCAGGCGAACCAGGAAGAACCCCAGGAAATTGATCATCAACACCGCCCGGGTGTCACCCGCACCCCGGATGGCCTGCAGGTAGACAATGACCATCGCCAAGGGAATCTGGTACCACGAGAGAAACCGCAGGGCGGGCGCTCCAATCACCCTCACCGGCTCCTCGCGGGACATCACCTGGTAGATTGTCTCGGCTCCAAAGTAGTACACCAACGCCCCAATCAGGGCAATCACAATGGCGTGTCGGGTTGCTTCGTGGGTCACCGCCCGGGCCCGGTCGGGCCGGTTCGCTCCCAGGTTCTGTCCCACCAGGGAGGCGGCCGCGTAACCCCACGCGGTGGCGGGCAGGTAGGTGAGGGCCTCGGCATCCATGCCGATCATGTGGGCCGCCTTGTAGGCGCTGCCATCCGACTCGCTCCCCAGTTGGGAGATGATTTCCAGGAACAGCCACTGCCCGGTCCAGAGTGTCAGTCCTTCCAGCGCGGCGGGGACCCCGACCCGCAAAATTCGGCGCAGATCGGCCATGTCGGGAATCAGCAGGGAGGGCGTCAGCCGAAGTCCATTGATCCCCCGCGCGAGAACGCACAACATCGCGGCGCCCCCGGCCAGTCGCGCCGTGAGTGTGCCGGAAACAATGCCCGACACCCCCCACGAGTCCCAGTCACCCAAGAGGCCCGCCAGCGGTTGGAGAGGCGAGTTCCCGCGGGTTCCGAACACCATGGCTGTCGCCACCAGCATGTTCAGCAGGTTGACTCCCCCGAGGATCCACATGGGGGTCCGCATGTCACCCATTCCGCGCAGGGCGGCTGCTCCGACCAGGCAGTAGCCGAAGAGCAATTGCCCGAGCGCATCGGTTCTAAGGTAGGTGGTGAGGACCTGGGCGGATTCTCCCAGCAATCCGGCTCGCGCGGCCAACGTAGGGGCGGCGGCGTACAGCGCTCCGGCAATGAGGAGGGCGAGCGGTGTCACCAGCAGCAGGGAGCGGTTGGCGAACCGGTTGGCCTCGGCGAGATCTCCCCGACCTCGGGCTCGCGAGACGAGGGCCGTGGTTCCGGTCCCCACGAGGGCGAACAGCAGACTGGCCAGCCAACCCAGGTAAGACGCAATTCCCACCGTGGTGGTGTAGAGCCCGGTCTCATGCCCACCGGTGCTGATGTAACCGGCCAGAAAGGTGTCGTACAGGGCGACTGTAAAGTTGAGCAACTGCTCGCCGAGGGCGGGCAGGGCGAGCGCGAGGACTTGGTGACGTGGTCGGAAGACCTCCGCAGTCGACATGAAATCCGCTGTGGGGAACGGTGAGGGGGGGCTGCGGGCAAAGCCCGGCCGTCGGCAAGCAGAGCTCGCTCATCGACAGCGAAACCAGTAGAACGACCAACGCTGTTGCTTGTCCACACCGAAAGGGCCGTCTGCGTGCGCGCGAGGTGGCCTGGGTGGAATTGTCAATTTCGATCCGGAGAACAACGGAGCACAGAGAGGTGATTCAGGCAGCCAAACCGACCAATTGAGAGAGAATTGAAAAACGCCTGCCCGACGCTTGGCTGAAAGCGCTCCGGCGGGTCATCCCGGAGCCGGGGCCGCTCCGAATCCTCGTCAAGCTGACTCAAATCAACCCTGTGGATTGGGCTGAAAATGGCACGATCCCGGCACGTCGCTGACCTGTCCACAGAGAGAGCCCCTCCCACACGGTTCTGTGAGACAAGAGCTCAAAGCGCTGGGGCCGCGTCATCGAAAAATTCGACATCGCCAGATTGGACATCGTACATGGCCCCCACGACCTTGATTCGCCCCTGACTATGCAGATCCCGTATGGCCCGGCTGCGTTCGAGGACCAATCCCAGCATCCTTTGGACATGGTGCTTTGCAATCTGGTTCACCAGCGCTTCCTGCTGGGGACCATTCATTGACCTCCACCCCGATAATTGCGCGGGATCCAAAGACTCGTGGATGGTCTCGAGGGTCGTACGCAGGTGCTCGGCCCGCACTATCTCGGGCGAGGTGATGCCCAGGCGATATTCGACGGCGAGGCGAATCAGCGAGTTCGACGTATGGCCCATGATGATCACAAGGCCAGTTCCTGTCTCGACACAGGCGTATTCGATGGTGGCCAGAACCGCTGGTGAAGGGAGGTTGCCCGCAACTCGGGTGCAGATCAGGTCGCCGAGACTGACATCAAAAATCAGCTCGACCGGCGTCCGCGAACTCGCACCACTGAGCACAACCGCCAGGGGATGCCGACTCCCGGCGACAGTGCCCCGATGACGGACCAGATCGCGCACGAGTGTCTCCCCCTTCTGGAAACGACGGTTGCCGGCCGCAAGAATCGCCAGGATGTCATCGGGCGTGAGTCGTGACTGAAGCTCCTCGTTGGTCTGATCGGTGTATCGCAGCAGGTTGGAGAGTGTGGGGTCGGCGGGATCAAAGCCGGTCAGACTGACGAGGATTCCCCGGGCAGGGCCGATCTCATCGCGCATTTCCCGCAGCAGTTCCCGGGCATCGGGGTCGAGGTAGTCGGTTTCGCTCGCATCGATCAGGATGTTGCCTCCGGGGGGGACCTCGTCGAAGGTCCGCAGCAATGCCACGCGATTGAGGAAGCTCACCTGATTGCCGAGCTTGACGTGCAGCACCTCCCCCCCCACATGTCTCTCCAGCGCGGTTCGCAGGGGCGTCCGCATGTTGCTGCGCAGGATGAACAGGATGCTGAAGACCAGGCCGATCATGATTCCGACCAGCAGGTCTGTGGCGAGAATCGCCCCCACCGTCACGACGAATGGCAGGAATTGTTCCCATCCGGAGCGATACATCTGAAAGAACAAGCCAGGACTGGCCAACTTCAGGCCGGTCGCAATGAGGACGGCGGCGAGACACGACAGAGGGATCTGGTTCAGAACGCCCGGGATCAGCACGACGCAGGTGAACAGCAGAAATCCATGCACGATTGCCGAGAGACGCGTCTGTGCGCCGGCATTGATGTTCACGGAACTGCGAACGATGACGGATGTCACTGGTAACCCGCCCAACAGCCCGGAGAGCATGTTACCCACTCCCTGTGCGAGCAGTTCCCGGTTGGGTGGCGAGGTTCTCCGCCGGGGATCCAGACGGTCCACCGCTTCCAGGTTCAGTAGGGTTTCCAGAGAAGCAACCAGCGCCAGTGTCAACGCTGTCAGATAGACCCCCGGTTGTCCCAGGGCGCTGAAGTCTGGAAGAGTGAGGAACCCGACAACGCCCATGAGATTCGCGGCGACGGGGACCTGCACAAGCTGTCGGGTTGTCAATCGCTCAGCTGGCATGACTTGAGCCAGCAGCAGCTGGAGCAAAACAGCCCCCACCACCACACAGAGCGCGCCGGGAATCAAGGATCGTTTCAGTCGTGGGGTCCGCTCCCAAATCAACAAAACGACCAGCGAAAAAAGTCCAATGACACCCGCGGCAATATGGACATGTTGCCAAAAACCGTCGCGTGGGGGGGCCGTACCTGGCTGGAGCGACATCTTCCCCAAGAGCTCCGAGGAGTATCCCACGAGGTGGGGTAGCTGCTTGATGATCAGGATCAGCCCGATCGCCGCCAGCAGGCCGCGAATCACGCTTCCGGGGACAAAGGCGGCCAGGGTTCCGGCCTTCAGCCACCCCAGGATGATCTGAATGATGCCGCACAGCATCACCGCCAGCAGAAACGCCTCGTAGCTCCCCAACTTGGCAATCTGGGTGGCGACCACAGCCGCCAGTCCGGCCGCCGGTCCACTGACGCTGGTATGCGATCCACTCAGCAACCCCACCACCAGCCCACCGACAATGCCCGCCAGCAAACCTCCGAAGAGCGGAGCGTTCGAGGCCAGCGCCACTCCCAGACACAAGGGCAACGCCACCAGAAAGACCACGCCCCCGGCGGTAAGGTCGTGGCGGGGAGAATTGGCAGGTGCAGATGTCGTCGAGAGAGCGGTGTCAGTGACCATGATCGGACGGTTGCAACTCAGCGGAAGAATGATGGACGACCAGCGGATCTCTCAGTGCCGCCTCGAACACGCAAATCAGAGTTCATTCCTCTGATCCGGCCATGACTCCCCGTTTGGGAATCCGCTTCCCTGGGGGGGCAGGCCGCGCTGAGAGTCCCTGTTTACGGAAGGCCGGGAAACGGGTGGCGACTCACAGGGTTTCGGAATTGACCTCTTCGGCAAATCCTGTGCCTGATCCTCGGTCCGATTGGCGCCCGACCTGCCAACGTTATCTTTCAGACTCCCTGAAGTCCTGCCAAGCGTGTCGTAATCGCCGGACAAAACCTGCTCTGGACTCGGCGAGCCGATTGGGGACTGCGATGAACATGACCGAAGGCATGTTGTCCATGCGGGCCAACAGCAGCGCAGGTTCTCGCGGGATTGTGTTGCCCAACGATTCCAGGAATGAGTCAAGGTGTTCCACAGAGGGCATGTTTTGAGCAGTCGGTGCGGGATGGCGGCCCGTGGCGGAGTTGTGGTCGGCAATCTGAGGATCAACGGGGGGCATGACGCCGACTGGGGCAATCCCCAGCCGATCGGCCAGCGGTTCAGTTGGTCTGTTTGACAGGCTGCGATGGCAATGCTTCGTGCCGATTCGGACTGCTGAGAATCGGTTCCCGTTGACTGAGCAGCTTGATCGCCGCGCGATATCGCGAAGTGATGCCAGGTTGTGGAAAAACTCCGCCAATCAGGATCAGCACCGCCAGTGACAACACGGCAACCTGTTCCCGCTTGCGCAGGCTTAGTGAGACAGATGTCTGATGCCGACTTCCAGTGAAAACCCTCAGGTAAGATCGGAGGATGGCGATCCCATTCAGGGTACAGGCCAGCACCACCGCAATGCCGCTGATCGGTTGCTGTTCCACGACACCGTCCACGAGCAGTTCCGTCCCCACGAATCCCACCGTCCCTGGAAAACCCACACAGGCCAGACCCGTCAGCAAATAACCGATGGCCAGGCCCGGAGCATGGTCATAAAGCCCCTGGAATTGATCGAGCATGACCCGCCCGCGACGCGATTCGATGGCCCGCAGAGTCAGTCCGAAACCCGTGAGTGACAAACCCACGGACAACCAGATGCACAGTGCACCGGTCAGGCCGATTTCCGTAAGCGTTTCCAGTCCCACGAACACCAGAGCCGAATGACTCAGAAACAGACAGCAGAAAAAACGTCGGGCATCGGTCTGCACAGTCGCGAGGCCTGCGGCATACAGGGCCGTAAACGTGGAGCCCAATTCGATTCCCCGCAGGACCCAATCGGGTGAGACGGGCATGACCAGGCGTACGCAGGCGTAAGCTCCCAGCATGGGGGTCACGAAGAGCAGGGCGGTTCCGAAGGAAGCCTGCTGAAACAATTCACTGACCCACAGGTGAAAGGGAAACGCTCCACAGCGGATCAGCACCGCCAGCAAGAGAGGGATGCCGGCCCACCACTCCTGGAATCGATTGACCCCCTCATAGTCCTCCAGCAATTGCCCGAGGACCAGCAGTGACACACAGCATGCCATCGACAGCCCGAAGATGCGCGGCGACTGTTGTCGCCGCCTCAATTCCAGCCAGGGTGGGATCACTCCCAGCGACAGTCCCGCAATGATGCCCCATGGTTCCAGACAACCCAGTGTGCCGAGGGTCAGGGCCTCGCTCACCAGCGAACCGGCAAAGCTGAAGCGGCGAATCTTGGTGCGCAATGTGACCAGTGTGGTGGCCAGGAAGACCAGTGCCGCCAGGGGTCCGAGGGGGGCGCTGAACGAATCCAGCGCCAACCAGTCTCCGGGGAGCCCTTCTGAACAGACGGAGTCACTGTTCGATTCGTGCGCGAACCAGGCCAGGACCGACGTCAGCAGTGCGAGGGTATTGGCCGCAAGAGTCCAGATCCGGGCCCGTCCGGAGTCCTCCAGACGGCCCACGAGCGGTGCCATCAACAGAGGAATGATGACCGAAAATGCCAGCCAGGGCAGATTCATCATGGAGTCTCCTCGAGCACCCGTGTCCATGGTTCGGTGCCCAATTTCTGCGGGGGAGGGTTCCCCTGCAGCAGGAGCCGTTCGTAGCGATCGCAGGCAATGAAGAGCTCCCGCACGGGATTCACAAACCAGTTGAACAGTCCCTGGTCGAGTTCTCCCCGTTCCAATGCAAAGCGATACGCCCAATTCCGCCAGTTTTCAGGGATCCATTGCTCCCACGATTGCCGCCGGGCCGCCAGGCTTCCCCCCACGGCGTTTTCGAGTTGCCGAAAGTCGTGCAACACGGTTGGGGCTCGCAGGAATTGCAGCGTCCGCCAGCAGGCATGACCAAGGATGTGCACCAGGGGGATGTACCGCAGTCCCAGCCCAATTTCGGCGAAGATCAGCCCCACCTGGGTCAATGACGCGAACGACAGGGCCGATTTGATGTCGGTCTGGACGCGGTTGGCGAGGGCCCCGAAGGCGGCCGAGGCCAGTCCCAGGACGACAATGACGGCACAAGTCACCGGCGAGGCATCCAGCAGGGGACTGACCCGCAACATGAGGAAGGCCCCCAGGTGGACCGACAACGCGCCGTAGAAGACGGCGCTGGAAGGGGTGGGCCCTTCCATCGCCCGCGGCAGCCAGCCGGAAAAGGGAATCAACGCCGACTTCCCAGCGGCCGCCACGACCAGCAACAGTCCCGCGAGGGTTGCCTGCGACACCGACAGGGTCGGTGAACCAAACGGCCAGCTTCCTTCGCCCCGGATCAGCTTGTCAAAATCCCCCTCGCCCGAGAGGTGGTGCATCACCACCGAAGCAATCAGCAGCGCGGCGTCGGAAACCCGATAGACCGACCAGACATGCAGTCCATTGGCGACTGGCCCGCGCCGTTCGTGGTAAAAGGCGACCAGAAACGCGGATGACAGACCCACCAATTCCCAACCGGCGAACAGGGTCTCGATGGTTCCCGCGAGCGAGGCCACGGTCATCCCCAGCAGGAACACGGAATACAACACAAAAAACCGGTTGAAGCCCGATTCGCGGTGGAGGTATCGCGCGGCGAAGGCTCCGATCGTACCGCACAGCAGGAACGTCAGGATCACCAGGGGAACAGACAGACGGTCGAAGACCAGCTTGAACGCGAAGTGATAGTGGGGAATGTGCACCCACTGCCGCCCCACCACCATCACATGCGTCTGATCGCTGACCAACATCAAGCCCAGCACGGCCAGTGCGGCCAGCAGTCCGGTCCAGATCACCGTCTGAACCACTCGATGGACCCAGGATTCGGGCAGGGGACGCCCCAGCAGGGAGGGGATTCCCAACCAGCAGAGCAGCACACTGGGGGCGACGATCACCACGAGGCCCAGTGATTGGATCAGGATTTCCAGATCAGGCATGAGGCACCTCCCGCACGGGATTCAGCAGGGCGAAATCGAGATTGTCCCGCTGTCCCCGGAACCATTCCCACGACGAATCAACCTGGGAAAGCCCGGCATTGCGGGGGGACCACGGGCGGAAACTCCCCGCTTCGTACAACAGCAGGTCGGGTGAGTCGGGAGACAGCAGCGCCACCTGCACCCAGCCATTCGCGATGATCTGGCGCACCGCGGGGTTGCGGGCCATGATTTTCCGGATCGCTTCGGGCTGGCTTTCAATCACGAACAGCAGCCGCAGCGGCTCGTGGATTTCGACTCCCTGCCAGGGCAGCCCCCCCCGCAGATCACTCGCGGCACCGTCCATCACGCCCAACAACGAAGTCACGTTGTGGGGCAGTTTGGTGCCGGCTCCCCAGCCCTGGGGATCGATGTAAGAGAAGTAGTAGAGCAGATTGATTCCTTCGCAGACCGGAACCACCGCCGCCAGAATGCGCCCCAGAATGGTCGCCTCCAAATCGTCCGTGGTGGCGTCGTATGAGACCTGAAAGCAGCGGCGATCGAGGTACAGTCCGCGGATCCGGCTGCGTCGGCCCACATAGCACATGGCGTTGGTCGCGTTGCCGAATTCCGGACGGGTCTGGGCCAGGTCGACCGTGCGGGCCTCGACATGGCGCAGGGCGGCTGCGGGGGTCAGATCGAGTGGCGCGGAATAAAACCGGCGACAGCGTTCGCGGGCGTTGCGTTCACAGGTTTCCTCAAACTGCTGCCGGGCGAACTCGAAGTTGCGCTGCTGGGCGATCGACAGGGTCTCCAGTTCGTTATAAGAGATCGAGTCTTCTCCCGTATTGTGCAGGGCTCCCAGAAACGTGGTGGAATGAGGAATCTCAATCCCCCGTTCGGCCAGAGCGAGGCGCACCCGCATGTCGTTGAGCATCGAGGCCAGGGCCCGGGCGTTGGGCCCTCCCGCACCTCCCGAACAGGCTCCACAGTCATAGGCCGACTTGTGGGGATTGTTCAGGCAGAACGAGCCATGTCCGACGAAGAACACGAGGGGGGCGAAGTTTCGGATCAGTCCGATGTCCCGCAGGGTGCGTTCCGACATGTTGACCATTTCGGTCAGCGAGAAGCCGATCGCGTCACCTTCGGGACCGGGCTTTTCGGTCAGGCGTTCCAGCCGCAGGCGGGTCCCCTTGGGAGGAGCCAAAAGCCGCGCAGCCTGATGCTGGATCTTGGATGTCAGCCGCGGGAAGAGCACACTGGCGATGAGTGGCACACTGGCGAGGACTCCCAGTCCCCCGGTCAGCAACGCCCCTGTGGCCAGCCCCCGGGTGCCCTCCTGGACACGATGGCTGGCCTCTCCCAGCGCCTGGCGGGTGCGGGTTCGCCGTCGGTTGCTGGCCTCCTGGGTGTAAATGACATCCTCGACAATCCAATGCTGGGGCCGGATGACGATCGGGCAGAGGGTGCTGTAGTGCGCGTCCACGACCCCCTTGTAGTAAATCGGGACGCCGAAGAACCCGGCCGCTCCAAAGGTCTCGGCTTCCGGGCAGACTTCTTCGAGGTGACGCCGGAACGATTCTTCCCGCGTATCGATACAGAACACCGCCTGAAACCGGGGAGTGGCGACCTGGGCGTGGGGCAGGACCGCCCGGCAGGTCATGGCGTTGAGCGCCTTTTCGCGGAACCGGGTCTCAAACGCGAGGTGTTGAATCCGGCACCGTTCGAGGGGCTGGAAGGTTTCGAGTTCGCGAACCAGGTTTTCCCATTGCGGACTCGTCAACTGCAGCATTTCGCCCGCGGTCCAGCCGCACCATTGCGCCGCCTGGAACACCTGCAATCCCAACAATTCGAGCTGCTGTGAGTGACTGTTTCTCGGGGGGGGGACGGGCACCCGCCAGAGCCCCGAGAGGGGGCCGTGGTAATTCAGCCGTTCCGCCGCGACGGTCCGCAGCGCCTGGCAATCGAGCAACAGCCGCACTGCCAGGAATTCCAGCAGCGTGCCGGGCTGAACGGGCTGCGCCACCCGGTCACCGCGGGTCTCCAGTTGCCACAGCAGACCGGCCCAGCCTCGCAGGGGGACCAGGCTGTCCCGCAGGAAGTCGACCAGATTCTCACTGGAAACTCCCAATTCCTGCAGTGAGTCCCGCAGGGAGTCGATCGCCGTGACCTGGCCGGTGTAAAGCCGCGCCAAGTTGTCGCGAATCGGGGCCAGCCAATTGCGGGTCAGCCATCCCGGTTCGGAGTACAGCGCCAGAAAAGCCTTCCACAGTCCCTGCTCCCGGTGGGGAAGCGGCCAACCCGCCAATCCCTGGTCGGTCAGCGCCGCACAGAGGCGAATCAGCAGTTCGTGGACGGCCAGGTCGGTGTCGATTCCGGTGAGTTGCTCGAGACGGTCGCGCAGCCGCCGTTGCCGCGACGGTCTGGCCGGCTGCAGCTCGACCCGTTCCACTCCCTGCAGCACCACCTTCCACAGGCAGGCCAGGGACGCCTGCTCCCAGAGCTGGTCGGACCAGTCGTCGCCGGGAGTTCCATAGTCCGCCTGCGGCCAGCCGGGCCAGGACGTACCGGCTTGCAGGATCCACGTGCGTGACCGGCGGACGAAATCGTGCCGGATTTCCTCAGGAACGTCCTGTTGCAGCCGCTTCAGGGCGTCTGTTTCGGCGATCCACCAGGCCATCTCTTCGGGAGGGCCCAAATGCATTCGGTGGGTCAGCATGCGCAGGCGGAAATCGAGCCGTGTTCCCCGAGGCCCCACGGGTTCCTGGGCGGCGGGTCCCAATTCCCGAACCAGCACCGCCGAAAGTTCTTCGGCGGTGATCCGGCCCTGCTGTTGTTTGAGGAAATACCGTTCTTCCGACAGGTAAGGAGCACACCCAAAGATCTCGGCCCCAAGGCGGACCGCCTCATCGAAGGGGAGGTCCTCGAGTCCCTGCAGGGGGTTGAGAAACACGAACGAGCTGATCGGTCCCTGGAAAGGCAGCAAGGCTCCCAACTGGGGAATGGCCTGTTCGATGTCCTGGGATGTCAGCGGGCGGTCCATGGCGGGAGCGTCGGCGTGGGGAAGCGGGATGGCGGACAAGTGGGTGGGTTCCCAGGGGAAGAGCGAGAGACGGCGGACAGATCGGGTGGCAATCGCGAAGTCCCGACCCGGAGGGCATTGGCAGGTGCCGGGGGTGGACAAGTCAGGGACCGGTTTGGTCCGAAGCGGGTCCTCCCCGGGTTTTCAGGGGGAATCCTCCACGGTCTCCCAGTCGACCGAGCGTCCAATCTGGATCCGCAGCGAGCGAATGCGGCTGCGCAGGCTGTTGCGGGCGATTCCCAGCAGCCGCGCGGACTGCAGCTGGTTTCCCCCGGTGTGCTTCAGAATGCGGGGAATCACCTCGCGCTCCATCAGCTCAACCGCCTCGGAGTAGATGTTTTCCGAACCAGCCGCCAGACGCTCATTGACAAACTGCTCCCAGGCCGCCGACATGTGGTCGCTCTCCGCGGGGGGGGCGGAGGCCTGGGTTTCGAGCAGAATCCCGCCGGGCAACACCGCCGGG
>CAIOTJ010000004.1 GCA_903861195.1 uncultured Planctomycetaceae bacterium | reverse complement strand
CAGAACCTGTTCGACACGGCGCTGCAGTTCGACCTCAAGCCCACCAAAAAAACCGCCACCACCGCCGCCCTCCATTGGTTCCAGCTCGCGTCGAGTCACGACACGGCCTACAACGTGGCAGGGACGGCGATTGGAAAGCCGGGAAATGGCACGAACCTGGGAACGGCACTCGACCTCTATGGCTATTATTCCTTCAACCCGAATTTCGATATGCAATTGGGTTATTCGTGGTTCTGGTTTGGGTCGTACATCGAACGCACCGTTCCCCGGGGAGACTCGACCCAACTCTACGTGATGACATCGCTGCGCTACTGACTGACAGTGTGCTGACGCCAGCATCCGTTGGAGACGGGGTTGGTTGGCGTTCCTTGGGGTGATTTGTCGGCAGCAGTTCATCCCTGAGACGGGGGGGGCTGCCCGCGGCGGCGTTCCGACGGGACCCAGGTATTGATTCCCCCCTTGAGTTCCCGAACCGTCTCCGCCGTGGGGGGGCTGGCGAGGGGAACCGTGGTGGGACCGCTGGGTTTCGATCGGGCAATTTTGACCTGATGCCGGGTTTTCGTCCGACGCCGCAGCCAACTCCAGCGATCGGCGGGCCGCATCCCTGGCTGGCGATCACGCAACAACCACCAGAGCAGAGCCGCACCTCCAATCAGAGGGCCCGAGGTCCGCAACAGGCCCCGCCAGTCGGCGTTCATCGCGACGCCAATCAACACGCAGCATCCCGCTCCCGCCACCAGTGTGACACAGGTGGCCAACCAGGCAACCGCTTGCCCTTTCACCGGTGTCTCGGGAGATGGCATCGCTGGTGTTCCGCACGACCAAGTTGCCGGGTTTCATGCAACCGCATTTCACACAATCGCGCTCCGAATTGCAAATTGTCTGGTCGCGGCCGAAAGTTTTCAGCAGGACCGAAACCTACCGGCTCCTCCGGGGTTTACAAATTGGGTTCCAATGTGCGGACTGCCCCGAGGCTCGCATGCTCTTGGTTTGAATGGCGGCAGGGGGGGGGGCTGATGGCGGACTGGGCCGATCGCCGTACCGGTTCATCCAGTGCGAATGAAACAAAGGCGGGAGATCTTGAACAACTGGCGGATTGCGATCGTGGGCGGAGGGCCGGGAGGGCTGTTCACCGCCTGGCGGCTGCGCGAACAGGCCCGATCACCCTGTGCGATCACGATTTTCGAAGCCACTCCCCGCCTCGGGGGAAAGGTTCAGACGCGGCGTTTTGCACACTCTGGTGTTCCCTATGAAGCCGGGGCCGCCGAACTTTACGACTACTCGTTCCTGGGGGAAGACCCTCTGAAAGACCTGGTGCTCTCCCTGGGGTTGTCGATCAGCCCGATGGGAGGATCGGCGGTGCTTTGGGAGGGGCAGCTGTTGTCGCACCTCGACGATGTCGAGTCGCAACTGGGAGTGGCCGCGCGACGGGACCTGGAGGAGTTTGATCGCCGCGCCGTCGACGCTCTGGGGCCGCGAGAATTTTTCGAGGCCGATCTTTTGCAGAACCATGCGCTCCGGCACTGGCCCGGCCCCTTCACCCAGCGCCTCGACCGCGTCTCGGACCCCGCGGCCCGCCGCTATCTGCAGACCCTGATCCACAGTGATCTCGCGTCCGAACCTGGGCAGACCAGCATTCCCTACGGCCTGCACAACTATCTGATGAATCGTCCCGAATATCTGAGGCTGTACTCGATTGTCGGGGGGAATGAACGGCTGATCGACGCCTTGGTCGACCGGCTGGATGCCGAGATTCGACTGTCGCACCGGGTCGTGGCCATTTCGGCGAACTCCGGGGGGGACTACACGCTCGAACTGCAGTCCGATACCCCCTCCGGTACTGTCTCCCGGATCTCGGCCGATTTCGATTTCGTGATTGTCGCGCTGCCCAACCCGGTGTTGCCGTCGTTGGAATTCCAGGGGGAGGCCTTGCGGCAGGCGATCGGGCAGCATCAGAAGCATCACGCCCATCCGGCTCACTATCTCCGGATCACGTTGCTGTTCGAACGCTGTTTTTGGCGGTCAGTGTTGCGCGAGTCGTTCTGCATGCTCGACCAGTTTGAAGGCTGCTGCCTGTATGACGAGTCCAGCCGTAATCCGGGCATCGAAGAAGGGGTGCTGGGCTGGTTGCTCGGCGGCGACGCGGCTCGGAATCTTTGTCCCAAAACCGATGCCGAGTTGGTCGACCTCGCGTTGGGTACTCTCCCCCCACAACTGATGGACCCGGCCAGAGACCAATTCCGCGAAGGGCGGGTGCATCGCTGGCAGTCGGAGGTGAGCGCACTTCCCGGAGGTTGGGACCTGTGGTCGCTCGACCGCCGCCATCAACCCGCCCCCCACGCGGCTCCGGGCCTGTTCCTGGTGGGGGACTACCTGTTTGACTCCACTCTCAATGGCGTACTTGACTCGGCAGATCACGTGGCGGGCTGGATCGCGAGTGTGATCGAAGACGTCTCTCCGCGGCGTGCGATCCAGCCGAAACGCCTCTCGTACCCGATGGAAACCCAACGGTGACCGCTGTGTTGACCGAATCTCCCTGGAAGCAATCCGAAGTCCAACGGCTGATATTTCAGCCACCGCAGTCTGGCACTCCCCCCTGGGGCCGGGTCGCCTGCGAAGTGGCAACGACCCCTCCGTATCGTCTGGTGCCGGTGGATTCGTTGTCCGATGCGACCCGTACCGTTGCCGCCGAAGCTCCGGTGCTGGAGTTGTTGACCGCTGCCAATGACGGAATGTCGGAAAGTGACGCACTGGATGCATTGCAGCAGTGGGTCGCCCGGGGAGAGTCTGCGGCGGAAGCGGGACTCCAGACGGTGGCGCTGCACGGCGTGCAAGTGGTCTGGGGCCTGGGCAGTCCGCATCCGGACGGAACGAGACCGGCTCGGATCGGGGTGGCCGCGTTGGCCGAGCGGCAGCCGCGTGTGGTTCCCGCGATTCTGGAATTCGCCTGTCTCGAAACGGCCCTGCAGATCCTGGAACAGAAGGTGGCTCGGGCCTGGCCCCAACTCGAGGAGGATGGCCCCCTCGCGTTTGACTTCGATCATCGGTCCGACCGCCGACGAAGCGTCCTGGCCGGTCGATTCGGGAGCATGCTGGGGATTCGGGCACGGTGGGCCCAATTGCAGCCCCCCGTGCATCGCCCCCTGGTTTATCCCCCCACCTTGGCCAGCCAGGTGGGTGAACGCCTCCGCGAGCGGGCGCGGCTCGCCGAACGCTGGGAGTCTCTGGGAGGCCAGATCGACGTCTTTCAGAACGTCTATGAACTCTGCGCCCAGCGGGCACACGATTGGCGTCTCGCCTGGAAGGGACACACCCTGGAGGTGTTCATCATCCTGTTGCTGCTGCTCCAGACCGTACTGCTGATGTTCGAGTTGTTCGCCGGCAGTGAGGCCTGATGCGATGCGCCGTCCATCCATCGATCTGCTGCGGACCGTCGCCATCGTCTTGATGGTGCTGGTGCACTTCGTCGAGAATCTGTCCGGACAGCAGTCCCGGGTCTGGCTTCCCACCGGGATCGCCGCCCCGATCTTCGCCTTCCTCGCCGGGTTCAGCCATTGGCTCTGGCGGCGAGCCTTGGAAGACCGGCGAGTCTCGCTCTCGGAAATCTCCCGTCGGGCTGTCCGCCGGGGTTTGTCATTGATTGCCATCGGCTTCGCCTTCAATGTCCTGGTCTGGATGCCAGAGGATACCTTCAATTGGGATGTGCTGACCTTTCTGGGTTCCAGCCTGCTGATCCTCGAACTGCTGCATGACCAACCCCGCCACGTCTGGCTGGCAGCCGCGGCAGGAGCCTTCGTGACCGCTCCGCTGTTGCGGCAGCTGGCCCAGTACGACACCTATTGGACACAAGGCTGGTTTGACCCCGAATGGACCCTGTCAGACACCGTCATCGGCTGGCTGGTGACCGGCTACTTTCCCCTCTTTCCCTGGATCGTCTTTCCCCTGGTGGGGGCCAGTACCGCCGATTGGCTGGGGGAGAGTCCGCCGGATCATTCCGGCCGGGAGATACGACTTGCCTGGGGAGGCTTCGGGCTGGCGGTGGCCAGCGTTGCGGCTGCCGTGTGGGCCTCCTCGCTGATCGGCACTTGGCTCGACACGCGTCTCACAGCCTGGACCATGTTCCCGCCGTCGCCCGCCTATGTCGCTGGAATGCTGGGAATCACATTCCTTGTGTTTGCCATCTGTCGTTGGGCGTTTGATCCCCCAGCCCGTTGGCCACTCCCCTCATGGATGATCCGAATTTTTGGAACCCTCAGTCAGCACTCCCTGTCCCTCTACCTGCTGCACCATGTAGCGCATCTCTGGCCGCTGTGGATCTACTCGGCCTGGCAGGGAGCAGACACCACAAGTCTCTGGCAACAGGCCACCTCGCCCGCCTGGGCCGTCGCCTGTGCGGCGACGTTTCTCGTCTGTGCCTATGGCCTGCTTCGCTGGCTCGATCACGTGGGGGGACCCACCGCCGAATCGATGCTGCGGTGGATCTGTGATTCCCCTCCCAGAGAGTGACGTCTTCCCAAGATGCATGGCGATTGTCCCCCAAAGTATGGATGCGGAACGAATCGAAAACAGCCCTTCGAATCAGACCGGCCCCAACCAACCGGATCGCCGGTCTCGAGTCGCCATACATGCCGTTTTCCTGCGGCATAGAGGAGGGAAGCCGTTCTTGGCTCGCCAGATTAACCCTCTGGCGGTCTCAGGCACCTCGAAATGAGTTTGCCACGTGCTCGCGGAAGTCATCTCCCAGAGGATGAAAGCCGTTTCAACCAATCCCGCTCTGGTCGAGGTCTCGCTTGATACCTGATGAGTCAACAGAAGATTGGAATTCCAGCAAATCCGGTTTTCTGTATGTCCCTCCTGAAGATGTTCACTCCGGAGGAGACAGCTCGGGCAGCAGGTCAGACTCTTCGCCAAACACTGGCTCATACCGTGGACGGGGTGAAACCGCGACGGGACGCAGGGGCGGAGTGGAACGCATCAGAGGACGGGGCGGCGATGGCGGCAGCGTTGCCGGGGACGGCCACATTTTCGCGTTCAACCGGGTGGGCATGGGAAACTCCCGGGAGCTCTTCGATGGGAATGGCCTCGATTCTGCCCAGGGAGTGGCGAATCCGTCTCCCGAGGGCGCGATGCTGGCCTCCCCAATTGTCTCATAAGGCTGCCCAAAAACGGAATTGTTGCGGAGTGAGCGAGCGCTGTCCGGAGGACAGACCGGTCGGTTGGTGCGGCAGCGGCACATTTTGGTCACTTGCCGGCAACGAGTGCAGCGGCAGGCAGCAGGAGTGCCCGAAGCCAATTCGCCCGCACACTCCTCTTCCCGGAATACCGGACGAGAAGTTGTGCAACTGCGGACTCGCGCGGCCCGATTGCGCGGCGGACAACGCGGTGGACAGACCCCACTCCTCCGAGGAAGTCCCATTGGCAGCGCGAAGACTCCACAATCCTCCACGATTCCATCGTCAACCCAACGGGATGATTCCGGACCTCCCGAGCGGGAGATCCCTGGGCGAATCGAGGCCGGAGGCAGGAACTCCTCGTCGACGTAGCCCTCGCGAACGATGTCTCCTTCGGTGAACTTCGGCAGTGTTCCGTCATCCCGGGGCAATTCCTCGGTCCGACGTCTCACCTTTCCGTTCGGCGAATCCGAAATCATGCGGGCCGCTTCTGGAGATACGACCTGCCGGGAGACGGGCAGGGGATTCCGCCAGACTGGTTCGGCCCCCAGAGCACGCAACCCGGTCAGGCCGATCCAGGCACCCATCAGGACAGTCCAGGTCACGCAGAAGCGATGCATCACAGATTGCTTCCGGTCGATGGTCAACACAACAACTTCTCGAAAAGGACAAAACGGGAGACCGACCACCACGGACCGCTGGGGATCCAAATGTTCCGGGTGATGACGGAATCTTGAGAACAGCGAGACTGCCTGGAACCAGCTCCAGGGGACGTCGTCCCGGGCCATGCTATTCCAGCAAACGGACGCCCCAGTCGGAGGGGTGGATCTGCCAGGCGGCCTGGCGGCCGCGGGCGTAGCGGGCGGGGTTCTTTTTGAACTGGGCCCGCGACTCGCGGCTGAAAAACAGGTACAGCTGGCCGTTGTAGT
>CAIOTJ010000003.1 GCA_903861195.1 uncultured Planctomycetaceae bacterium | reverse complement strand
TCATCGCCGGCACCTGATTCCAGCCAGTCATGCCCCGCCTGCCCGATCAGCGTGTCGTTGCCATTGCCCGATTGGATCGTATCGTCACCGCCTCCGCCGTAAATCAGCACGGCCCCGGGGAAGGCGGTCGTGTCGATCCAGTTGGCAGCGTCCCCCCCTTGAATTCGTCCAGCCTCCACTCCGCTGAATTGGAGGACATCGGAATCCAGTTGCAGCGTCAGCGTTGTGAGGATGACCAGAGAGTGGGTGATACCCACCTCAAACCAGTCGGTGCCAGTTCCGCCGACAACGGCATTACTGCCGAACGAGGCCCACAGCGAGTCGTCTCCCTCTCCCCCATCGAGATAGTCATTTCCCGTTCCTCCCTGCCAATAGGAATCTCCGTGGAGCGTGTCGTTGCCAGTCCCCCCCAGCAGACTGTCGTCGCCATTTCCCTGGTCTTGCCAGTCACCGTCGCCCCGCAACTGGTCATCGCCGGCACCCGCTTCGAGCCAGTCGTGGCCCGCCTGCCCGATCAGCGTGTCGTGGCCATTCCCCGATTGGATCGTATCGTCACCGCCTCCGCCGTAAATCAGCACGGCCCCGGGGAAGGCGGTGGTGTCGATCCAGTTGGGAGCCTCTCCCCCGCTGAGATGTCCAGACTCCAACCCGCTGAATTGGAGGACATCGGAATCCAGTTGCAGCGTCAGCGTTGTGAGGACGGCCAGCGAGTGGGTGATACCCACCTCAAACCAGTCGGTGCCAGTTCCGCCGACAACGGCATTGCTGCCGAACGAGGCCCGCAGCGAGTCGTCTCCCTCTCCCCCATCGAGATAGTCATTTCCCGTCCCGCCCTGCCAATAGGAATCTCCGTGGAGCGTGTCGTTGCCAGTCCCTCCCAGCAGACTGTCGTCGCCATTTCCCTGGTCTTGCCAGTCACCGTCGCCCCGCAACTGGTCCTCGCCGGCACCCGCTTCGAGCCAGTCATGCCCCGCCTGCCCGATCAGCGTGTCGTTGCCATTGCCCGATTGGATCGTATCGTCACCGCCTCCGCCGTAAATCAGCACGGCCCCGGGAAAGGCGGTCGTGTCGATCCAGTCATTCCCTTCGCCGGCATCTGCCGTGAGTGCTCCGACTGCACTTGCGGCGAGCGATTGCTCTCCGGCGGTGGCGGAGTCCAGATCGACAGCGCTAACAAGATTTCCATCCAACGGCAGGTCATGAGTCAACAATCCGGTTGCGCCGACAGTCAATGTCAAGAAATCGGGGTTGGCATCACCAACAAAGTTCACCGTCGAACCCGAGAGGGAGACGGTCATCGAAAGCATCTGGCGGCTTTCGAGCACGAGCAGATGACCTGCGGGCGGCCGAGCTGGGCGACGATGCGGATTCCGACGACGCAAACGCCGCAGTTGACCCAGCGACCTGACAAACCGGCTCCACAATCTTGTTGTCAGCATGAAATCGTCTCCGGTTCTGTTGTTTCGTGAAACTGGGTCAAGAGGTCCGTTCGCACACCGTCACGGCTGGCCCGTATGGTTCACAATGCAGGGCGTAAATGTGATCCACAGATGTGGTCATCCATCAAGACGGAGTTGTTGGGTCGCTTAAATCACTGAGCGACTCAAGCAACACGGTAACACCACTCAGGCATTCGGATTTAGCAATTGTGCCTGCCGCTTTCCAGACTTCGCGTGTGCGTTGCCCGCAGTACAAGTGGCCAGTAAACCCTGGAATCGCGCCTTGCCGGATGGGGTGGAAAACACGGCGTGCCTTCGCCACAATGGGACGATGCGACCAGAATCTGGGGGAGCACATGGTGCAGTGCGCCAAAATGATTCGTCAACAAATTCACCGAGTTGATCGTCTGAGTGCTTTTGTATTGTGACCGCGTGATTTTCAAGCCCCGAGATGAGTCGCTACAAGACAAGGGTCTTGCCCCGCCAGGGATGACGTCAACGTGGCGAAGGCGTCGCACCATCTGCCGCGATGCGGTCTGTGCGTATTTGCATCAGGACTGAATTGTTTCTGGGCTGGGGCGCGGATGACCACTGCAGCGGCCTGGTTACGAGCCCGGGCCATTCTTCGGAAGCGTTCCCGCTGGAAAGGTCGCGCCAATGGCGTCGACAACAGACGCTGGCCGAATCGGTTCTTTGTCGAACTTGGGCTCTGGAACCAGCGAGCAGACCATGCACAGGCCGTTCAATCCTGGCACAGGTAAGACCATTGACTGGAATGCCGGATGTGGGAAATCCGCCAGTCCGGTTTGGAGGGAGGGGGAGCCGTAAGCACTCGGCTCTCCCTCCCCCTGTCGGCCGTGGCGACGAGCCTGAGGGCTTGTCGAGTCACCGCGGCTCCCCACACCGGGAGACGGGAGCGCGGTTGAGGAACATTGTCAGCCTGTTCGTAAAAATCGCCAACCCGGTTGAAAGCGACAGACGGACCCGGAGGTCTCTCACCACGGGGGGTGGCGATCGAAGGTGTTGGGCTGCCGATTGGAACGGGAATTTGCGGATGATCGCCCAGTGGTAACGCAGAGTGAAAGCCCACGCCACGAAGGTCATTCCATTCCTCCTTTCCAGATGCGCACCTCCGGCTCTTCCCGGTCCGATTTTTCTCCGGGACAATGGAGAGTGCCGGAGAGATTCGTGACAGGTCAGGTGCCGCGATGAGCCAGTGGGATGGGACACACCAGGCGATCGCCGCGGGCGGGGTCGGTCCTCGTCGCGAGCGGATCGCCGTCCCTTCGCCCCAATTGGCCCGCGCCCGGCTCATTCGGCTCGCCGAGCGGTTTTT
>CAIOTJ010000002.1 GCA_903861195.1 uncultured Planctomycetaceae bacterium | reverse complement strand
GGTCGCTATCACCACCAAGACCTCTATCCTGTCAGGATTGCTTTCCAAACCCGGTCTGATAGTTGTGGATCGATCATTGAGCGAGCCCACGGTGAAAGGAACCACTTTCAGGGTTCAGCTTCTGTTGGGGATCGTGTTCCCCGGGTAGCCGCTGTAGCGGCAACCCGGGGCTGAGGAAAGTAACCTCTACGAGGTAGGCGATGGGTTGGTGAGAGGTTTGTACCGAAGTCCGAGGGGCGTTGTGCCATTGGTTCCGACCCGATCACCATGGCTCCCACATCGGCTGGGGCCGCTCGCCAGAATCATTGCGATGTTTTTCAGGAGGTTGATCGCGATTGTTCATCGGATCAGCGAAACGATCGATCAAGTGATTCAGACGGGAGTCCTAAGGGAATCCAATGCAGGCGTTGGGCGGCGCAGTCATCTCTGTACGAGTTCCGTCAAACGGGCGACACATCCCGGGCAACGACGGGGTGCCCAATTGCACCGCGCCCCCGGCTGTGCGATAACGGCGCCATCTCCCAAAGGACGCCGCGCGGCGAGAGCGGTCCCGATTCCCTCTCACTGCGGCTTCCCGTGGTTTTGGCTTTGGCTCTCTGCGCCCCGAGCGGGCTGGTGTTCCTGTGATGCAACTCGGTTTTGTCAGTGCGATTCTCCCGGAGCTCTCTCTGGCCGAAGTCTGCCAGTTCGCCGCCGCGACCGGGTACGACTGCGTCGAACTGATGTGCTGGCCGGTGTCGAAGGCCGAACGCCGGTATGCCGGGGTGACCCATGTCGACGTTGTTCACCTCACGCCCGCCAAGGCCTCCGAGATTCTCGACACGGTTCGGCAGGCGGGGGTCGAAATCAGTGGCCTGGGGTACTATCCCAACCCGCTCGATCCCAATCCCGACGTCTCCCGCCCGGCTATCGAGCACCTCCACCGGCTGATTGATGCCGCCCCGCTGCTGGGGGTGACCCGCGTGAACTCGTTCGTGGGCCGCGACTGGACCCGCTCGGTTGACGACAACTGGCCCCGCTTCCTGGAGGTGTGGAAGCCACTCGTCGCGCAGGCCGAAGAACGGGGCGTGCGCATCGGCATCGAAAACTGCCCGATGCTCTTCACCCGCGATGAATGGCCCGGGGGGAAGAACCTCGCCACCACCCCGGCGATCTGGCGGCGAATGTATGCCGACATCCCCAGCCTGGCCTTCGGACTCAACTTCGACCCCTCGCACTTCATCTGGCAGCAGATGGACTACCTGCCGGCGATGCGCGAGTTCCGCGACCGGCTGGTGCATGTGCACGCCAAAGACGTGCGGCTCGACCGCGACCGGCTCAACCAGGTCGGGATCATGGCCCACCCCAACGAGTACCACACCCCCAAGCTGCCCGGCATGGGAGATGTCGACTGGGGGAAATTCTTCTCGGTCCTCACCGATGTGGGTTATCGCGGCCCGGTCTGTGTGGAGGTCGAAGACCGGGCGTACGAGCACTCGCTGGAAGCCCGGCAGGCCTCGCTGCGGCAAAGCGCGACCTACCTGCGGAACTTCCTGCCGCGCACGTCGGCCCCCCGCTGATTTCCAGAGACAACCTCCCCCGCCGATGGAAACGCGGGGGGAACGACACTGTTTCGCGCTCACCCCCCCTTCGCGCTCACCACCCGAGAGTCTGTTCGATGAAACTGCCCCGCCGCTGGAGCTGGTTGCCGGTCTGTGTCTGTTTGCTGACCTGTCTCGAGGCCGGCGTGGTCCGGGCCCAGGATGCCCCGCCGAAGGGGGAAGTCCTGAAGCGGTCGTTCAGCAACAGCCAGATCTTCCCGGGCACTTACCGCGATTATTGGATTTACGTCCCCCGGCAGTACGACCCGGCAAAGCCCGCCTGCGTTTACGTCAACCAGGATGGCATCCAGTACAACGCGCCGCAGGTGTTCGACCAACTGATCGCCAGCGGCGACATGCCGGTGACGATTGGGGTGTTCGTGATGCATGGCCGGGTGAAGGCCGACAATCCCGAGCAGGCGCTCGACCGGTTCAACCGCAGTTTCGAATACGACGGGCTGGGAGATGACTACGTGCGGTTCCTGCTCGAAGAGATGCTGCCCGAAGTCGAACAGCAGAAGACCGAAGATGGCCGGGCGATCAAGCTGTCTCAACGGGGGACCGACCGGGCGATTGGTGGGGCCAGCAGCGGGGCGATCTGCGCCTTCACCGCGGCGTGGGAGCGTCCCGACGCCTTTCAGCGGGTCTTCAGCAGCATTGGCACCTACGTGGGCCTGCGCGGGGGGAATGTCTATCCCACGCTGATCCGCAAGTACGAGCCCCGGCCCATCCGGGTCTTCCTCGAAGATGGCAGCAACGACCAGAACATCTACGGCGGCGACTGGTGGATGGCGAACCTCGAGATGGAGCGGGCCCTGAAGTTCGCCGGTTATGAGGTCGAGCACTCGTGGAGCGAAGGGGGGCACGACATCAAGCATGCCACCGAGATCTTCCCCGAGGCGATGAAGTGGCTCTGGAAAGGGTGGCCCGAATCGCCAAGAGCGGGGAAGGGGGCTCCGCAGTTGCAGGATATCGTGGTGGCCGATCAGAGCTGGACACAGGTGGCCGAGAAACGCCGCAATCTACGTAGTCCCGTCACCGATCTCGCCGGGACAGTCTACTTCCTGGAAGATGACAAGAATGTCCGGGCCCCGACACCGGAGTTGCTTCCCGCCACAGTCCGCCAATGGACTCCCGGGGAGGACCTGACCACGATTCGCACCGGCCTGTCGTGGGCCAGCGGTCTCGCGGCCGGTCCGGAGGGACGGCTGTACGCGGGCGTTGACAAAGAGGGTGGCTCGGCCCTGATCGGCTGGACTCCGCCCGCGAAGGAAGAGCGTGTGGTGGCCAAATTGCTGGCTCAACGAGCGGTGGCGCGCCACGCTGGCGGGGCCTATGTCGCGGCTTTCGACGAGGCGGCCGATTTGAAACGCCCCGCGCTGTTCTTCATTTCTGCCGGCGGCGCACCCCGGTTGGTGGAACCGTGCCGAAACTTCCTGCCGGGTGCGGTGTGTCTCTCACCCGACCAGACCTTGCTGTATGTCGCGGACCGGTTCAGCCAGTGGGTCTACAGCTTCCAGGTGCAGGCGGATGGCGGACTGAGGCATGGCCAGCGGTACTACCATCTGCACCTGCCAGACCGCAGTGCGGACGGCGAGGAGATCCGCGACCTGAAGGTCGACACCGACGGGCGGCTGTATTGTGCCACCAGTCTCGGCGTGCAGATCTGCGACCAGGCCGGACGGGTCAACTGCATCGTGCCCGTCCCCGGCGGAGCGGTGACCGGCGTTTGCTTTGCCGGCCCCGAGGCCCAGACCCTGGTCGCCTTCACCAAAGACAAGATCTTCACGCGGCCGGTGAAGACGAAGGGGGCCCATCCGCTGGCGAAGCCCAACAAACCGGGGGCCCCCCGGCTGTAGCCGGCCGGCTGGTAATCCGTCAGCAGGGGGTGGCCCTCGCGATCAGCCAGATGAAGTGCGCCCCGTTCCAGTCTGTTGGCTGGCGACGGGGCGACACACACCTCCCGGCCTGTGCCGGACCTCGTTGTCGGGTTCAACCTCTGTCGCAAGGGCGTAATGCGACCTGGGGCCACTTGAAAACAGGCGACGGTGGGCCCGCGAATCATTCTCGGTTGAGGCTCTGCGAGATTGATTGGGAGTCTGCTGGTCTGCCGGGGGCCTCCCCCCCCGGAACCGGTCCCAAGCGCGGCATCCAGCCCATGCGCCAAGAGAGGGAGCCGGGTATTGGGAAACCCCGTGGCCTGTCCCGGCATCGCCTTCACAAAGCGCCCGCTGGCCAGAGCAGGGGGTTCCAGACAGGGTAGATTTGAGTGCCTCCCCTGGGCGTTGGGATTGATCCTGGAGTCCGGCGGCCTGGAATTCGTGTGGCGAACAATCCGGCCCGCCCGTCTCGCGCCGGACGACACCGCCCGTGCTTGCGACAATGTATTGGTTGTTCTGTCTGTGTTCGTGTCGGGCATGCAGAAGATCGAGCAGTTGTCCAAAAATAGTTATTTCGGGCTTGTTCTCCACAAATAGACGGAATATTCCCATCAATGTCTGCTCTTGAACGGCTGGTCCGATCGGCGGCCGGCTTCCGGGCAGGTTGCCCAATCCGTATTGGTTCACATCTGGAGTTTCGCCATGAGTCTGCTGTCGCGTTGGCTGTGCGTGTCGCTGATTCTCGCCTCCTCAGGGTCGGCATTTGCCGGGATCATCGGTCCGTTCGATGACGGGGGAGTTTATCTCCCCCCCGGGCCGGTGGCCCGTTGGATCCAGACCACCTGGAAGGCCAACGTGGGTGGAACCATCTACACGGGCAGAGACCTCATCCACATCAAGAAGAATGGTGACGTCAAGGTCTACGCGGAGGCGGACATGTTTGTTCTTCCCGGGGGTGGGGGGGGCGGGGTTGGCACGGCGGATGAACTCGACCTGGTGACCATCTACAGCAAGCAGGCTCCGGGAGAGCCGAAAACCGGCTTCGACCCCACCGATCTGGTGAGCTTTGAGCCCGATGCGGCGATCGGTTTCGACGGCAAAGAGCGGCATTGGGGAGGGACGGGAGACGGCATTGAATATGTTTCGTACTCTGAGCAGTGGGTGCTGGCCAACCAATTGGCCGCCGCATTACCGGGGGCCGACCTGTCGGGCTTCGAGACCTCGTCCTCGACCCAATCCTACCGCATGTACAAGACGACGGTCGCTCTCCAGAGCTACGTCGTTCCGGAGCCGTCGACTTGGGCCATGGGGGCTGTGGGCATGGCGGGAGTTGCAGCGATGACCCGCCGCAACCGCCGGTCGCGCGCCGCGATGTGACCTTCGGCGAGAGGCCGGTGGTGTCCGCTCAGGCCGCACCACCGGCCGGTTGGTTTTCCAGTCTGCCGTGCCGGCTTGTGGCCCCGCGTGGTCCGGGCCCCCGCTTTGGGGCCCAAACTCCGTCCACTTTCCAGATGACGGTCCGGGTGGGGCGTTAAGATTTGGGATCGCTCGCAGCGGTGCGAGAGGCTCTCTTGGTCCACCAGTGGCTGCGGGAGCGAACCTCCCCGAACGAACCAAGATTCAGGCCCGGTGCCGGAGGCGTTACACTGGTCGACGCTGTCTCTTTCCGCCGTTTCACTTTGTCCGGAGCGACGACTCGTGGCCCAGGTCGATTGCTCCGGCTCTGCAGCGGATGACGGTGCGTCCCCCGTGGCCGCTGGGGGGCGGGAGAGGGGCTGGAAGGGGTGGCTGCGCGAGTGGTGTCGCCACGGGCTCGAATTTCTGTATCCCCCCACCTGCCGGTTGTGTCGTGAAGAGCTGCCTCCTCAAACCGGCCCGCAACGCGACAGCGGATTCTGTGCGATCTGCCAGGCCGACTTGCTGGAAGACCAGCGCCCCGGCTGTGAACGCTGCGGAGCCCCCATGGGCGAATATGCCTCGAATGCCCGAGGCTGCCGTCATTGCCAGGACGACCACTTTGCCTTCGACACCGTTCTTCGTCTGGGGGTCTACCAGAGAGAGTTGAAGAGGGCGACCATCGAGGGAAAGAAGCCGGGAGCCGAGGGGCTGTTGGTGGGCTTGGCCGAGCTCTTCTGGCAACGGAATGCCGAGACCCTGCGGCAACTGGCTCCACAGGTCGTCATTCCCATTCCGCACAACGCCCGCCAGGCGCTGCTGCGCCCTCACAACCCGGCGGCTGTGCTGGCCGAGGCGTGGGCCGAGCGTCTGCACTGCCCCTGGCAGCCCCGGGCCCTGGTCAAAAAACGCTGGACAGTGGCCCAGGCCCGGCTAAGTCCC
>CAIOTJ010000001.1 GCA_903861195.1 uncultured Planctomycetaceae bacterium | reverse complement strand
GAGGTGAACAGGTTGGAAAACCTATTCTACGGACGGACGCTGGGCCGCGTGGGGCTGTCGGGAGGGGCGGATCACACTGGGGTGTTTCGACAAACTGGAAGTTCGTCGCCACGGCGGTCGTAGGATAGGTTTTCAACCTGTCCGTCAAAAACCTGCACCGTGGCCCAACACCACCCGCCAACCCACGGCCTACCTCGCAGAGGTGACTTCTCTCAGCCCAGCAGATCGCCAGTCTGTGTGTTCCATTTCGTGGCGTGACTGCCCCCTCCCCTGCCACCCATCAAAAAACTTTTGCCTTTCCCGACAGCTCGCTGTACACTACCGGCTGGTGCGACGAGGCGCATTCGCCCGGGTGACTGCGGCGGGTGCTTTGCTTTTGTTTTCTGTGGTTCGAAACTCTCTGCTCCGAAAGCGAGGTCGCCGTGTTTGCCATTGAGATGCCGGGGCGGGTGACGTGTGACGGGGTGCGGCGGCGGGAGTTTTTGTCGGTCGGGGCGGCAGGGATCGGCGGCCTGACCCTGGCCGGGCTGCTGCGGGCCGACGAACGTCCCGACGGGATCGCCGGCTGGCAGAAGAAGTCGATCATCAATGTGTATCTGGGCGGGGGACCATCGCACCTCGACACGTTCGATCTCAAGCCCGACGCGCCGCAGGAGTTCCGGGGGGAATTCCGCCCGATCGAGACGAATGTTGCCGGGATCCAGATTTGCGAGCTGCTGCCCGAACTGGCCCGGCGGATGGACCAGTTGGCGATCATCCGCTCGCTGACTGGGCTGAACGAAGAACACACCCCCAACCAGACTGAATCGGGCTGGAGTGAAAGTTCGCTGCGGTCGACCGGCGGTCGGCCCAGCCTGGGCTCCGTGGTCGCCCGGCTGCAGGGTGCCAACAACGGCGCCTGCCCCACCTTCGTCGACCTCACCGGCCACACCAAATACGGCTTCCTCGGCCCGGTCTATGGAGCCTTCCGGCCCGACGGCGAAGGGCGGGCCAACCTGTCGCTGGCCGGCGGGGTGACCGTCAACCGCCTCGATGACCGCACCCGGCTGCTGACCGGGCTCGACCGGCTGAAACGCGAAGCCGACGGCGGCGGGGCGATGAAGGCGATGGACTCGTTCGCCGAACGGGCGGTGAGCGTGATTACCTCGGGAGCGGTCGCCAAGGCGCTCGACCTGAACCAGGAAGATCCCCGCATCCGCGACCGCTACCTGGGGAACGCCGCCAATCCGAACCGCGAGAACGACCGCTTCCTGCTGGCCCGCCGGCTGATCTCGGCCGGGGTCCGCTGCGTGAGCCTGTCGTGGGGAGGCTGGGATACCCATGGCGACAACTTCGGCCACCTGCGGCGGCAACTGCCTCCGTTCGACGCCGGGCTGGCCGCACTGATCGACGATCTCGTGTCGCATGGCCTGTGGAACGACACCATTCTGATTGTGTGGGGGGAATTTGGCCGGACCCCGCGGGTCAACGGTACGGCGGGGCGCGACCACTGGCCGCGGGCCGCCAGCGTGCTGGTGGGGGGGGGCGGGCTGACGACCGGGCAGGTGATTGGCTCGACCAACCGCCTGGCCGAGCAGCCGGCCGACCGCCCGGTGCACCTGCAGGAGGTCTTCGCGACCCTGTACCAGCACATGGGGGTCGATCCGCGGTACACCACGCTGGTCGACAACAATGGGCGTCCTCAATATCTGGTCGACCACAACTCGACCGTCCGCGAACTGATTGCCTGAGACTGTGCCTGCGTTACCCGGAAGCGATGTGGTCGAGTTGCTGGCGACGCTGGTCGCCATTCCCAGTGTCAGCCCGATGGGGCGCGACGTCTCGGGGCCCGAATACCTCGAAACCCGGCTGACCGCCTGGTTGGGTGAGTTCTTCACCCAACTGGGGGTGCCGTGGGAAACCCGCGAGGTGCTCCCCGGGCGGTCGAACGTGCTGGCCCGGTTCGATTCGCCAGGGGCCCGCACGACCCTGCTGCTCGACGCGCATCAAGACACGGTGCCGGTCGAGGGGATGGTGATTCCCCCGTTTGAGCCGACCATTCGCGACGGCCGGCTGTATGGCCGGGGGGCGTGCGATGTGAAGGGGGGGATGGCGGCGATGCTGACGGCGTTCGCCCGGCTGGTGCGTGAGCGGCCGGCGGGAGCGGCCCACGTGGTGATGTCGTGCACCTGCGACGAAGAGGCGACCGCGCAGGGGGTGAAGGCCCTGGCGGGATTGTGGAGCGGTGCCGAACGTCCCAGCCCCCTTTTGCCCACCGCGCCCGACCTGGCGTTGGTGGCTGAGCCGACGGGACTGAACATCATCGTGGCCCACAAGGGGGCGGTGCGCTGGAAGCTGCGGACCACAGGCCGGGCCTGCCACAGTTCGCGACCGCAGGAGGGGAACAACGCGGTCTACCGCATGGCCGAGGTACTGACGGCGCTCGAGCAATACGCCGCCACGCTGCCCCAGATGGTGCCGGCCCACCCGCTGTGCGGCGGGGCGACCTTGAGTGTGGGGCGGATTACCGGCGGCATCAGTGTGAATACAGTGCCCGACGAATGTGTCATCGAGATTGACCGGCGGGTGGTGCCCGGCGAGGACCCCGCCGGAGTGATTGACCATGTCGAGCACTGGCTGCGGGAACGGCTCGACGTCGACTTCGAGATGCTGCCCCCCTGGCTGGATGGAGCGACCCTTTCGGACCACAACAACCACGGTTGGGCCGACCGGCTGATGGGACAGATTGCGGCGGTGGCGGGGCCCCGCGAGAAGCAGGGGGCGTGGTACGGGACGAATGCCTCGCGGATTGCGACGACGGGGGTGCCGGGGTTGGTGTTTGGCCCGGGCTCGATCGATCAGGCGCACACGGTAGACGAGTGGATTGATCTGGAGCAATTGCGGCAGGCCGCGGAAATCTACTACCGGTTCTGTGTGGGTTTGTAAGGCGCGGGGGTGCGGAACAGATTTTCCCGCGCAAACGATTTTCCGCCGGAATGCGCACTGGCTTTTCCCAGAGTTCAGGGAGAGAATGGCAAGCGAAGAGGTTCCCGTCCGGATGTTCTGGCTGCCGTGATGTCGCTCTCTCCTTCACCCAGTACGAGCCAGGCGTTGATCTACCAGATCACGTCGGGGGTCGCCGATGCGCGCTCGTGGGAGCGGTTCGTGTATCTGTATGGACCGCAGATTCTGGCGTGGTGTCGCAAGTACCGGTTGCAGGATGCCGATGCCCGGGACGTGACCCAGGACGTGTTGTTGCAGGTTTCGCGGCAGATCCAGCGGCTGGAGTACGACCCAACCCGCCGATTCCGGGGCTGGCTGCGGGCGGTGGTGCATGGGGCGTGGTGCCAGTGGGTCGAACGGAACCACGGGCGCGAGCGGGGGGCGGCCGACACGGCGATGCTGATGGTTCTGGAGCAGACCCCGGCCCGGGACGAGCTGTTGGCCCGCATGGAAGCGGAGTACGACCGCGAGCTGTTGGAGCTGGCCACGCAGCGGATCCGCCGGCGCGTCGAACCGCAAACGTGGCAGGCGTTTGAATTGCTGGCGCTACAGCGGCTGTCGGGGGATGAGGGGGCGGCCCGGCTGGGGATGCCTGTGGGGAGTCTGTTCGCCGCCCGCAGCAAGGTGCAACGGATGCTGCGGGAGGAGATCGCCCGGATGGAACAGGCTGGCGGAGAGGCCTGATGCCCGGGATGAGCGAGTCCAGGAACAGCCGGGCGGGGAGGGGCCGCGCGTGCGCGACCGAGGGGGATCTGCGGGCACTGCTGCGAGAAGAGCTACCGGCCGAGCGGCGGCAGTGGCTGGAGGGGCACCTGGCCGAATGTCGCGCGTGCGTCGATCACCTGGGGCGATTGGCGGCCGAAGAGGAGGGGCCGTGGGACTTCTCTCCCGAGACGGTGCCAGTGGGGCAGGACTCACGGGAAATGTTGGCGGTGGTCGCCCAGGCCCTGCCGGGGGGAGCGCACGAGATTCCGCCGAGCACACAGCTTGGGGCCAACGAACCGGCAGACTGCCCACCGCAAATTTCGGGATTTGCCGATCTGGTCGAGGTGGGACGGGGAGCGACGGGGATTGTCTACCGCGGGCTGGACATCGAGTTGCAGCGTCCGGTGGCGATCAAGGTGTTGTCGGGGGGGAAGATTCCGGGGGCGGTGGCGCGGGTGCATCGGGAGGCGATGTGCCTGGCCCGGCTGAAACACCCGCATGTGGTGTCGATTTATGGGACGGGGGAGGTGGAGGGGGTTCCGTACCTGGTGATGGAGTGGATCGCCGGGGGGACCCTGGAGGCACGCCTGCAGCAGGGTCCCTTGCCCGTGGGGGAGGCTGCGCAGCTGGTCTGGCAGCTGGCTCTGGGGGTGGGGGCGGCCCACGCGCTGGGGTTGGTGCACCGCGATCTGAAGCCGGCGAACGTGCTGTTGGAGCCGGGACCCACCCCCCTGGCGAAGCTGACCGACTTTGGGCTGGCGCGGGACCTCGATCCCGGCCCGCGACTGACGGCCACAGGGGTGGTTTTAGGGACCCCCAGTTACATGGCCCCCGAGCAGACGGGACTGATTCCGGCGCTGGGGGAGGTGGGGCCCGCGAGCGATTTGTATGGTCTGGGGGCGGTGGCCTATGCGGCGCTGGCGGGTCGTCCCCCGCACCAGGGGCACAGCACGCTCGACACGATGGTGCGCGTGGCGTGGGAGGAACCCGAACCGCTGGAGCGGCTGCGGCCGGAGATTCCCCGGGACCTGGCGACGATCGTGGCGAAATGCTTGCGGACACGGCCTGGGGAGCGGTATCGATCGGCCGGGGATCTGGCGGACGATCTGGAACGGTTTCTTGAAGAGCGGCCGATCTCGGCCCGACCGTATACCTGGAGGGAGCGGGCGGGGAAGTGGGCGCGGCGTCATCCGGCGGGTGCGGTCGCGGCGGGACTGGCCGGGCTGCTGGTGGCCGGGGGGTTGCTGGGGACCTATTACCATGTCCGCACCCTGAACCAAACCCTGGCGAAATTGGAGGCCCAGACCCACCGGGCGACGAGGGCGGATGAAAAGGCGACGACGGCGATCGCCTCGGAGCAGGTCACGCGGGCGCAGTCGTTGGATCAGTTGCTGATGACCACGCAACTGACTCGACTGCTGCTGGAGCGGATGACCACCCCCGAGCCGCAGGATGATGAACTGCTGGTTTCACTGCGGCATTACCTGCGGGAGCAGGCCGGGGCCCTGGCGCCGGAGTCTGCCCGATCGGCCGAGGCGGTTGGCCTGGGGCTGAGCAATGTGGCGTACCTCGAAGGGCGGGCGTCACGGCTGGAGGAGGCGTTGGAAGACAACCGCCTGGTGGTCTCGATGTCCGATCGATTCCCAGCCTCGACCGCTCTGCAGGATTTGCGGCTGCAGGCCCGGCAACAGCAGCGGTCGCTCTTGGCGCAACTGGGGCGATTGGACGACCTCGACGAAACCCAGCGAACCTCGGGGGATGTGTCGGGAACGACGCCGACGGAACGGCTGACGGACAGTGGACTCGCCGCCGTGGCCCGCACGGCGGCGTTGCTGCGGGCGAATCGTCGCGACGAGGCGCTGCAGGTGGTGGGAGGGGCGCTCCCCCTGCAGGAGGTGGCGGTACGGCAGGCTGGCGACAGGTATCCCGATCTGTGGCGGCGGTGGTTGTCGCTGCTCTCCACCCGGGGCCAACTGCAGCAGGAGTTGGGCTTCCTGGCAGAAGCGGCCGAGAGCTTCGAACTCTGGCGGCGGGTGAATGTGCAGTTTGTAGAGCAGCATTCCCGGGAACGCGAGGCCCAGGAGCGGCAACTCGTCGCGATTGCGCAGCGACAGATCGAGCTGGAGATTGGTCTGGGGAGGCTCTCCGACGCCTTGGCCCGTATCGAGCAGCTGCGGCGGGACAATGGTATCGGTCCGGGAGAGGCCGACTTCGACATGGTCCGTTGGGTGGACCTGGCCATTCAGGAAATTCGGGTGCGCGCGATTCTGGGGGAGTTGCCGCTGGCTCTGCCGATCATCGATGACGTGGTCCGGCGACTGGAACACCTGCGGGAAGCCGAACCGACCAATTTTGACCTGGCCTATTTGGAGTGTCGGGCGCGAATGAGCCGGGGGGGAGTCTACTTCCGACTCAACCGGGGGACCGAGTCCCTGGCTGAATATGAGCGGGTCATTTCCCTCGCCAGGCAGTGGAACGGGCAAGCGCCTCCGGGGAAGTCGATCGGGATGTTCGAGGTCGATTCGCAATGGATGGCGGCCCAGATTTGTGAGAATCTGGGGAATCTTCAGGGTGCACGGGCGCATCTCGAGAAGGTGGTCGAACAGTCTGTGGTCGTCAATCGGAATGTGGCGTTGCTGCGGTTGGTGGTGGTTTGCCTGAGATTGGAGGATTTGCCGGCCGCGCGGAGAGCCGCCGATCGCATCCAAAATGACACTCTGATCACAGCCGAGGCCTTCCGGCTGATCCGCGAGGGCGAACTTCGCCTCAAGCGAACAAAGCCCGGAGAATTGCTGAAGTAATCCAGACGACCCACTCCTCCAAATAATCAACATACGAACACTCCCAATAACGCTTTAGAACAAAATACGAAACACCAGAACAGTCGATTACACCCAATGCGCCGGCAACTTTCTCAGGAACCGGAATTTATCCGAGAGGAGGAAAATGACTGCTAGGTCTTCCGCGGCAGCCCCCAATAAGAGAGGCAGCGGTACCAGGTCCAGCCAGACTGATCCCGCTGTGCGTTGGGCCGTGACTCTTCGAGATACCTTTCTTCGATCACCCACGAGAAAGGCGTCTGAGGATCACGGCTCTTTTTTTTTCGATGTTCCCGGGGGACGCGGTGGCCACGGAAGGTGGCGGCGGCCATGAGGCGAATGCCAGACCATTCCAGGCGGAGTGTTTTGGCACCAACTGTTCACCATCCGAGCGGGACTGTGGGGGCCGTCTATGAGAGGTCAATCACTTTCCATGCCAGGAAAGAGGGTGTATTCTAGGGAAACAGATTTAGCGGGCGGGCAGGGAAAGGCCATGTCAGCGTCTGGCGTGTGATTTGTTGATTGGGCCCAGGAACGACGCCCCTCAGACTCCGGTGGGATTCCTGTGGTCTAAGAATGATGACAGGTCCCCCAGTCGGACATTGCAGTTCCGCAGATCCGCCCACGATGTCCCACGACAACCTCGGGTGGTTTCAGTCGAAGCGAGTCAGCAGGAGGACGATCGCCATTTGAAAGCCCCGTTTGACCATTTTGAGTGGTCGTGATGACATCGCGGTCGGGATGGCCTGCCGCAACCCTTGAGCTCGAACATGGACGGCCCTGATCCCGCAGCCTGAGAAACCAAAGCCTTGCTGAATGTGATCCCAAGACGACGAGTTCAACCCCGTTCTCACCCGGACGACCTCGACGGAAACAATCGGTCAGGATGTCGAGTCCGTCGGAAGCTGGACTCGATGGAATGGGACGCTGTCACTGCTCTCGATTTCCCATTGCAAAAAAGTTGGCTGGTGGCATGAGTTTCAGCACTTCGATCTCATTGTTAAAGCGGTTGCGTCATGATGAGCAGGACGAAACGGCCTGGGCGGAATTCATCAACCGGTACGGCCGCCTGATGCTCGATTGGGCCCAGGAAGCCGGTTTGTCCTCAGAAGACGCCCGCGATCTGGTCCAGGAGGTAATCCTCAATCTGGTCGAACAGATTGGACGGTATCGGCGGACCGAGCAGCAGGGATTTCGAACCTGGCTCAAGACGGTGATGTGGCGGGTGCAGCAGCGACTGGGGCAGGAAGGGGGATTCACCGAGGCGCTGGGCGGAGGCCAGGCCGAGCGGTTGCTGGCCCTGCAACCGTCGTGGACAAACCTGCAGGAACGTCTGAAGGTGGAGGCCGACCGCGACCTGCTGGAATTGGCGATGGCCCGGACCAAGTCACGCGTCGAACCGCGAACCTGGCAGGCGTTTGAAATGCAGGCGCTGCAGGGAGCGCCGGGAGAAGATGTGGCCCGCGAGACGGGGATGTCTCTGAGCAACGTGTATGTCTCCCGGCATCGCGTCCAGAAGATCCTGCGCGATGAGTTGCTGACCCTGAGACAGGAATGAAGCCGAACCCTGTCCGCCCGATGATCGGCTGCACCAACTCCGGCAACAATCTTTGGACCCCGAACGGGCCCGGTCCTTCGATCGTCAACCCGGGCCATGGTCCGCGTGTGTGCGGCGACTGGAGCGGATGACGGACAATCCCCGGCTGCGGATGGGCAGTTGACCAACCGCCCCAGACGCGTTCGATTCTGGGCCGTTTCCCTGCGCAGATCGGTCCAACGGTTTGCACCTGGCCCGCATCACGGCGGTTCCGCCGCAGCGGCAAAACGACCGACAACCTCCGTCTCGACGCCCGGCGCGGGACAACACGTCACAGGGAATCCTGGTCGAACGGGTCCCCGTTGCCCAGCTCGTCGGCCAGTTGCTCGGGAGAGAGGTTCTCGACGATCCGGTACTGCCCCTTCGACCACCGCAACAGGTCGATCTGCTGGCAGCGTTCGCTGCAGAATGGGAAGTACCGGTTTCCGGTGCTCCCTTCCGTCAATGAGCTGACCGGTTTGCGGCAGATGGGGCAGGTCTGGGGCTTGATCATCGCAAGGCAAGCTCAGTTCTTGCTGTCACCCGAGCCGGAACTCTTCCCCTCGGACTTCGACTCACCCCCGCCAGACGAACCCTTGCTGTCGGCGTCGGCCGCCTTTTTGTAAGAATCGCTGCGGTAATCAGTCTGATAGAAGCCCGAGCCCTTGAAGATGATTCCCGCCCCCGGGCCGATTCGGCGGCGGGCCTTCTTCTTCTTGCACTCGGGGCACTTGCTGGTGGGATCGGCGGTGATCGACTGGAATTCCTCCCAGGTATGACCGCAGGCTTCGCAGATGTAGTCGTAAGTGGGCATTCTGACTCGCAGGGGAAGAAGATCCGCCGGGAACAGGGACCCGGACAAGCGGGCTCAGGAGGCCGGAGGGGCCGCGACAATCACCGTGCTGGGACGGACCACCCGATCATGCATCTGGTAGCCCCGTTCGTATTCCATCAGCACGGTCAGGGGAGGCTGACCGGAACCGGGAACCTGCTGCAGGGCCCGGTGCAGGTTGGGATCGAAGGGCTTGCCGAGCGCCTCGATGGGGGAAATCTGGTGGCGGCCCAGGATCTCATCGAACTGTCGGGCGACCATCTGGACGCCCTGCACCAGTTGACTGGCGTCGGTCGAGGTCTTGGCCGCCTCAAGCGCCCGCTGCAGGTTGTCGAGGGCCGGCAGCAGGTCTTCCGCAAGGGGCAGAACGGCGAACCGTCGCGCCTCGTCGGCCTCTTTGCGGGCCCGCCGCCGGTAGTTGTCGAGATCGGCCATCGCGATCATCCACTTCTGGTGCAGGCTGTCGCGCTCGGCCGCCAGCAACTCCAACTGCCGGCGCCAGGCGTCAGCCGCTGTCTCCGCCGCGGTCCCCGGCGGGTCGGTCGGCCCCCCCGCATGGGTCGGCTCGGTGGGATCGGCCCCCGGATGGGGCTCGGTCGATTCAGTCGGTTTCACGTCTTCTCCTCCGGTTTCTCATCCGCCACGAAGAGTTCCTTCAACTTCTCGAAGAACGATTTCTGGTGCGGACTGACATTCTTGTGTTCAATCTCGGCCAATTCGCGGATCAGTTCCCGCTGGCGGGCCGAGATTTTGCGCGGGACTTCCACCTGCACTTCGACCAGCAGATCACCCTTGCGCTGGGTCTGGTAGTGGGGCATTCCTTTGCCGCGCAGCTTGATCACCTCGCCCGGCTGGATCCCCGCGGGAATCTCCAGGGTGTGTTTGCCGTCCAGCAGGGGAATCTCAAACTCGGTACCAAGGGCCGCCTGGCTGAAGCTGATCGGCACGGCGCAGTGCAGATCCGATCCATCCCGCTCGAAGAGGGGATGTTTCTTGATCTGGATTTCGCAGTACAGGTCCCCGCGTGGTCCGCCATGATCGCCGGGCTCCCCCTCGCCCCGGGCGACCACCTGCATCCCTTCATCGACCCCGGCGGGAATCTTGATTTCAACCGAGAACTTCTTCGGTTGTCGGCCGCTGCCGGTACAGGAGGGGCAGCGTTCGCGGATGATCTTTCCCAGCCCCTTGCAGGCGTGACAGGGACGCTGCAGACGAAAAAACCCCTGTTGCTGGACGATCTGCCCCGAGCCGCCGCAGAGATCGCAGCGCACCGGAGAGGTCCCCGCCTTGGCCCCCGAACCATCGCAGGTGTCGCAGAGCTCATCGCGGGTCATCTCGACCTTCTTGCTGCAGCCGAACGCCGCCTCGCGCAGCTCGAGTTGCAATCGGGTCTTGAGGGAGTCTCCCTGGGTGGGACGCGGACCACCTCCGCCCCGACGTCCCCCTCCCCCCTGACCTCCGAAGAGGTCGCCAAAAATGTCTCCAAACTGACCGAAGATGTCGTTCAGGTCCTGGAACCCGGCCCCACCGCCGCCGCCCCGGCCACCCCGGGTGAACGCGTCATGACCGAAACGGTCGTATGCCGCCCGTTTGTCGGGATTCGACAAGACGTCGTACGCCTCGGACGCTTCCTTGAACCGCTCTTCGGCGGCACTGTCTCCCGGATTGCGGTCGGGGTGATTGGCCGCGGCCGATTTGCGGTACGCGCGCTTGATCTCATCGGCGGCGGCGCTCTTGGCAACCCCCAGCACTTCGTAGTAATCGCGTTTCCCGGACATGGTGGTTGCTGATCACAGGACCGACATAAAAAAGACAGGCCACCCCGTGTGGAGTGGCCCGTCCCATCACGAGCAATCGACCTCGCGAGAGGTCTTAGCGAATGCTCCCCTCGACCTTGGGCTTGGCCCCGCCACCGACCTCGTCGATGCGGGTGACCAGCACCTCGGTGGTGAGCATCAGCCCGGCGATCGAAGCGGCGTTCTGCAACGCGCTGCGGACCACCTTGGCGGGATCTATCACGCCCTGCTTGACCAGGTCGCAATACTCACCGGCGCGGGCGTCGTAGCCGTAGTTGGGCTTGTCGACCTGCTTGACCTCATCGGCCACCACCGCTCCGTCCAACCCCGAATTCGAGGCAATCTGGCGGATGGGAGCCTCCAGGGCGCGGGCGATGATCTCAACCCCAATCCGTTCGTCACCCTTGGTCTTCGACTTCAGGGCTTCGACGGCGGGAATCGCCCGCAGGTAAGCCACACCGCCACCGGGAAGAATGCCTTCTTCCACGGCCGCGCGGGTCGCATGCAGAGCGTCTTCCATGCGGGCCTTGGTCTGCTTCATCTCGGCCTCGGTCGCGGCACCCACCGAGATAATCGCCACACCGCCAGTCATCTTCGCCAGCCGTTCCTGGAACTTCTCGCGATCGTACTCGCTCTCGGTGTTCTCGATCTGCCGACGGATCTGCGCCACCCGGGTCTGGATGTCGGCCGACTTCCCGGCCCCCTCGATGAGGGTGCAGGTGTCCTTGGTGATCTCGACCTTCTTGCAGCGGCCCAGATGCGAGACCTCGACCGACTCCAACTTGACGCCAAGGTCTTCCGAAAGCAGGGTGCCGCCGGTCAGAACCGCCATGTCTCCCAGCATCGCCTTGCGGCGATCGCCGAAGCCCGGAGCCTTGACCGCACACACCCGCAAGACACCCCGCAGCTTGTTGACCACCAGGGCGGTCAACGCTTCGCCGTCGACATCTTCGGCGACGATCAAGAGCGGCTTGCCCGACTGGGCGACCTTCTCCAACAGGGGGACGAGGTCCCGCAGGCTGGAGATCTTCTTCTCGTGCAGCAGGATGTAGCAATCTTCGAGGATCGCCTTCATCTCAGCCGGGTCGGTCACGAAGTAGGGAGAGATGAAGCCCTTGTCGAACTGCATCCCCTCGGCCAGCTTCAGGGTGGTGACGTTCCCCTTCCCTTCCTCGACGGTGATCACGCCGTCGCGGCCGACCTTCTGCATCGCCTCTGCCAGCAGGTCGCCAATCGAGCGATCATTGTTGGCCGAAATTGCCCCCACCTGGGCGATCTCTTCCGGCTTGTCGACCGGCTTGGCGGCCGACTTGAAGTGCTCGATCGCGGCGGCGGCAGCCTTCTCGAGACCCCGGCGAACCACCGTGGGATTGGCTCCCAGGGTGATGCTCCGCAGCCCTTCGGCGTAGATCGCCTTGGCCAGCACCGTCGCGGTGGTCGTGCCGTCGCCAGCGATGTCGCTGGTCTTGGTCGCCACCTCGTTCACCAGCTTGGCCCCCATGTGCTCGAACGGATCGTCAAGTTCGACTTCCTTCGAGACGGTGACGCCGTCCTTGGTGACCAGAGGATTGCCGAAGCTCTTGTCGATGATCACATTGCGGCCGGTGGGGCCCAGTGTGACAGCGACCGCGTCGGCCAGAATATTCACGCCGCGCTGCAGCTTCAGCCGGGCACGGTCTTCAAACAACAGTTGCTTAGCCACGCCTTTAACTCCTGCGGAGGATCTCTTCGAAAGTGAACAATCAGACCAGCTTGGCGAGAATGTCGCTCTCGCGCAGGATCTTCACGTCCTTGCCGTCAACCTCGATGTCGGTGCCGCCGTACTTGCTGAACAGCACGTGATCTCCCACGGCCACCGCCAGGGGAGCCCGCTCGCCCGATTCGAGCAACCGGCCCGGGCCAACCGCCGTCACCTTCCCCCGCTGGGGCTTCTCTTTGGCGGCGTCCGGCAACACGATGCCACCGGCCGTGGTCGTCTCGGCTTCAACAGGCTGAACCACCACGCGATCGTCAAGAGGCTTCAAGCTCATGGAATTCTTCTCCAGAAATTATGTGATCCGCAGATCGTGGCTGCGAAGTGATGTGAAAACAGGCTCGAACTTGGTCGGGGACCGCGCCCCCTGGCGCGGGTCCCCCAGGGCTTCCGATTGCAATCGGAACTACATGCCCATGTCCATGCCGGGCATCCCGCCCATGCCACCCATGCCTCCCCTGCCCCCCATCCCGCCCATGCCACCCATCCCGCCATCATGATGATGGTCGTGGTGGGAGTCTTCTTCCTGCTTGGGCTCCTCGACAATGATCGAGTCGGTGGTCAGCAGCAGACAGGCAACACTGGCCGCGTTCTGCAGTGCGGAACGGGTCACCTTGCAGGGGTCGACAATACCGGCATCGAACATGTCGCCGTACTTGTCGTTCAGCGCGTCGTAACCGTGCGTCTTGGTCTTCTGCTTCCGCACATTGTTCGCCACCACCGAGCCATCGAGGCCGGCATTGGTCGCAATGTACCGCAGAGGAATGTCCAGCACGTTCTGGATGATCTTGGCCCCATAGGCTTCATCACCCGTCAATCCCAGCTTCTCAATCGCTCCGGAACAACGCAGCAACGCCACACCGCCACCTGGAACAATTCCCTCTTCCAGGGCGGCCCGGGTCGCGGCCAGGGCGTCCTCGATGAGGTCCTTGCGTTCCTTCATCGCGGTCTCGGTGGCCGCCCCGACATTGATCTGGGCCACACCACCCGCCAACTTCGCCAGCCGTTCCTGCAGCTTCTCGCGGTCGTATTCGCTGTCGGTGACGGCGATCTCGGCCCGAATCTGGGCCGCGCGACCTTCAATCTCGTCCTTGGCACCAGCCCCCTTGACGATGGTGGTGTTCTCGGCGTCGATGTTGATCTTCTTGGCCACCCCAAGGTCGCTCATCGCGACATTCTCGAGCTTGATGCCCAGATCTTTGAAGATCGCCTTGCCGCCGGTCAGCACGGCGATGTCGCCGAGCATCGCCTTGCGGCGGTCGCCATAGCCCGGAGCCTTCACCGCGGCGACATTGACGATGCCACGCAGCTTGTTGACCACGAGGGTCGCCAAGGCTTCGCCTTCAATGTCTTCCGCAATGATCAGCAGGTTCGCGCGGGCCTTCGAGATCTTCTCGAGCAGCGGAACCAGCGACTTGGCGGTGGTGATCTTCTCTTCGTAAATCAGGATGCGGCAGTTTTCCAGCTCGCAAGTCTGCTCGTCCTGATCCGTGACGAAGTGAGGCGAGAGATAGCCGCGATCGAACTGCATCCCTTCGACCAGTTCGACCGAAGTGCTGACCTGCCGGCCTTCTTCGACCGTGATCACCCCGTCTTTGCCAACCTGAACCAGTGCGTCGGCCAGAATGCCGCCGATTTCGGGATCGTTGTTCCCCGCGATCGTAGCCACCGTCTGGGTCGACTTCTTGTCCTTCGCGTCAACACTCTTCGAGTGCTTTTTCAGCTCTTCAATCACCGCCGCGACCGCCTTGTGCACGCCGCGCTGCAGCGACATCGCATCGGCACCGCTGGCCAGATAGCGAAGCCCCTCCTTATAGATGGCCTCGGCCAGAATGGTGGCGGTGGTGGTCCCGTCGCCAGCAACGTCGCTGGTCTTCGAGGCCGCCTCCTTGACCAACTGGGCACCCATGTTTTCGTATGGGTCTTCCAGGTCAATGTCTTCGGCAACAGTCACGCCGTCCTTGGTGACCTTGGGTGCACCCCAGCCCTTGTCCAGCACGGCATTCCGGCCTCGAGGGCCCAGCGTGCTGCCCACAGCTCGGGCCAACTTGCCGACTCCCGCCAGCAGACTCTTATGAACGTCATCATCGAAGATCATCAACTTCGCCACAGCTTCTCCTCGAACGTTTAGAGACTCGCAGCCAATGGGGGACCGTAGTCCGCACGTGGATCCGAATGAGCGAGACGATTGAGCAATCGGTGTGCCAAAAACTTTTGGAGTGTTGTAAGTTGTTTCTCGGAAAGATGTTGAGGACAATCGATGAGGAGTCGGGCAGCTGGGCGACTGCCAAACTGACAGATTCGCAGTGGGGAGGAACCCAAGGATGCCTGGATTTCCTGCCGAATTGGGGCTGAACCCGGAACCGGACTGCCGGAAGGGGGAGACCGCCGGGCTGTCAATCGAGAGATGTCGCGTTTTTCTCGGGAATTTTACCTGCGAGCTGGAGTGGGGGAAGCTGTGGTTCCGCACCCCGGCCACCCAAGAGGCGGCAGCCGGCGGGCTGCTGGTCTCGCTGACCGACCGCCTGCGTCCACTCAACGCCGAGTTGGCGTGGTCCTGGCTGCCGTTGGTGCAGCCGGGCGACCTGGTGCTGGGGATCGAGCCCCCGAAAGGCCCCGGACCCGAATCGTGGTTTCCCTCCCTTCCCCGCAACCGTTGGAAGGGGGTCGAGTTTCGCCAGGAACTGCCAGAGGGTGTGACCGGAACCCTGGTCCCCTGGGGCTGGACTCCCGCGGCCACCGAACTGGCCCGACGCTTGGGACCGCCCCAGCCTTTTCCCTCCCTCGCCGTTGTGGCGGCGGTGAATTCGCGAACCCAGCGCTGGGGCTGGGAGCAGGAACTGGGGATGGCCCTGCCCGGAAGCCGGGTGATCGCCAGCCTTTTCGATCTGCCCCCGGCCCTCCGCGCGCTCCCCAGACCCGACGCTGGTTGGATTCTGAAAGCGAACTTTGGCATGTCGGGGCGCGAGGCGATTCGGGGGACGGGGCCCACAGTCACCGAGCCTCAGCGCCGGTTTGTCGAGCAACGGCTGGCAGCCACCGGTCCTCTGGTTTTGGAACCGTTGCTGGATGCCGTGGCCGAGGCGGGGGTGCAGTGGGAACTCTCCGCGACAGGAACCATCACCCTGGTGGGCCTGGCCGAGCAGGTGGCCGCTGGGGGGAGCTGGCAGGGAAGCCGGTGGTCGAGTGAACCGGCTCTCCCGGTCTGGCGCGAGGCGATCGAAGCGACCCGGCACGTGGCGCAGCGGGTAGCGGCCGCGGGTTACTTCGGCCCCCTGGGCATCGATGTCATGCGGTATCGCGATCCGGCGGGTCACGAACGCCTGCGTCCCCTGCAGGACCTCAACGCCCGGTTCACCATGGGACGCTTGACCCTGGCGTGGCGCGACTGGCTGCCCGCCGGTTGGTCGGGTGCGTGGCGGGTTATGCCGGGCGGAACAGCCAATGTCGTCCGGCAATTCTGCGAAGAGATCGCGCGGGCCGGGGACCCGGAAGTGCTGGCCTGGCTCACCACGCCGACATGTTCGGGAGCCGGGCCGGGCGAACAGGAATCGACAGCGCTCCACTCCCGGGGGGCTTCGCAGCGGCCACTCCCCATCAGTCGGGCCAAATCGCTGCCGCCGGTGCGGGTGTTGTTGGCAGCGGCCGACCCGGTGCGACTGCGAAACTTGGAGGAGGAACTGGCAAAGCGACGAGCGTGAGCGGCGGGGGCCGAGAGGTCCATGCCAGGGTGAGACCGGGCAAATTTCCCGCGAAGACCCCAGGGAACTGGGACCGGGTGAATTTGACCCAGTTTCGCCAGAGTGGAGAGGGGAGCCGAGGGGCTGCTCAAGGTCGTTGTGCGGACCGCTCGGCTGGGCCACGAATCACGACAAACCGGGGGGTTTGTCGCCCCGTGGGGAGGAAGCCCGGTGCCGAAGGGGAAGGAAATTTCGAGGTTCGCACTTGACAGTTCCGGGGGGGCTGCCGACAATTCTGACACTGAGACTCATTCTCAACAAGACTTCAGCACCTTCCCGCTGCTCAACGTCCTGACCGAATTGGCCATGTCCTTCTCAGACACTCCTCAGACGCAGTTCGCCGAGGCGCTCGACGCCCACGACGAGATTGTCTGCCGGTGTCTGAAAGTCCGGCTCAGCACGATCGCCACCGCCATCGATGTTTGCGGTGCGGTGACAGTCCGCGACATCAAATGCTCGACCGGCGCGGGGGATGGCTGCATGGCGTGCCACGCCCGGCTTCGCCAACTGCTGCAGACCCGGGCCAACGCCGAGGCACTGAACGTCTTCGTTCCGTAAGCCGTCTTCGCAGCCCCCGCCCCTCCACAAGTCCGGGAGTGCGTCGGGCCCGTCGGATTCACCCGGCTCTGTGCGCGACGACGCATTGGCGACCCGTGGCGACCTCGCTGGTCATTTCGCGGCGGCTGGCAACTCCAGGCAGACCGCCTCGCGGTTGTTGCGGACCAGCAACCTGCGCCCCGACAAGGCCGGCGTATTCCAGGTCATGGTCGCCAGGGCGGGAACGCGCCCCAATTCTTCATGCCGTTTCGGGTTCGCCCGCACCAGCACCACATCTCCCGGATCCTCCGCGAGAATCAGCAGCAGCTCCCCCAGACGCAGCAGTTGCCCGTGGCGATACCGCCCCCCCTTCCACACCTGCTTTCCCGACGAGAGATCGAGACAGGCCAGGATGCCGTCGTCGAGTCCGTAGACATTTCCCTCGAACTCGACCGCCGTCATGAACTTCGTCTTCATCTGACCGCGCGCCTGCCAGACCTCGCTCACCTGCCACTCCCCTTGCCCACTCGGCTGCACCTCCAACAGCACACTCCCCGTCGTGTAGCCGGTGCACATCAACACCCGCCCCCGCTCTTCGTCCAGCACCAGCGGCTGCGAACAATTCACCCGCACCTCGTTCGACCACGGGTAACTCCAGAGTGACTTTCCCGTCTCGAGATCGGCCCCTTCGAGGCCATCGGCGGTAATCAACAGCACCTGCGGCACACCGCGCAACGTGGCGAGCGCCGGCGAGCCGTAACTGGCGGGGTGTCTCCCTCCCCGCCACAGCCGTTCTCCCGTCGTGCGGTCGTACGCTGCGAGGCCACCGGCGGGCATGCCCGTCGGGCTCACAATGACCCGGTCTCCCACCACCAGGGGCGAGCCGCACACTCCGTGCGAAATACCGCTCCCGGCATTGTCGGCCAGCAGATCGACCTGCCAGCGCCGCTCTCCCGTGTGGGAATCGAGACAGGTCAACAGCCCCGTCCCCCCCACGGTGTAGAGGGCTCCCTCATGCCAGGTGGGGGTGGCCCGGGGACCAACGCCCCCCATGTCCGATTCGAACCGGACCGCATCGGCGTGCCGCCATAACTCGCGGCCATCGTCCAAGGCGTAACAGACCACGCATTCCAGGTCACCCCGTTGTTCCTGGGTAAAGGCCACGTCCCCCACAATCGAAAACCCGCTCCAGCCCGAACCAATCTCCCGTCGCCACACCTCGCGCGGCGGCTGGATCGTCCAATCGGTCGCCAGCGATCGTGCCGCCAGAACCCCCGTGCGGTCTGGTCCCAGGTACTGCGGAAAATCCTCGTCGGGCCGGGGAACAATCTCGATCGCAGCCGCGCTCGCCGTCGATTCCCCCTGCAATTGCGCCCCGGGATCGACCCGGGGAGCGAACCGCCAGCCAAACTGGACCTCGGCCCCGCCCGTCAGCCCCTGGACGGTGATCAGGCTGGGAAACAGGGCCGCCAGGGGCAACGCGCACAACGCCCGCCGCAACCGGGTCTTCCAGTTCGCCAGGTCGCAGGGGACCCACGCCAGGGCAATCACGGGCAAGGTCGACAACACAAACAACGGCCCCGCGACGACAAAGCCAAACCGGTCGGCGGCGGCGAACCACAGCAATCCCAACCCCAGCGCGGTCCACACCCCCGCCACGACCAGGTCGATCCATCGCCCGGACCACCGGGTCGCGAACCGGGCTGCCAATCCCCAACACAAGACCGCGACCACCACGAGGCCCACTCCCGCCAGCGCCACAAACCGCTGCTCGGGCCGCCCCGACAACAGCCCGATCACAATCGAACGCCCCAAGGGATAGAGCAGCCCGGCCGTTGCCCCCAACGCGGCCAAGAACCGCAACCAGGCCCCGGCCCCGCTCGGCTGCCGCCGCTCAACCACGTTCCCGGATGTCTCAGTTGGAAGCTCACTCGCCATGCGGAACCTGCCCACAAAAAAAGCCACACCACTGTCTGAGCGGGAATCATAACGTTCCGGAGCGGGCCGTCCCTCCCGACACCTGTTGCCGGAACGTCATTCCGGTCGCACGCCGGCCGCTTCTGTGGCGCGCCGTGCACTTCGCGTCAGCGGTCATTTGCAACCGGCCTTCCCTTCGAGTCTGATGACCGGCTGCAGCACGTTGCCCACCAGCGCGAAGGAGACCGGGGAATGCGACACCTGTGGTTGGTCGGACTTGGATTCGTGGGGGCCCTCTGTCTCTGGCCACAGGCTTCCGCGCGGGGGCAGACCGCTCCCCCCACGGCCCCCCCGCGGCGCAACTTCGCCCCTCCCGCGGTGCAGCCCCCCGCCGCCGAACTGCGGGACCAGATCGCCACCCAGACCACCGCCCTGCGCGACGCGGTGGCCCGGCTGCGCGACCGGCAGATTCCCGACGCCGTGCTGGCCGAGGTCGAGATTTGCCTGGTGGCGGCCGAGCGCATTGACCGGCTCAACGAGTGGTATCACCGCGACGCCGGCCGCTGGACTCTCGCCACTCTCGACGAAGGTCTGACCCGTGCCCGTCTGGCCGAACGGGGAACCGCCCCCTGGGCCGAGACCCCCGGCGAATGGACCGTACGCGCCTACCGCTCCCAGGTCGATGGATCGCTCCAGCCGTACGCCGTGCTGCTGCCCCGCGCCTATCAGCGGGGGAACACCTACCGGCTGGACCTCGTGCTGCATGGCCGCGATTCGGCATTGACCGAGGCGAAATTCATCGCCACCCACCGCGGACGCGCCCCGGAAGACCTGCCGGGAATTCAGCTCGAATTGTTCGGGCGGGGCAACAACGCCTATCGCTGGTCGGGGGAGACCGACCTGTTCGAAGCGCTGGCGGCGTTTCGGGCCGGGCTGCCGGGGGTGGCTGAGCGTGACCACGACCCGGTCGATCCTCGCCGGCTGGTGCTGCGCGGCTTCTCGATGGGAGGCGCGGGCACCTGGCACATCGGTCTGCATCATCCGGGACTGTTCTGCGTGTTGGGACCGGGGGCGGGCTTCACCACCACGCGGGGCTATGTGGCCGACCTGCCCCCCGCGCTGCCCCCGCACGTCGAGGCGGGGCTGCACATCTACGATGCGGTCGACTGGGCCGAGAATGCCTTCGACGTTCCCGTTGTCTGCTACAGCGGCGAGAAAGACGCGCAACGGCAGGCGGCGGTGAACATCGAAACGGCGCTGCGCGATTTTCCTGAACCGCTGCGGTTCACTCACCTGATCGCTCCCGGGCTGGAGCATGTGCTCCCTCCGGAATGGCAGGCGCGGGCCGAGGAAGGTTACCGCCAGTTCGCCGGGCCCGGCCGGGTAACCCCCTCTCGCATCCGCTTCGTCACCTACACTCCCGCCTATGGGGCGTGCGACTGGCTGACGGTCGACGCGCTGCGGCAGACGCTGCAGCGCGGATTGGTCGACGGGAGCCGGGAGGGCAACCACTTCACACTGTCGACCGTCAACATCCGTCGCCTCGCGCTCGCCCCCACTCAGCCCGACCTCCCCGTCACGGTGGTGATCGATGGCCAGACCTTGCAAGCCCCCGCGGCAACCCCCTCCACCCCGTCCCGGGGGACAGTCTTCGGAACGTCGGCGCTGGATCGGTCGCCAACCGGCACCGTCGTGGTCGAACGGGACGCAGAGCGGTGGCGGGTCGTGGCCGCCGGGGAGCCAGCACAACGCCTCGCCCACCGGCCCGAGAAACGCCGGGGGCTTGCCGGCCCGATCGACGACGCCTTCCGGGGCCCCTTCATGGTGGTCGGTCCCACCCAGCCGGGGTGGTCCCCCCTCGCCGACGACTGGACCCGCGCGACACTGCGCCAGTTCGAACAAGTGTGGGAACGCTACTTCCGGGGCGTGTTGCCCCGGCGTGACCCGGAGCAAATCGACCTGTCCCGACCTCTGGGGAAGCACCTCGTGCTCTTCGGCGATCCGCAGAGCAACCCGCTGCTGGCCCAACTGCTCCCTCGCCTGCCGGTGGAGTGGACCAAAGAGCGGTTGGTCGTGGGAGGGAAATCCTACGATCCCCGGCGGCACCTGCCCGCGCTGATCTTCCCGAATCCCGCCGATCCCGCGCACTACCTGGTGCTCAACGCGGGCCATACGTTTGCAGAAGACGATCTCCGCGGCACCAACGCCCTGCTCTATCCGCGCTGGGGAGACTGGGGGGTGATCCATCCCACCCCCACCCCCGCTCATCCAACGGCCCACGAGCTGTCGGCTTCGGGACTGTTCACCGAATTCTGGGAATTCACCCCCAACCCGTGAGGCAATGCAACTGCTGCAGCCGATCCCGATAATGCCGGGACCGAATCGGTGCCGCAACACACCACGATTTCCGGCACTGTGGATTTCCGGCACCGTGGATTTCCGGCACCGTGGCGGCCGAGGTGACCGCAGAACTCGTTGCGCTCAACCTCCAGCCTGTTGCGGTGACATCAATTCAGAGTTGCATGCCGACGCGGCTGCGGGTGGGCTCACTGCCTCGAGCAGCAATACACGCCCCCATGGCATCATCCGTGAGCGTGAGTTTCATCGTCAACCAGGATTCTCGCGCACACGAACACCCCGGTGCCTGTTCCGTCTCTACTGCTCGACTTGCTCCCGATCCCCTCTCTCGGCTTCCGGTCGCCCCTTTCACAGACTGTATTCTGCAAGAGTGCCAGACAGCGCTGGTGAACACGGCCGACCCCGGCCAGAAACGGGCCCCCGTGGAGCCGTTTGGGGTGTCCCTCACTGGTCCTCTTTCAGGCGCCCCATGACAACTCTGTCGAAGCGGTCCACGTCGCG